>CAZXCE010000749.1:0-4058 GCA_964639175.1 uncultured Clostridia bacterium
CCGGGTTCCGGGTTCCGGGTTCCGGGTTCCGGGTTCCGGGTTCCGGGTTTTCGAGGCTTATGTCCTTTTATGTCTCTTATGTCTTTTATGTCTTTTTCGTCTTTTCAAAACCCAAAATCTGATACCCGATACCCTGTTTCTCAAACCCTGCCCCCTCATCGGCTTCCCCTTTCAATCTTCATT
The DNA here is from genome assembly GCA_964639175.1 of uncultured Clostridia bacterium. Taxonomy (GTDB): domain Bacteria; phylum Acidobacteriota; class Blastocatellia; order Chloracidobacteriales; family Chloracidobacteriaceae; genus JACQXX01. Next base: position 184 of record CAZXCE010000749.1, read on the forward strand.
TTCTTCCACATCGAGAACCTTATGGCACGTCATTTCGTCTGCCCCCTGGCGAGATATTCGCTCGCTGGCATCGGCTTGATTTCTTTGCTTGCGACTTCGGTGGTGAACACCGCTCTGGTCGAAGCCCAATCCGGTACCCAATCTTCACAACCGGCAACTGAACGCCTCCGCCCGGACATTGCAGTCGAGCGAACCCTCAATGGCGGTGAACATCACCGGTTTACACTTTCCTTGCAGGCCAATGACTATCTGAAACTGGTGGTGCATCAGAAAGGAATTGACGTCATTGTTCGACTACTGAGTGTGGAGGAAAGAAAACTCCTGGAAGTAGACAGCCCCAATGGAACGCAGGGACCCGAGGTGCTGGCGTTTATTGCGGAAACCGCAGGCACCTATCAACTGGAGGTGGCGTCGCCGGAAACCAAAGCGTCGCCAGGCAAATATGAAATCAAAGTTGAACTGATACGACCAGCCACGGCTCAGGACCGGACTGAACTTGAAGTCAAAAGCCTGCTTCAAAAAGCCCAGGCGCTTCGTCAGGCCGGCAAGCTTGATGATGGACTGTCTCTCGCAACCCAGGCTCTTGAAACCAGTGAAACGATCCTGGGCACCGCGCACCCGCTGGTTTCAGACAGCCTCCAAATCCTGGGGGCACTCTACAAAGGCAAAGGCGATGTGGCCACAGCCGAGTCAAGCTATCGCCGGGCACTGATCCTGCTTGAGAAACGATTTGGTCCAGAGCATTCCGAGGTTGCCACGACACTCAATAGCCTGGCCCTGGTCTTTTATGAGCGTGGCGAATATGGGAAAGCCGGGCCACTGTTTGAACGGGCCCTCGCCATTCGGGAAAAAATATCAGAGCCTTCCAGTCTCAGAGCCAGCCTCATGAATCTGGCGTCGAACTATTATTTCCAGGAAAAATATGCCCAGGCAGAACGGTTGTTCATTCGGGCAGTGGCGATTGGAGAGCAAACCCTGGGGTCAGAGAACCTGTCAGTTGCGGCTAACCTGTTTAACCTGGGGTTGATCTACAAAGAGACTGGCGCTTTTGCCCAGGCTGAGCCGTTATTTCGCCGGGCCCTGGCCATTCGCGAACAGAAGCTGGGTCCGGAAAACCCCAGGGTAGCCAAAGATCTCAACAGTCTGGCCGAGCTATACCAGGCACAGGGGGATTACACCACCGCCGAACCACTGTTTGTCCGCGCACTGGCCATTCATGAAAAAGCATTGGGGCCAGAGCATCCGGATGTCGCCGTTGGTCTCAACAATCTGGCACTCCTCTATGAGGACAAAGGCGATTCGGTACGGGCTGAGGGTTTCTACCTCCAGGCACTGGCGATTTTGGAGAAAGCTCGAAAAGCCGACCCATCCTGGATGGCCAGCATCCTCAGCAATCTGGCCAATTTGCACCAGGCCAGAGGTAATTATGCCCAGGCTGAAGCGGAATACCGTCAGGTGCTGGCCATTCTGGAAAAATCATTGGGCGCTGAACATCCCAAAGTTGCAATCTGTCTCAATAACCTGGCGTCACTGAAAACAGCCACCAGGGAGTATGAAGCGGCAGAGAAACTCTATGACCAGGTGCTGGCGATTCGGGAAAAAATATTCGGGCCGGAACACCCCAAAGTGGCCTTTGCGCTGTTTAATCTGGCTGGGCTCTATGGAAAAAAAGGAGATCTGGCAAAGGCAAAAACCTTGTACCAGCAGGCACTGGCACTCCAGCAACGTGTCCTGGCGCCAAACCACCCGGAACTTGCCCAGACGCTCTATAATCTGGCGGCTGTGTGCCAGGCCGATGGCACACTGGCTCAGGCGGCTGGCTATCTCTCAAGAAGCAATGACGTGACTGAGCGTGATCTCATTCGAAATCTGACCCTGGGGTCAGAACGTCAAAAACTGTTGTACCTTGACACGACGTCCCTGAAAACTGACTTCACCATCTCGTTTCATCTCCAGGCGGCACCACAGAATCCAGAAGCATTGCAGGCAGCAATGGCGGTGGTACTCCGGCGTAAAGGACGGGCACTGGACGCAACCGCCAATACAATTGAGACCCTCCGCCGCCGGGCCACCCCCGAAGATCAGACACTGCTGGATGAACTGACCCGAACAAGACAATTTCAATCCACCTTGACGCTCAGAGGCCAGGGCAACCAGACCCAGGCGACATATCTGGCGGAACTGGACGCACTTGAAAAAAAGGCCGAGGACCTGGAAGCCAAAATCAGTGCCCGGAGCGCGGAATTTCAAGTCCAACATCAACCAGTTTCCATCGAGAATATCCAAAAAGCGATTCCGCCAGATGCCATTCTGATTGAATTTGTCAGATATAAAGCCTATGACCCCAAGGGTCGAACCTTTGGTGCTTCGCGTTATGCGGCCTATACCCTTGACCGTAGCGGTGCTCTCAACTGGGCCGACCTGGGTGAAGCAGAAGCCCTTGACCGCCTGGCCACTGAGTTTCGCAAAACAGTTCGGCGACCTGCATCGAGCAAAGCCACCGGGCAGGCAACCAGCCATGAACCTCCGAATTTTCAAATACTGGCACAGGAATTATTCCGGCGGGTGATACAGCCGATTCGCAAATGTATCGGTACCAAAAAGCAGCTCCTGATTGCGCCTGACGGAGAGCTGAACCTGATTCCCTTTGCCGCGCTGATGAACGAAACCCAGAAATACCTGGTCGAAACCAACACCGTCACCTATTTGACGAGTGGCCGGGATTTGTTACGACTGCAAGTGAAAATTGACAGCCTGGCACCGCCAACCGTTGTGGCGGATCCGGATTATGGCCAGGGCACCGGCCCCGTTTTGGCCGGGAAACAGTTGCTTCCGCTGGTTCGACTCAAAGGAACGGCCCAGGAAGGGCTTCAAATCAAAGCCTTTTTCCCCAATGCACAGGTTGAAACAGCCAAAGCGGCAACCGAACAGTTTCTGAAAACCCTGCATCGTCCGGCAATTCTACATATTGCCACCCACGGGGATTTTCTTGAAGATGCCGCTCTGGATGCGCCGACCACAGATGAGAACCTGACAACTGATGAAGGGAAACGCAAAGGCCTTACATTGGAACACCTGTTTGAGGCCAGTCCGCTCCTGCGCTCGCGGCTGTTTTTTGCCGGCGCCAACACCGGAGGAAGCGGCGAAGACGATGGAACTCTGACCGCCCTGGAAGCTTCCAGTCTGGATTTATGGGGCACCAAACTGGTTGTACTTTCGGCGTGTGATACTGGATTGGGAGATATCAAAAACGGCGACGGTGTCTATGGATTGCGTCGCTCGCTGGTGCTGGCCGGCAGCGAAGCCCAGTTAATGAGCCTCTGGCCAGTGTCGGACGCTGGCACGCGTCAGCTCATGGTTGAATACTATCAGCGCCTCAAAACCGGCGAAGGCCGCTCAGAAGCGCTCCGCCAGACCCAACTCAAACTGCTCAAGGACCCACGACGGCAGCATCCGTTTTACTGGGCATCGTTTATTCAATCAGGCGAATGGGCCAATCTGGACGGAGTGAGAAAGTGAGGAAAGCTGATTCAGGGGTCAGGGTTCAGGGTTCAGGGGCATAAGCGCCAAGATACCAGGTAGCTGCACCTCGAAGAGGTAGCGAGAAGGTAGCCTGGGGTGGCTCTGCACCCCAGGCTACCCTCTGCCTATAGCCTTTCAGATAAATATTTCCCTGACTGGTATTTGATGGAATCTCAGAAATTATTGAAAAATTTGGATTTATTTTCTGTGTGTTCCGTGTATTCCGTGGTTTCTTTATCTGAAAATCTATACCTCTTCGAGGTGCATTTTTCTGTTATGTTGGCACTTATGGGGCTTGGGGCTGAAGACCTGGTTTTCTTTCATCCCTCATCCTTCATCCCTCATCCCTTCGA
>CAZXCE010000750.1:0-4050 GCA_964639175.1 uncultured Clostridia bacterium
GGTTCCGGGTTCCGGGTTCCGGGTTCCGGGTTCCGGGTTCCGGGTTTTCGAACTCTTGTCCTTCTCCTCACCGGAACCCCAAATCCTGACAAGATAACCAACTGACAAGGCGACAGGGTGATTTCTTTCATCTCTCAGCCCTTTAGAAACCCTGCCCCCTACTTCAACAACTCATTCACCGTTACAAATGTGTAACCTTGAGCCCGGAGCCTGGTGATGATTGGCTCGACAGCCTCCATTGACGCTTCACGGCCACGGTACATCACATGGAGGAGGATGATCGAACCTGGACGAACGCCCGTCGTGACGTGATTCACGATGTTCTGAACATTGCCTTCAATCCCGGAGAAGCTTTCCGGTTCGACATCCCACATTAGCGTTGTGCGCCCGGTCTGGCTTAAATAGTAGGGAAGTCCAAACAGCTTCTTGCCATAGGGTGGCCTGAAAAGGATTTCGCCCTGGTAGCCAGCCTGCCGGATTAGTGCATCGGTGCGTTCGACTTCATTCCGAATAAAGCTTTGGGATTGCAGCACCATCCGGTCATGCGAAAACGAGTGGTTCGCGACTTGATGTCCCGCCATGACGATTTTTCGACCGAGTTCCGGGTACTGGGTCAGTTCAGCCCCGGTCAGGCAGAAGGTCGCCTTGACCTGATTGCGAGCCAGAATGTCCAGGATTTTGTCTGTCCCGACCGGGTTTGGGCCATCGTCAAAGGTCAGGGCGACAAGTTTTTGCGTGGTTTCGACGCGGGCAACGAGTTTGCCGAAGAGTTGGAAAGTCCGCGAGCGACTGAGTGTCCAAAGCGTGTAAAATGTTGTGAGAAAGAGTACCAGCCCAATTCCAAGCAACAGCCATTTTCTCGACCAGATTTTGGTGCTCCAGAACGTCTTCAATTGATTGAAAAGCACGTGATTGAGTTCCTTTTTCCAGGAATGCGTCGGGTCGAATCCCAACCTATATCAAAGGTATATCAAATTCAATTGATCCCTACTTGCAAACCCTGAACCCTGAACCCTGAACCCGAAATGGTTTCATATGCTCAAAATCAAAGACGAACGGTTACCAACGCGCTGTGATATCTGCCATCAATCAGATCAATTTGACCCGGCAACGGGCGTCTGCCAGCGCTGTGACGGCGTTGAGCCAGTCACGATCAACCGTGAGATTGCATTTGGTCCGCTGGTTGAGATTCCTGGATTTGGTCAGGCCATTCGCTGGCAAGAACCAGCCGAAGACCTGGCGCTGCTCCCTATTGTCGTCAGTGCCTGTGAAATATGCGGAACAGGTGAATTTTTGGATGAACGAACCGGCGAATGCCTCTTGTGCGGGAAGGATTTTCGGGAAATCCCTGATCCCGAACAGACAGTTTTAGAAACACGAGTGATGGTTGTGTTTGCCCTGGTTGTAATCCTTGGACTGGTGATTCTGATTCTCCGCCTGTGTCAGATTGGAATAAGGGATTGACTATAGTTGCTTCTACCGGATTTTGTGTCAGGTCAGGTCGGTGTTGGAAATGAAGGACGTGTCAGTATCGCCTGCGTGAGCGGGTGGTACTGACTATTGACTGGTATTATTTCGCCATAATGTCGGTGACTTTGATTTCTTGCTTGATGATTTTCTGGCGGGCGGCATCCACTTCATCAATCACCGTTTGGGGAATCAGTTTCTGATTGTATTGATCAAGGGCAAACGTAATGCCGTCGTTTTGCAGCCCGTAGGAGTGAATTCCGGCTTTGAATTTCTTTTCGACGACTTCTTTGACCGTGCTGTACACAGCGACATCAACGCGTTTGACCATGCTGGTCAGGATAATGCCCGGTTTCATCCAGTTTTGATTTGAGTCAACGCCGATGGCGAAGCGGTTGACTTCTTCAGCCGCATCAAAGACGCCAATCCCCGAGTTTCCAGCCGCCTGAAAGACGGTATCCGCCCCTTTGTCAAACTGTGCTTTGGCCAATTCCTTGCCTTTGCCGGGGTTATTCCAGGCAGCATCGTTGATGCCGACGAAGTTTTCATACACTTCGCACTTTGGATTGACGTAGTGAATGCCTTCTTCATACCCTTTGGCAAATTTGCGAATCAACGGAACATCCATGCCGCCAACAAAGCCAATCTTGTTGGTTTTGGTGGTTCGCGCGGCAATCATCCCCACCAGAAAGCAGCCCTGGTGTTCGTCAAAAACCAGAGAGGCAACATTGGGCAATTCAATCACTGAATCCACAATCGCAAAATTCAAATTCGGATAGTCTTTGGCGACGCTTTCCATAATCGGTGATTGGGCAAATCCAATGCCAATGATCAGGTCATACCCACGTTCGGCAAAAGCCCGCATCGAAGGTTCAAGCGAGGTGGGTTCACCGGGTTCAACATCCCGAAGTACAATCGGGAAATCTTTCGCCGCCCGCTTGACACCTTCCCAGGCCGCGGCATTAAACGACTTATCGTCTTTTCCACCAATATCAAAGACGATTCCGACCCGAATTTTCCCGGCTTCTTCCGGACTTGGGCCAGTTTTGCACGCCAGGGACAAAAACAAAGAGCTAAGCAGCACCAGGATGATCAAACGTCGCATAAGACCTCATTTGTCAGTACCACCCGCGTGAGCGGGTGGGTTGGGAAATGACATTCTATCCACCCGCTCACGCAGGCGGTACTGACTTGCATTTAAAGCAGGCAGGTTGACATATCAACCGCCACCGGCGAAGCATTCCAGATTTCTTCAGCATACTGCCGGATGGTGCGGTCACTGGAGAATTTGCCGACATTGGCAACGTTCAAAATCGAACGCCGGGTCCATTCTTCCTGATCGCGGTAGACTTCAGACACACGGTCCTGGCATTCAATATAGGCAGCATAATCGGCCAGCAGCATATATTGATCGCCCGAATAAAGCAGGGAATGGATGATTGGGTCAAACAGATCACGATGCAGCGGGCTGAAGTACCCGTTCTGGATCATATCCAGTACCTGTTTGAGTTCAGTATTCTGATTGTAGTAGTCCTTTGGGTTATAGGTTTTTCGGAGTTCCCGGACTTCATCTGCCTTGAGCCCAAAGATGAACATGTTGTCTTCGCCGATTTCTTCGAGCATTTCGATGTTGGCGCCATCGAGCGTGCCGATGGTGAGGGCGCCGTTGAGGGCAAATTTCATGTTGCCAGTACCTGAAGCTTCAGTTCCAGCCGTTGAAATCTGTTCGGAAAGATCCGTTCCGGGAATGATCCGTTCAGCCAGTGAGACGCGGTAATTTGACAAAAAGACAACTTTGAGCAATCCGCGAACGGCTGGATCCTGGTTGACGACGTCACCGACCGCATGGATCAGCTTGATAATCAGTTTGGCCATGGCATACCCCGGCGCCGCTTTGCCGCCGAAGATCACTGTTCGAGGCACATAATCCACATTGCGGTTTTCACGAATCCGATTGTACGCCGTAATGACGTGTAACACATTGAGCAACTGGCGTTTGTATTCGTGAAGACGCTTGACCTGGGTGTCAAAGATCGAGTCCAGGCTGGTATCGCCCTTGATGAGCCCGGCCAGTCGTTTTTTGTTATGGCGTTTGACGGCCTGCCATTGCTTGCGAAATTCAGCATCTTCAGCAAATGGGATCAGTTTTTTCAAATGATCGAGGTTGGTGGTCCATTCGTCGCCAATGGCGTCGTTGATGAGCGCTGACAGTTTCATATTGCACATCTTGAGCCAGCGACGTTGAGTAATACCATTGGTTTTGTTGTTAAATTTCTCAGGAAACATCTGGTAGAAATCCTTAAAGAGGTCATTTTTGAGGATTTCAGTGTGCAGGGCGGCGACGCCGTTGGTGCTGTGGCTGCCGACAATCGCCAGATAGGCCATCCGAACGTGTTTTTCACCGCCAGGCTGAGATGGTTCTTCGATAAGCGACATGCGGGCGCACAGGTTATCGTCATTGGGATGCAGAGCCCGAACTTGCTGCAAAAATTGATGGTTCACTTCATAAATGATTTGCAGGTGGCGAGGGAGGACTTTTCCAAGCAAGCTCACTGGCCATCGTTCTAAGGCTTCGGGCATCAC
>CAZXCE010000751.1:0-4049 GCA_964639175.1 uncultured Clostridia bacterium
CCCCATTCCTGAGTTTCCCCGACTGTCGGAAACACTCAAAATGGAATCTGTAAAACCTGTTGAGGCGCCCATCGAAGAAGGATTATCAGCAATCGAATCAATTCTCCAACGTGGTAAAACCGCCAAACTCAAGCCAATCGTTCCTGCTGAGGGTGTGTATGGCGAATATGTCCACCGAATTCAGAACGAGCAGGGAGATATTTCAGAGGCCGTTCGGGCCATAACCGCACCGCTGGCAGGTGCCCCTCAGCCTTCACAGTGGGCAGAAGAAGTAACTCTGTCGTCTATACTCAGGACCAGTGAACCGGGCATTGCTGCGCCACCATCCATTTCGGCTGAAATACTATCCGCAACTCCTTCCTCAGCCGGGCATACCTGGAAAGAAACTGGGACTCAACCGATCACGCCTCAGGAGGTGCATCCTTCGGCCTTTTTACCAACTCAATCACACCCACTGCCCGGATCCCAGCCGGTATGGTCGGTGTCGTTTGATGAATCAGAGTCCGGCGGTTTGAACCCGGCAGATATCAAGGAAGAACTGGCCGGCAAAATCGCCGAATTGATGACGGCTCAGGAATTGAACAAAACGCTTGTGGCCCACTGGAACAATCGTTTTACCCAGGTCGAAGTCTCTTTCATAAAACTTGTGGTTGATCCATTTGTGAAATATGGGACTGCGGTAACTCCTGAACTCAGTAAAGCCATTTTAAGTCCCGTGGCTGACATGATTGAAACTGAGTGTCGTACAGAGCCGAAACTGATTGCCTATTGTGGTTCGGCTGAGTTTTTCATTGTGTTGCCGGGCGTGACTTCAGATGAGATTGCCGAAATGGCTGAGCATCTGCGTTCACAGGCCGAATCGCTGTGGCTCTCGATGCCAAACCGCGAATCAGATGAATGGCTCACGATCAGTCTTGGCGTTGTCACTTCCTTCCCATTGAAATCTTCACTTGATTCCTTGCTCAGTGCCGTGAATCTGGCACTTGAACTGGCCAAAGATGCTGGTGGAAATCGGGTGATGATTTCGCCCTCCCCGCTTGACTAATCTCGTTTGAAAAAAAGCGGCGTCAAGCGGGCCGCACTCCAGATGAAAAGAAATATGCGACTTTTTTGGCTGGGAGCCGTGTCTCCACGGCTTGCAACGATGCCACGCCCACGGGGCGGAGAATGGCTTGAGTCCGAAATTGAGGCTCTCAAACAGGAGGGAGTCCAGGTCGTGGTGTCGCTTTTAACCGGACCCGAAATGAAGGAACTTGATCTTTGGGAAGAAGAGCGCTTGTGCATCCAAAAGGGCATACAGTACATTTCGTTTCCGATTCCCGATTTTTCAACTCCAGCTTCAGTTCGTGAGGTGCGGCTTCTGGTCGAGACGCTCACCACCAGTTTAGCCGCCGGGCAGCGGATCGTGATCCATTGTCGTGGTGGGATTGGACGTGCATCGTTGATTGCGGCCTGTATTCTGGTGTGGGAAGGGAAGTCGGTTGACGAAAGCTTTGCGGTTATTCAATCAGCGCGGGGCTGTTCGGTTCCCGATACTCGTGAGCAAGTCCAGTGGGTTGAGCGATTTCAGGCTTTTCTGAAAGCATTTGGCTGACAACTGACACTGAAAAATGAGGATTAAAAACCATGACGAATGAGCAGAATGCCTGGATTCAGGCAGCAGTGGCTGAGCGAAATAAGAAAACCAATGGCGAACTCAAGGTATTGCTGGAAAATGATGAAGTACTTGGAATTCCAGTGATTGTGGTCAGTGGTGTTCGGCCTGGAAAGTGTTTGCTGGTTACGGCGGCCATCCACGGGAGTGAATATCCTGGGGTTGAAGCCCTGTTGCGATTGACCCAGGCGATCAATCCGCTTCAACTGCGCGGTACCCTGATTGCCGTGCCAGTTGTCAACGTCCCAAGCTTTTATGGGCGCGGTATTTTTGTCAATCCAGCAGATGGAAAAAATCTCAACCGGATGTTTCCTGGGAATCCAAATGGATCGGAAACCGAACGCATTGCCTACGCTTTAACTTCAGAGCTGGCCCCGCTGGCTGATGCGCTGATTGATTTGCATAGCGGAGACCTGCCCGAAGATCTGACGCCGCACCTCTATTATCGCCGGGGTGGTGAGCCTGAACAGGACCAGACCACCCGCAATATGGCCGAATCATTCGGTGTCCCATTCATTGTCGAAGAGCCGTTGCGCGAAGGAAATGCTTTTGGTGGAACGTGGTATCACAGCGTGGCCCTGCAGGGAAAACCGGCCATGCTGGTTGAATCCGGTCGCCAGGGACTGGTTGAAGAAAGCGCGATTGTTATCCACGAACGTGGCGTCCGACGCGTGATGAGTGTGCTGCGGATGCTCGAAGAAACCCTGATGCCGATTGCTTTTGAGCGGCTGTCAAATTTCTTCTATCTCAACGCGCCGTCCGGAGGCTTATTACAAATGCTGGCCAAAGCTGGTGATCGGGTCGCGGAAGGCCAGATGATTGCTTCGATTCGCAATCATTTTGGCGAAGTGGTGGCCGAAGTTGCGGCTCCACGTGATGCCGTGTTGCTCTATCACATCAGCACTCTGTCAGTGGTGAACAATGAGCCGTTTGTCGAATTTGCCGTTCCAATGAGCTAAACGAATGAAGCATGAAGCATGAAGAATAAAGAACCTGTCAGGTATGTTCGCAATTCTTTATTCTTCATTTTCGATTCAAAGAGTTTTTACTTTCAGAATGAGGAGAAGGTATGAAGATTCCAGGATTTGATTTTGGACAGCTTGGCGGTTTGCAAAATGCTATGCAGGAAGCCCAGCGCAAACAGGAAGAAATGCGCCAGACCCTTGAAAATGAGCGCATTACCGCATCAGTTGGGGGCGGGATGGTTATGGTGACCATGAATGGGCTCAAGCACCTGATTGCCGTCAAGATTGATCCGAGTCTTTTGAAAGAAGGCGACTCGGAAATGCTGCAGGATCTGATTGTGGCGGCGGTGCACGAAGGCGAACGCCGGGCCGAAGATATGGCCAAACAACAGGTTCGCAACATGCTGGGCGGAATGGATCCAGAATCGCTGGGTTTGAAATTCCCAGGAATGATGTAACACCATTCGGGGCTGAGGGGATCGGGCTAAGGGCTGAGGAAAATACAATTTTCTCAATAATTTAGCCTTCCCTTAATACGATGGTTTCATTCCAATATGGTATAACACCAGCCAGTCTCTGGTCAGTCGCCAATCATCGGTCAAATTCATATTTTTCAATGGTTTGACTATTTATTAGTACTGTGTAATAATTGAAGTTGGCGTGATTTCCAGTTTAAAAATTTTGCGGTACGCACACCAATTTTTTCACGGGGTTGAGGGGGCGGGATTCAATGTGGTTTTCTGCAACTCAGCCCCTAGCCCTTAGCCCTATACAGACATGCCTGAATTTGCTGAACCTATTGCGAAATTGATTGATGAATTTAAACGACTGCCAGGAATTGGGCACAAATCAGCTCAACGCCTGGCTTTTCACGTCCTTCGGGCGACAAACGATGACGTCGAGCGGCTGGCAAATGCCATTCTGGACGTAAAACAGCGCATTATGCTGTGCTCGCACTGTCATAATTTGACGGATATTGACCCCTGTCGGTATTGCAGCAGTTCACAACGTGACCAGACGGTTGTGTGCGTGGTCGAAGAAGCCCATAACCTGCTCGCAATTGAACGCACTGGCGAATATCACGGGCTGTATCACGTTCTGCACGGCGCTCTGTCGCCAATGCGTGGTATTGGGCCAGATGAATTAAAAATTCGCAGTTTGTTGGAGCGACTCAAAACCCTTGATGTCAAAGAAATCATCATGGCCACCAACCCAACCACCGAAGGCGAAGCCACGGCCAATTACCTCGGTCGGTTGCTCAAACCCACTGGAATCCGGGTCACCCGGATCGCCATGGGGCTGCCCGTTGGTGGGGATCTCGATTACGCCGACGAAGTGACCATGCACAAGGCTCTCGCCTATCGGCATGACATTTGATTCCGGGTTCCGGGTTCCGGGTTCCGGGTTCCGGGTTCCGGGTTCCGGGTTCC
>CAZXCE010000752.1:0-4044 GCA_964639175.1 uncultured Clostridia bacterium
GCTCACGCGGGTGGTACTGACTTGACGCCATCCTTTTTCAATGGCCTGGTTTTATCTCCGATAATGTCTATTCTTCATTCTTCATTCTCAATTCTTCATTCAGTAAGCCGCATGCGGCAACGGACTTTATGGTCGGTTGCCGTTTTGAGTCTTCCCAGAATAATTTCCCCATCCCGGCACTGTGGCTGGGCTTCGCCACAGCGTGGGGCAAAGGCGCATCCTGGTGGAAGTTCGGTCAACTTTGGAACAACGCCTTCAATGGTGTTGAGCCGGTTGCGTGTCCGATCTCCCAGACGTGGAATGCTTGCCAGCAACCCTGCGGTGTATGGATGTTGAGGATTAGCAAATAAATCGCGGACAGCGGCATCTTCGACGACTTTTCCGGCATACATCACCGCCACGCGGTCAGCGGTTTCCGCCACAACTCCCAAATCATGAGTAATCAACAGGAGTGCCAGTTGGCGCTCAACCCGAAGCTGATTGATGAGTTCCAGAATCTGGGCCTGGATGGTGACATCCAGTGCCGTTGTCGGTTCGTCGGCAATCAGAAGTTTCGGATCACAACTGAGCGCCATGGCAATCATTGCTCGTTGGCGCATCCCACCCGAAAGCTGATGAGGATAATCACGGGCGCGTTTGGCAGGGTCGGGAATCGAGACCGATTGTAATGATTCAACGGCCTCATCCCAGGCTTGCTTGCGCGGCAAATTTTTGTGCAGGCGGATGGCCTCGGCAATTTGTTCGCCAATGGTGAACACCGGATTGAGCGACGTCATCGGATCCTGAAAAATCATGGCAATTTCCGAACCACGCATTCGGCGGCGGTCATCAGCGGCAAGGTTCAGGAGATTTGTACCGTTATAGTGAATCTCCCCGCCGGTAATTTTCCCGGTTCCCCCAACCAGTCCCATAATTGAAAGAGCGGTCACTGATTTTCCCGAACCGGATTCCCCGACGATTCCCAGCGCCTGTCCCTGCTCAAGCGAAAAACTGACATCATCAACTGCCCGAACAACGCCTTGCCGGGTGTAAAAATAGGTTTGCAAATGGTTTACAGTAAGAAGACTCATGAATGGAGTGAATTTTCGAAGGATGTGGAATGTGGGATGAAGGGAAATTCATCCTGCCTCCTGAGCTATCCCATTTTGCAATGAAATGCCCATGTTAGAAAACAGTCAAGTAGTTCAATCAAATAAGCTTAGTTGACTACTGACTACTGACTACTGACTACTGACCGGTATTATCTGAGTACCTTATCATTTTATCCAGAAGATTTCAGCCCTGGCTTTTTTGAACCACAGAGAGCACAGTACCGTCTCATTCTGTTTTGTAACAAATTATAACAAACACAAAATGAACTTACTGCGTGCAGTTAAAGGCTGATTTTCAATCCGAAAACGGTGATGTCATCCCGTTGAAGCTCGCTGCCTTGATGAGCGGCCAGGGCCTGTTCAATGTGCTGATGTTGGATCTCAACTGGAATTCCAGCAACAGTTTGCAAGAGTGTTCTTAACCGTTTCGTACCATATTTCTGTCGTTCTAAATTGGGTTGGTCGGTAAATCCATCGGAACACATATACAGCATCATTCCGGATTGTAATTCCAGCTCCTGACTCTGATAGCGTCGGATTTCTTCACGCTGTTGCCCGCCAATCGGCTTGCGATTCCCTGGAATTTCTTCAAAGTTCCCGTCATTCCACACAACATACAATGGGCGTTTGGCCCCGGCAAATATCAGTCGGCGGCGGGTGACATTGATCTGGCACAGGGCAATGTCCATTCCATCCTGCGTTTCGGTCCCGGCCTCACCCTGTCGGAGCGCACGTCGAATCCCTTCGTGGAGTAACTCCAGAATTCGCCCTGGCTCAGTAATTCCCTTTTCGACCACAATTTGATTGAGCAGTGTCGTTCCAATCATTGACATCAACGCACCCGGCACACCATGCCCGGTACAGTCGGCAATGCCAACCAGCACACCTTCGGCAAAGTCTTGGAACCAGTAGAAATCGCCCGACACAATGTCACGCGGCTTAAACAAAATGAAGTACTCGCCCACTGTTCCAACCACAGGTTCGTCCGCTTTCAAAATCGCCTGCTGAATGGTTTCTGCATAGCGGATACTATCCAGAATCTGAGTGTTTTTGGCTTTAATCTCAGCTTCGGATTGCTGAAGTTGCTCAACCGTCTGGCTTAATTCAAGGGTGCGTTCGCGGACTTTTTCTTCAAGGTTGGCATAGAGCAACGCGTTTTCGATAGACATTGCCGCCTGGGCCGAAAGCATATTCATGACTTCAACCCGTTCTGCCGTAAAGGCGCCAGCCACCGTCTGATTTTCAAGGTACAAAATGGCTGAAAGCTTGCCTTGATTTTGAACTGGCAAACATAACAGTGACGCTGGTTTCACCCGTTGAATGTAAGCATCTGTGACAAATCGGCGATCTTGAGCCGCATTGTCGGAAAGAACGATTTCCCGGGTTCGGGTCGCCAGATTGACCGCCGCTTCCGACCAGTCTCTGATATCTGTGAATGCAATTGATTCCAGGACTGTTATTGTCTGCCCGCTACATTGAGCAGCAATAAACCATTGTCCATCTCGTGGAAGCAACAAGACTGCCCGCTGGGCACCAGCGTTCTCCATCGCCAGCCGGATCATCTTGGCCAGTAACCGTTCCAGCTTGAGTTCACCCGACAACACCTGTGCCGCCCGCAACAGAGTGTGGACATCAAGCACGCCCGTCGAACGCCGCGACGAAGTACTGATCATGGTGGCCTGAGTCGTCGTCAAAGACGGTCCGCTCATCCGCCGTTCAGTCACCTGGATCGGAATATCTGCAAATGTTTCCTGCAGATGTCGGAGCTTGGCCGTCGCACCAAGCCGGCTATAGGCCGACCAGGCATCTTCGAGGTAGGCCCGTGCAATTCGCCGCTGGTCAATCGTGGCGTAAAAAGCCGCCGCGTATTCACAGGCAATCGCTTCATCCAAAAGAAGCTGGTGGGTGCGGGCCTGACTGATTGCCTGTTCATATTCAAACATGGCCGAACTCAGATTCCCTTTCACCCGATGTGTTTCGGCTCGAACCAGATGAAATTTGCTATGGACCATCTCTGGACAGGTGCTGCGAATCACTTCCAGTTCTTTGGTATAGGTCTCAATGCGTGTCCAATCGGACTCAGCCGTGGTTGAATGTGGGTCATACAAACGCAATTGGGCCAGAGCGCCGCACCAAAATAGCGTGACTCCAGACAAATTGGCATAGGTCAAAAGCATATACCCACGTGTCGTCTCACAAATCTTCAGCACCGCCTGGGTGTGCCCAAATAGAAACAGGAGCAACAATTTCAGGTAGTAAATCGCTCCCAGAAACGACCCATCGCGTCGGGCAGTAAAGTGGGCCAGCAGACTCTCTTCGGTCTCTGATTCAAGCGAGAGCGAGCAGGGATCAACGGTCTGTCCGGTCAAGTTCCGCACATACTGGCGTTGCAAAAGAAATACCTGATGTGCTCTGCTCTGTCGGTACTTGCGACTCATTTCAAGATAGCGGGCGAGTTCTTCTTCGAGTTGCCCCAGCGGTTCGCCGATATAGATTTTTCCCATCGAAATCGAAATCAGGGCAAATGTCGCAAATTCAAAGTCTCCAGACTCGAAACCACTCAGGAAAGTTTCGGTAAATGGTTGAAAACTCTCGCGAAAAGGCCGCCAGTACATTCGGATATAGAGGTTATAGAGCAAAAGGGTGCGGGTTCGGAACTGAGTGGCCTGCAGTTTTTCGACCAGGTCCAGTGCCAGTCGGCCAAAAGCCTCAGCCGCCTGAATTTGCTTTAACCGGGTGGCCAGTATCTGAGCAAACGCAATGTAGCCGGTCACCGAAGAACCCGAGTTGCCATACTTCAGCGACAGCCTGACCCGATGCAACGTAAACAAACCGGCCAGATTCAGGTTGGTTTGGAGGGCAGCACTCGCCCCCCGCATCAACATCTGCATCGCTGCCAGCGCCCAGGGCTCGGAAGAGCACACGTCTGAACTCTAGTCACTGGAACAAATCG
>CAZXCE010000753.1:0-4029 GCA_964639175.1 uncultured Clostridia bacterium
TGTGGGTTCAGGGTGTGTTGATTCCAGTGCTGCAAGTCTGGCTGGTGGTGCGTGGGTGCGCCTGGTTTTTTCCACATCTCCAGGGATGGCTGCACCTGCCTTTCTGGCTGGCATTTGCGCTGAATTTTGTCGTGATTGATTATGCCTATTACTGGAATCACCGGTTGTTGCACAGCCAGAGCCTCTGGCCAGTCCATGCCGTTCACCACTCAGCACCCCGGTTTGATGTTCTGATTACCAGCCGCAATACCGTCTGGGCATCACTGATGATTGTGTATGTCTGGTTTAATGGAATCGTTACTTTTTTGCTTGATGATCCAGGTCCATTTCTGACGGCAGTGGCACTCACGGCAGCACTCGATTTGTGGCGGCACACCCAGGTTACCGTTCCTGCCGGGAGCCGCTGGCACCGGCTGCTGGCCAGTGTTTTGATTACTCCGCTCGAACACCAGTGGCATCACAGCACAACGCTGGCAAATCGGAATTTTGGCGCCAATCTCTCAATTTGGGATCGAATCCACGGGACGTATCACTGGTCCGTCACACCACCCGAAACACTGGGTGTTCCGGTTCGGCTGTCACTTGTTCGGCAACTGATCTTTCCATTCCACCAGGCATCTGAACAGGAGAACTCTGCCCGATGACGCTTTTGGGAAGATTGATGGCGCTCTATCCCACCTGCTTGCTTTTGCTGCTGCTTGGGT
Source organism: uncultured Clostridia bacterium (assembly GCA_964639175.1). GTDB lineage: Bacteria > Acidobacteriota > Blastocatellia > Chloracidobacteriales > Chloracidobacteriaceae > JACQXX01. The sequence continues at coordinate 705 of CAZXCE010000753.1, forward strand.
TGTGTCTCTGGTTTGGCGCCCGCCCGTCGGTGGTCCAACCTGGGTTGATGGTTCTGGTCCTGTATGTGCTCCCACCGGTAACCCATCGGCTGCACTCACTGTTTTTTCCACTGCGGGAAAAAACCTCTGACCTCAGTAGACCAGAATACTCTCCCTGGTGGGGGAGCCACCAGATTCAGGTGCTCTATATTGCCCTGCCAGGGCTTGAAGCCGTACTCCGGCTCGTGCCGGGTTTATATAGTGCCTGGTTGCGGTTGTGGGGCGCCAGGATTGGGAAAAATGTCTACTGGACGCCACTGGTCCACATTACTGACCGAACGCTGATCGAGATTGGCGATCATGTCTTGATCGGTCACAAAGTTGAGTTCCTCTGCCATGTCATCAAACCAAACAAGTCCCGGATGGTGCTCTATCTCAAGAAAATTAAGGTGGGAAACAATGTGTTTCTTGGCGCCGGAAGCCGACTGGCACCAGGAGTTGTGATCGAGGACGGTGTCTATCTTCCAATTCTGTCTGATATTTATCCAAATCAAAAAGTGAAACGGTCCCCTGCTGATACCACTTCAGAATGAAAAATGATGTCAACCCACCATTTAGAAAGAAAGTCGGAACCCAAGCTGGAATTGCCGGGCGGCAAAGGCGCTCCGCCACCGGTCGGGTGGGGCGCTATAGCGACTTCCCTGTTTGGCCGGCAGGTTGAAATTTGCCTGTGAATCAGGCGGAAACACATTGTTTACCTGGTTGATATTGACATGGTTCAAGAGATTAAAAGCTTCCCCGATAAGCTCTAAACTGACAGATTCATTGAACTTTACAGTTCGGGCAAGACGCAAATCCACAATGGCCAGTCCCGGCGTGATTCCAACATTGCGACCCAGCGGCACTCCATTGACCAACGGGCGGTCTGCCGGAGGGAAATCGCCATTCAGGTTCAGATCAACCCCAGCAATCAAATTGTAAGGACGACCAGATTCCAAACGGATGATGGTGGCGATGCGATAGTCTCTCAGCAGTGGGTGGCGAAAAAAATTCGGCTTCCATTGGCCAGAGGCAATAAAGCGATGCCGCACATCCTGAACCGAGAGCCCTCGTTCCAGTGCCGGCTGTAACGAATCGTTGGCAGTTGTAAGATCACTGCGAATCGGATCGAGAAAATTATCAATTGCCTTTGAAAACGTGTAATGGGCTGAAAACCCAATTGTTTCCGATGTCTGGCGGGTCAATGCCAGCGTCATTCCGTGGTAAGAGCTTCCGAACCCGGATTCAAACTGGGGAGTTGGTCCCTGGGTCGGATACACCCTCCCAAATAACACACTCTGCAACGGGTCGCCGACAATGGGTCGAACCACCGGGTTAATATCCCGGACAGCCACCAGCCTCCGACCCTGAACCATCGAATAGGTTGTGGAAAGAGTCCATTTTCGGGCCAGCAACCAGTTCAACTCCAGAATTGCCTGCTGGGTGTAGCTTTGCTTGAGATTTGGATCAACGACTAATTTGAACTGAAACTGCGGAAAGACCGGAAACCCCACTGGAGGATCATCAGCCACGGGTAAACTATTTCCCGGTGCACCAAAGGCCAGGGCTGAAAACGGGAAAGGAATCCCAATCAACTTGATCTGGTTCGTAGCCGTCAAGTTTGAAAATACAAGTGAAGTAAACGGAGTAACAGCAAAAAACATTCCATATGAAGCTCGAATATTGAGTTGAGCCACCTGGGATGGGTTATAGGAAAGCGCAAACCGGGGACTCCAGGTTCGGTTGGTCTTTGGCAGAATGGACGAACTTTCAAGGTCAAAACGCAGACCAGTTTTCACCAGTAAGTTAGGCCGGAGGGTCCACTCATCTTGAACAAAGGCTGAAGCATATGTGATTTTCCCAACATCTGTCTGGGGCTGGCCAAATCCTTGCAGCAAACTCGCCGGTAGCCCCAACCGATCAAGCGGCGTGTTTGCTGGAAATTGTGGAATCTGCTGAGGTAAAACCGTGGCCAGAAACCGCAAAAAAGCACGTTGCTCCGCAGTCCGCAATGTTGGGTCAAACGCCTCCAGGGCGGTAAAGGTAACAGGAACTGGCCGCCCAGGAACCGAAAATGAAAGTGGTAAAAAATTGGCCACCCCTCTCTGAGCAGAGGTAATCGAGGCAACGCCAGGAGCGTGAAGAAGATCGCCTCCGAATTTTATTTGGTGAGTGCCTCGCCCAAGAGCTGCCGTATTACTCAATTGAAATGTATTTACATCCCGATCCCCAGGTACCAGCGTGCTTTGCCCAAAGATCACAGTCCCCCCAGATGCCAATAAATTGACCTGTGCTCCGGGTGAGGGAGGACGAACTCTCTGGGCTCGATGGCTGACCAAGAACCGGGTTTCATTCACCAGATTGAGCCTCGCATTCACATACATCATTCCTATGGCACCACTCGTATCTCGCAGCCGCTGCAATCCGGCAGAAGTTTCAGCCGTCAATCCACCAAAAGGCTCAAAGTTCCCGTCATAGTTGAACGTGTCATTAAATCGCATCCAGAACGTGGTATTTGGGGTCAGGTTGATATCCAGCTTCCCCAGCACGGCGCTATTACCCACTGAAAATGGAATTGGGCCATTTCGCACTTGAAATCCCTGGCGCTGGATGGCAGCAATCGTCTCATCCTGAATCGTGACAATATTGCTTTGGCGGATACTTCGCCGCTCAAACGAAGTAAAGAAAAAGGCTTTATCGCGTTTGATCGGCCCCCCGACAATGGCCCCAAACTGGGCTTGTTTAAATGGCGGGTCAATCTCCGAGAAAGCATCCCGCGCACTGAGCGCCTCATTACGGAAAAACCCAAAGAGTGTGCCGTGAAACTCATTGCTCCCGCCCCGCGTGACAATATTGATAATTCCACCAAGCGAGCGCCCAAATTCAGCCGAAAAACTATCGGAAATCACCTGAAACTCGCGGACTGATTCCTGACTGAAGGTTGACCGACCAGCCCCAACGCCAGCGTCATTGTTGTCGAGACCATCCACATTGATATTGTTAAAGCGCGAAGCCTGTCCGTTGAAGGAAAGCTTCGAGGTGGTTGAAACCCCTTGTGATGGGATTCGATCTTCGGTCACACGGGCTGAAATCCGGGAAAAATCCAGAAAATCGCGTTGATTGATTGGTAAGTTATTGACCAGCAACTGGTTAATGATGGTGCTGCTTTCGGTCTTGCGCCGAACCTGGTTTTTTCGGAATTCGTCGTCCGAGGCCGTTACTTCCATCACTTCTTGCGCTCCTTCAATCGCAAGCTGGAAATCAACGGTTTCGGATGTCCCAATCGACACCGTCACCTCCGACGTCT
>CAZXCE010000754.1:0-4026 GCA_964639175.1 uncultured Clostridia bacterium
GCTGGCACGATCACCGCGCCTGTCAGCGGATGAACAATGTCATGTGCAGCTGTGCGGCCCAAAATACGCTCAGCCAAGGAAACAACCAAGTCAGCACCATTCATGATGGCGCGCGTTGTGATACCGCGCGTTGTTCCGCAATCTTCTTGAGTGATAACGGCATCTTGGGCAACATCAACCAAACGACGAGTTAGATAACCAGAGTTCGCTGTTTTAAGCGCCGTGTCCGCCAAACCTTTACGGGCACCGTGAGTGGAGTTGAAATATTCAAGAACCGACAACCCTTCCTTAAAGTTAGCAATGATAGGCGTTTCGATGATTTCACCCGATGGCTTGGCCATCAGACCGCGCATACCAGCAAGCTGACGGATCTGAGCGGCAGATCCACGCGCACCAGAATGTGCCATCATATAAACAGAGTTCAAATTGCCTTCAGAAATATTGGAGATGCCCTTCATCATGGCTTCTGCAACTTCATCCGTGCAGCGTGACCAAATATCAACAACCTTGTTGTATTTTTCACCACGCGTAATCAAACCATCTTGATATTGCTGTTCATATTCCTTGACTTTATCTTTTGCTGAGGACACCAGCTGTTCTTTTCCAGCTGGAATAACCATATCATCCTTACCAAAAGAAATACCTGCCTGACAGGCATGACGGAAACCAAGTTTCATCATCCGGTCACAGAAAATAACAGTCTCTTTCTGGCCGCAGTGGCGATAGACCACATCAATCAGATTTGAGATTTCTTTCTTTGTCAGCGTTGTGTTAATCACAGAAAAAGGCACATTCGGGTGACGTGGCAGCAGCTCGGAAAGCAGCATGCGTCCTGGTGTGGTGTCAACAATCTTCGTTTCAGGCTGACCTTGCGAGTCAACACCTTGATAACGTGCTTTGATTTTTGCATGAAGCGATACCACACCTTCATGCAAGGCATGTGTAATTTCACCAGGGCCACGGAAAACCATGCCCTCGCCTTTTTGTTTATCAAGCGCGATGGAAAGATAATACAGACCCAAAATAATATCCTGAGACGGCACAATAATCGGCTTACCAGAAGCAGGTGAAAGAATGTTATTTGTCGACATCATCAAAACGCGTGCTTCAAGCTGCGATTCAATTGATAGCGGCACGTGAACAGCCATCTGGTCACCATCAAAGTCGGCGTTAAACGCTGTACAGACCAATGGGTGCAGCTGAATAGCTTTACCTTCGATCAAAACAGGTTCAAATGCCTGAATTCCTAACCGGTGCAGTGTTGGTGCGCGGTTGAGTAAAACCGGATGTTCGCGAATAACTTCTTCAAGAATATCCCAAACTTCTGGACGTTCTTTTTCAACCATGCGCTTCGCTGCCTTGATCGTGGTCGCAAGGCCGTAAATTTCCAGCTTGTGGTAAATAAAAGGTTTAAACAATTCAAGAGCCATTTTCTTTGGCAACCCAGATAGTGGTTAGTGGTTAGAAATCAATGCTTTCGAAGAAGCACCAAGCACCAAGCACCAGGCACTAAGGACAAGGCACTTTTTCCAAGGATATGTTTAAACGAATTCGACACATTCACTTTGTAGGCATTGGGGGAATCGGCATGAGCGGTATCGCTGAAGTGCTGCTCAACCTTGGCTATAAAGTATCCGGCTCTGATTTGAAACTGACCGGAGTCACCCAGCATCTGGCAGAACTCGGGGCCATTGTCTATGAAGGTCACGCAGCACAAAGCGTGACAGGTGCAGACGTGGTGGTTATTTCAGCCGCTGTCAAACCCAATAACCCGGAAGTGGTTGAAGCCCTGCACCAGCAAATTCCGGTGATTCCACGGGCTGAGATGCTGGCTGAATTGATGCGCCTTAAATATGGCATTGCTATCGCCGGAGCCCACGGGAAAACCTCAACCACGTCGATGATTGCACATATTCTGCATCGGGCAGACTATGACCCAACCGTGGTGATTGGCGGGAAACTCGGTACCCTTGGCAGCAATGCCCGGCTTGGGCACGGCGAGTTTATTGTGGTCGAAGCGGATGAAAGCGACGGCTCATTTTTGAAGCTTTCGCCCACGATTGCAGTGGTGACCAATATCGACCGCGAACACATGGACTATTACAAGAGCCTGGATGAAATCTGTGAATACTTTGCCGCTTTCGTCAACCGGGTGCCGTTTTACGGCAGCGTGGTGGTGTGCCTGGATGACTCCAACGTGCAATCCATCATCCCCAAAATCAAACGCCGGACCCTGACCTACGGGTTTTCGGCACAGGCTGACGTCACCGCCTGGAATGTGAAACTCACGGAACTGTTCGGGTCATCATTTACGGTTCGCTTCCGGGGCCAGGAGCTGGGGAGAATTGAGCTTCAAGTACCAGGAACACATAGTGTTTACAATGCTTTAGCAGCAATTTGCACCTGCCTTGATCTGGAAGTCCCGTTTGACAAAATTGCCAGCGCCCTGAGTAATTTCCGTGGCGCCGACCGCCGATTTCAGATCAAAGGTGAGAAAAAAGAGGTGGTGGTGGTGGATGACTATGGGCATCACCCAATGGAAATCCGTACCGTGCTGGCAGCCGCCAAAACCAGCCTCCGGCGTACCGTGGTGCTCTTTCAACCACATCGGTACTCACGCACCAAACACCTGTTTGAAGACTTTGCCAAAGCATTTTATGAAGCGGATGTGGTTTGTCTGACCGATGTCTATCCAGCCGGTGAAGAACCAATTCCTGGCGTGAATTCTGAAACCCTGTCCCAGGCGATTGAACGCTTTGGCCACCGGCAGGTGTCCTACATCGGCAGTCTCGACCGGGCTGCTGCTGCGTTGAAAGCTATTGTGAAACCAGGAGATCTGGTTCTGACACTCGGTGCCGGCAATGTCTGGCAGGCAGGTGAAGAACTCTTGCACCTTCTTGAACGGTAACGTTCAAACTGACTTTTTGAGATTTTGAATGCAGGCGATACAGACAACGAGCAAGCTTATGGATGACCAGGAACGCGGAGCACGCATTGATCAAATTTGCTCTGACCTGGGGGTGGATGTGCGGCGCAAGCAAAAAATGGCGCATTTCACATCGCTTCGGGTCGGTGGTGAAATTGATGCGATTGCCTATCCGGAAAACCGCGCTCAGGCAGCCAGACTGGTCCATGCGCTTAATCAGGCAGGTATTCCCTGGAGCCCACTTGGCTATGGTACCAACCTGCTGGTCAAAGATGGGCCGATTCGGCGCGTGGCGATCAGCCTGCGGGCCCTTGATGACTTGCTGATTTATGATGGCACACGGGTTCATGTCCACGCTGGATATAGCCTGCCACGACTGGTTAATGGATGTGCCGATCGCGGGCTGGCTGGTATCCAGGGGTTGGCACCCATTCCAGGTAGTGTGGGGGGCGGCGTCAAAATGAATGCCGGTTCTCACGGTTACGAAATTGCTGATGTGATTGAAAGTGTTGATGTTGCGCGTGAAGGCGAAGTGCTTCGCCTCAAACGTGACGAGATTGACTTTCGCTATCGCTATTCACCGTTCACACACCAGGACTTGATTTTAGGCACCATCCTCCAGTTAAAACCGGGAAATCCGGCTGACATGAAGGAAGAAATCAAGCGCTATAAGCAACACCGCTCGGCAACCCAGCCGGTCCGCGAAAGCAGTGCTGGATGCATTTTCAAAAATCCAGGAAGCGGATTGACCACCGGGCGCATCATTGACGAGCTTGGGATGAAAGGGGTTTTCCAGGGAGGCGCAACCATATCCACGCTGCATGCCAACTTTATTGTGACTGACGGCAAGGCCACCGCAGCCGATATTTTTGCTTTGATTGACCTGATTCGTGACCGGGTAACTACCGAGCACGGACTTGACCTTGAACTAGAGGTGGAAGTGTGGGACTAGCAGCACAACGCAGTGGTAGAGAAATTGAACAAGTGGTTTCACCCCGCCGGAAAACCCTCCAGACGCCAGCACCTGGTGAAGTGGCCGGCCTGTCCTGGCGTGAACGCTGGGACATCATCTATCCCTGGCTTGGGCGAAGCCTCTGGGC
>CAZXCE010000755.1:0-4024 GCA_964639175.1 uncultured Clostridia bacterium
GGGCGGGGGATTAACCACCTGCAATTTCACAACGTTTGAAGAAATTGTCTTTGAATCATCCCCCCTCAACTTAGCCTGTATTTCATATTTTCCAGGCTCATTCAATATAAACTGTTTGAGCCGAGGCTGGTAAAAGAGCCAGTAGTGTTCAGTAATTTCCAGACCTGGAAGCAGATCAAATGAAAGCCCCCCAGCAATACAATCTCGATTAAAAATTGGGAAAAAGTAAGTAAATTCCTTACCTTCGAGGCGGTACCTTATCGAAATCCCGCCATAATTTATGTCAAGCACATTATTTTCAAGGATTATTTTTTTCTGTCCGTTATTTCGCAATTTCACATCAACGACAAGCGGCTCTCCCACCTGATAGGTGGGTTTCCGAGACTCAAGAAAAATCTGTAAACCATTGGAATGACTTGTTTCAGGCTGGGTCAGGCTGGTTTGTGGGAACTTCGCTTTAGATTGAGGGTCAGCACTCTGAAGAATGATTGGGGACGAGGACCGATCTTTTCCAGCGCTCATCCAGGCACGAACCATCCTCTGCCCAGATTCCGGTGGGTACGCCTCAAAGCAGGCTGCCCACCTATATGGGAAGCTATTTTCCACCGCCTGGCGAGTGAAAACCAGTCTTGCGGCACCAGAGTTTCGTTCAGGTGCGGCGCTGGCAGGTTTTGTTTCACAAATGAAGTATGAAAACCTGTCAGCCGGAACAGTGCCTGGAAGCGTGAACATCATTCCTGAAAATACCATCCCGGCCAGGGCCAAAATACGAAGTGTGGTAGACATTCTTATTTCCTCTTGATGACTGGTTTTGAAATGTGCTCTGCGACTGGCAAGTTACAGCCTTGCAAAAGAAAAGGGCTGAAGAAAACCGGCCAGGAATTGAGGATTGCCCTCATCTCTTCAGCCCGTTTTCTTCAGCCCTGAGTTTGCGAGTCTTCAGCCCGATGTTTTGAATTAGTTCTGGTCAGCGTTGGTAATCAACTGACGCAGCACATACGGCAAAATCCCGCCGTGCAGGTAATAATCAATTTCAATGGGCGTATCAATCCGAAGCGTCAACGGAACTTCGGTTGATTCACCGCTGGCACGATGGATGACCAGCGTGACGTCCTGCTGGGGTTTTACACCACCTTCCAACCCAATCAGATCAAAGGTTTCAGTGCCATCGAGTTGTAATGATTGGGCATTGGTGCCGTCTTTAAACTGGCACGGCAGCACGCCCATTCCAACCAGGTTGCTCCGGTGAATGCGTTCAAAGCTTTGAGCCACGACGGCTTTGACCCCAAGTAACCGGGTGCCTTTTGCCGCCCAGTCACGTGAGCTTCCCGTACCGTATTCCTGTCCGGCAATCACCACAAGCGGTGTTCCGGCGGCCATATATTTCACCGCCGCATCATAAATGGCCAGTCGTTCGCCTTCCGGTTGATAGACCGTGACGCCGCCTTCAACCCCAGGCACCATCAGGTTTTTAATCCGCACATTGGCAAATGTCCCACGCATCATGACTTCGTGGTTTCCGCGCCGTGAACCGTAGCTGTTGAAATCGGCGACGCTCACGCCTTTGGATTGCAGATAGACACCGGCTGGCGATGAAGCCTTGATCGAACCTGCCGGGCTGATGTGGTCAGTGGTGACCGAATCACCGAAAATGGCCAGTGGTCGCGCACCGCGCAAATCAGCAAATTGACCAGCGTCCATGCCGAAGTTTTCGAAATATGGCGGCTCTTGAATGTAGGTTGATTCCGTGTCCCATTCATAGACATCGCCGACTGAACTTGGAATGTCATTCCACATCGGATTCTGTTCGGCAAAGTCTGAATAAAGCTTTTGATAGGTTTCAGGATCCATGGCGCTGCTGAGCAGGTCGCCGATTTCCTGGGACGTTGGCCAGATGTCCCGCAAATACACATCCGCGCCATCGCTGCCTTTTCCAATCGGATCTTCTGAAAGATTGGTCGTAACCCGGCCAGCCAGCGCAAAAGCCACCACGAGCGGCGGACTCATCAGGAAATTGGCTTTGATGTTGGGATGCACCCGGGCTTCGAAGTTCCGATTGCCGGAAAGGACGCTCGCGGCCACCAGATCATTTTTCACCACGGCGTCTTCGATAGGCTGATCGAGCGGGCCGGAGTTTCCAATACAGGTCGTGCAGCCATATCCAACCACGTTAAAGCCAACCTGATTCAGGTACGGCTGCAACCCGGTCTTGTCCAGATATTCCGAAACTACACGTGAACCTGGGGCCAACGACGTTTTCACGGCTGGGTTGACCGTCAGTCCTTTTTCAACCGCTTTTTTGGCCAAAATGCCCGCCGCCAGCATCACGCTGGGGTTTGAAGTGTTGGTGCAGGAAGTAATGGCCGCAATCAGCACATTGCCGTGGCCCAAATTGACCTCGGTTTCGGCATCCACGTTGACTGGAACTGACGCCGACAACCGATCAGCCGCCACATTAAAGCCATTTTCCTTGACCGATTTTTCCAGCAGGCCCTGGAATGTGGTTTTCAGGTCCGTCAGGTTGATGCGATCTTGTGGGCGCTTTGGACCTGCCACGCCGGGTTGAATATCCGCCAGATCAAGGTCAAGCAACACTGAATATTCACACTCGCCTTGCTTCGGAATGCCAAACATGCCCTGAACGGTGTAGTAATTGCGGAACGTCTCGACGTGTTCGGGTGACCGCCCTGTCGCCAGTAAATACTTGCAGGTTTCTTCGTCAATCGGGAAGTACCCCATCGTCGCGCCGTATTCAGGGCCCATGTTGCTGATGGTGGCGCGGTCGGTGAGCGAGAGATTGGCGGCGCCTTCGCCGTGATATTCGACAAATTTCCCGACCACTTTGGCCTTGCGGAGCATTTCCGTCACATGCAGCACCAGATCAGTGGCCGTGACGCCTTCGCGCAATCTGCCGTGCATATGGACGCCAACCACATCCGGCGTCAGGAAGTACACCGGCTGGCCGAGCATTCCAGCTTCGGCTTCAATCCCGCCGACGCCCCAACCGACAATTCCCAGGCCATTGATCATGGTGGTGTGCGAGTCAGTTCCAACCAGTGTGTCCGGGTAATACACGCCTTCGCGCTCCAGAACACCTTTGGCCAGATATTCCAAATTGACCTGATGGCAAATACCAATCCCTGGCGGAATGACTTTGAAGCTTTCAAACGCCTGCATGCCCCACTTCAAAAATTGATAGCGGGCCCGGTTGCGCTCAAATTCCAGCATCATGTTGAGCTGAAAAGCATCATCTGTGGCAGGAAGCCCAGATCCATTTTCTTCGGTCAATGTTTTCAATCGGCGGGCAGCGGTCGGACCGGTGTAGTCCACCTGGACGGAGTGGTCAATGACCAGATCAACCGGGACCAGCGGCTCAATCGCCTTCGGATTTTTGTTCAACTGGCTCATGGCTGATCGCATGGCAGCCAGGTCAACCAGCAACGGAACGCCGGTGAAGTCCTGCAACAGCACACGGGCCACAACAAACGGAATTTCAGCCGTCCGCTCAGCTTTGGCCTGCCAGTTTGCCAGCGTGCGGACGTCAGATTCTTTGATTTTCAGATCGTCATAATTGCGCAGGACTGATTCCAACACGATCCGAATGCTAACCGGCAATTTTGAAATGGGGCCGACTCCAGCCGCTTCGAGTGCCGGTAATGAGTAATATTTCCCTGTGCTGCCATCGCCCAGGGTGAATTCTTGCAATGAGTTAAAAAGAGTATGTGCCATAGACGTTCGTGGTTGTTTTCCCTGCTGAAAGATTAGAAAACAGACAGACCCCAACCGGTTGGCTCAGGTCCAGTGCTTTCCTGATTGGTTTGATTGCAGACTGCGGAAATGAAGGAAAAGCGGAAACATTGCCGGGCGATTGTGTCACATTTTTGAGCGATGGGGAACAGGCATGGGGCGGAAGACAGCGGGCTAAGGGCTAGGGGCTAGGGGCTAAGGGCTGAAAAACCAGGGCTCGGGCTAAGAGGGCGTTAAAAAATAAGTTCCTGGAAGCGCGGTCACTCTTTTACGCTCA
>CAZXCE010000756.1:0-4017 GCA_964639175.1 uncultured Clostridia bacterium
ATGAAGAATGAAGAATGAAGAATGAAGAATGAAGAATGAAGAATGAAGAATGAAGCCGAATGATTTCTACATTCTACATTCTACATTCCAGGTTCTTCAGCCTCCTGCCTTTACGGTTTCACCTTCTTCAGATTTCATTGCTTCGGCACTGCGCAGGCCAAACAAACCCAAAATCAGTACTCCGGCAAGACAGGCAACTGAGCCGCTGTAAAATGGGGCATGCGGACCAAAATGCTTGAAGGAAAAACCACCCCACGCCGGGCCAAGAATTCGACCAAAGCTAGAGACCGAAGATGACACACCCATAATTTTGCCCTGTTGGCTGGCAGGGGTCCGTCGGGAAATCAACCCCAGCGCCGTTGGTGTCACCAGAGCCGTCCCAATGGCGAGTCCTCCGGTGAAAACATAGAGCCCAAAGTTCATATGGGCAAGCGTCAGCAGGGTCATACTACTACCGAGCACAATGAGACCGGCGAGCAAAACTGGTGCTTCGCCAAAGCGTTTCACCAGCGGTCGAATCAACCCTCCCTGAACCATTGTGGTGGTAAAGCCCATATAGGCAAAGAGATAGGCGTTTTTCTCTTCGGCAAAGTGAATCTGGACTTTGGTAAACAGTGGCAGCATCGACATGTACAAAATCGAAGCCACGGTCATCAGGAAAGAGACAAGTAGCAGGCTATTTAACTGTGGGTTATGGAAGGCTTCGAGGAGGTTCGAGAGCCGTGATGAGGAATGTTCCGAGGGGGAGCCTGGTTCTTTCGGCGTGCGGACTTCAGGGAGCAGCAACCACATGGCCGTCATATTGGAAAAGGCCAGGGCCGCAGCCACAAAAAACGGTGTTGCCACGCCGAAATGGCGGGCAATAATGCCGGAAAAAGCTGGTCCAAAGGTGTATCCCAACCCAATTGCCGCTCCGACCATGCCCATTCCCTGAGCCCGGTTCTCAGGCTCAGTGATGTCGGCGACATAACTTTGAGCCGTGGCGATGTTGGCGCCGGTAATTCCATCCAATGCCCGCGCCACAAACAGGACCATCAGTCCAATTCCAACTGCCGATGAAGCCAGTCCGGTGAGCAGTGCGGCCAGACTGGTGCCAAGCATGCTGTAGACCAGCACCGGTTTACGGCCAACACGATCTGACCAGAGTCCCAACCACGGCGCCGCCAGCAATTGAGTGAATGAATAGGTCGAAAGCAGCAGACCGATTGTCAGTTCGTCGGCGTGAAAGCGGAGGGCATAGGTTGGGAGAATTGGAATCACCATTGCCCAACTCATGGTGTCAATTAACACAACAAAAAAAATCAGCAGCATCGGGACGTGGTGGCGGGTAAATTTCAACTGAAACATAAAAGAAAACAAAGTCAGTAGTCAGTAGTCAGTAGTCAGTAGTTCATTAAGTTAGTCGGATTGAATTACTTAAAAGAAGAAACTGTTAGTTTAGCCTGAATGTTTTTGAAACTGCAAACTGGTTGGGTTCTGTGGTTTGGGTCCAAAGTTTTTCGCCCCAGGCCCGTTTTCTTCAACTCCATTTTAAGACGGAGACAGGCTTCGTTCCTGAGCTGCCGCCGCATAGTGGTTTTTCATAAACCATTGAACGATCACCCAGGCCAGACCTGGAAGCATCAGATAGATCCCAATCCCGCTGGCAATCATGCGGGGTGAAAACTGGCTATTATCCACAAGCCATCCAACCGTGTAATTTGAAATCGCACCAGCCAGTGTCAGAAGTCCCCATTCAAGGGCAAACACTCGACCGCGAAACTCATCGGGGACGCTTAACTGGAGCAATACGGTACTGTTGACCCACTGAATACTGCCGCCGATATGTGCTCCGACCAGCAGGCACATGGCCACCGATAAACTTGGTGCCTGGCCGAAAAGGACATAAAAAGAACCATAAATGAGGAAGGCCCAGCCAATTCCTCGACGAAGCATGACGGGAGTTTCTCCTCCGACCCGGCGAGCAATGACTGGCCCAAGCGCCGTGCCCAATCCACGGGCTGCATAGAGCAACGCAATGGCTGTTCCTGTTTTCCCGATTGGAAACAGCCGCTGTCCAAAGATGGTAAACAGCACCAGAAAGCCGCCGCCCAGGCTGGCCGAAGTTTTGACCAGCAGGTACGAGAGCACCACTGGCCGCTGCCAGACATAGGCCAGCCCGGCGCCTAATTCATTCAGGCTTGATCGGATGCCAAAGGCTTCTTGTCTGGCTTTGAATTGTTCGACGGAAAGGTGTTCGGTGCGGACATAACTCTTGATTTGCCAGATGAAGTAGGCCGAGCACAAAAATGAAAGTGAATCCAACACAAAAGTGGCTTCACGACCAACAGCCAGCGTGATAAAGCCGCCAACCCCGGCGCCGATGGCCAGCGTCATTGACCAGGTCAGGGAAGAAAGCGCATTGGCGGTGAATAGCTCCTCGCGTTTACACAGTGACGGCAAGAGTGCCTGGCGGGCTGGTTCAAAAAGGGCGCTCATCACATCTGTCATACCAACCACGACATACACCATCCAGACGTGTTCTGGGCGCCGCACCAGCAACAAGCCCAAAACCGTCACGGCTCGCATCAGGTCAGCAAAGATCATAATTGCCCGGCGTGGAAACCGGTCAGCAATCACGCCTGAAATGGGACTCAAGACAAAGTAGGGCAGGAATTGCAGCACAATCACCCAGGCCACGGCGCGACCGGAACCGGTCAATGATTCCACCAGCGAATACATCGCGGCTGAATACAACCAGTCACCCATCTGGCTGATCACTTGGCCCAGCCAGAGTCGGCGGTAATTCGGATTTTGTTTCAGCAGTTGAAGGTAAGAGAGTGAAGCCATGTTGGGTTGGTAGGTACTTGGGGACTGGTACTTGGTGCCTGGTACTTGGTGCTTAGGAACCACGCTTTCGAAGAACGAAGAACGAAGCATCAGGCACATTCTTCATTCTGCATTCTTTTGACAGGTTGGGCAAAAATAGGTCGAGCGTTGACCTTGCCGAATACGCTCAATCGGGGTTTCACAGCGCCAGCAAGGTTCGCCTTCGCGGTCATACACGGCCAGGGCTTCTTCAAATGAATTCCCGAAATATCCGCCGGCGATGTCTTCCGGGTTGGTGTGGATGGTGCTTCCGGCTTCAATCGCGGCTTCCAAAATGGCCTGGATTGCTGGATGCAGGTCTTCCAGTTGGGTTGAAGTCACTTTGCTGGCAGGGAGTTCGGGGTGAATCCGGGCGGCAAACAAGGCTTCAGCGGCATAAATATTGCCCAGTCCAAGCACTTTAGTCTGATCAAGCAACACTTCTTTGATCGCCCGTTTGGATTTGCTGAGTGTCGTGGTGAGGTACTCAAGCGTAAAGTCCGGCCCCAGTGGCTCGGGTGCCAAACTGCTCAATTCTTTGGCCTGATGGAGTTCATCGGTTTTAACCAGGTGCATCATCCCAAAGTGGCGTTGATCCTGGAAAGCCAGCAATTTGTTTTCGTCCAGCGCGAAAATGGCGTGGGTAAATTTCGGAAGTTCAGCCGATTGATCAACATAGAGAAACCTTCCCGACATCCGCAGGTGGACAATCAACGTGTCGCTGGAATCCAGGTGGAGCAGGATGTGTTTGCCACGTCGGCCAATATCAGTAAATGTCGCACCTTTGAGCCGGTCGCAAAACTCTTCGGGTGTATGCGCTGGGATCAATTTGGCACGGTTGACCACGGCGTGCTCAATGGTATGTTCGGGTAACAATTGGCGAAGGTAAGCTGCAACAGATTCGACTTCAGGGAGTTCAGGCATAAGACCAGTAGGGTTCAGGGTTCAGGGTTCAGGAAAAGACACTTTTTTCAATCAGTTAGCCTGTTATTTTAGTGATTGGCATAAGGTGAAAATGAAACCCTGGTTCTTAACCCTTTGGTATCCATTGTGCAACCCGGTTTGGCAGGTTCCACTGTATCCCCCACCCGCTGACGCAGGTGGTACTGACAGATCTTCCCCCACCCGCTGACGCAGGTGGTACTGACAGCCTTCTCCTTCCTAAGCCCC
>CAZXCE010000757.1:0-4001 GCA_964639175.1 uncultured Clostridia bacterium
TTTTAAACTGTTTCTGTGGAATCACTTTTGCGCCAGTTGCCTGCCTGAGCCAGACGTTTATTTTAAATGGTGCCAGTTTTGTGGGCGCGTTTCCACAAAACAGAACAGAGCAACAAACTGCCGCACAGCGAAAACAGTACCAGGCTTCCAATGATCACAGCCCCGAAAAACGCCAGGTCATTGAAGTCGAAATGGTTCCGAAGCTTAAAAAAGCGGGTGTTTTCCCTTACCAGGCAATAGGTTGTAAAACTCACCACCCCTGACAGCAGACTATAGGTCACGCCAATCTCAGTGCTCAACCCGACATATTCCAGAAAGTCAGGTTGTAATTGGCCAACGATTGGAAGCCGCTTGTGCAGGGCATCCCGAATCGCAGCAAGCGTGAAAAAAAGAACTAATGTCCACACTCCAAGCAATCCGGACCCGCCACCTGAAGAAATCATAGCCCAGGGGAAGCAAATCGCGCCAATGAGGAAAAAATCCCAGAATTGTACCTCAAAAGGGTGGAGCTTTTTTGATTGGGACTTCTGACTGGCCAGTGAAACAGACTGACATACTCCGGCACACCGGTTACAAATCCCAGAATCTGGATTGAAACAGTCAGTTTGGTGACAGATTTCACAACGAACAGGTGGTTTTTCAGATTTTACAGTGAGGTGCTTCATTGTTTTGCTGTTCGAACACGCCATCCTTTTTACTTTCGGCGCTGGTTGCGGTTGGCCCGTTTTCGCCGTTTCCAGTACAGGGAACTAAAGAGCAAGCCGCTCAAAGCTGAGGCAAAGGTCAGCATTCCAATGACCAGTCCTGCTCCAATCGGCAGGTGTTCAAGTCGAAAGGCATGGGTTTTATAGACAATAAGTGACCAGATATCTCGAACAATGCAAAAGGTCACAAAACTCACCAGCCCGGAGCAAAAGCCATAGGTCAGGCCCATGGCGACACACAGCAGCTCAAACTTCAATAAATCGGCTGGACCTTGACCAAACTGGTGAATCAGGTGGCAGATGTCGTGCATTAAAAAGATCAGAGTTATCAGGAGAACAACTGTCCAGGCGCCGATAGCTGGTTCGTGTGTCCCAACTCCTATTGAGAACCAGGGAAAGCAAAGCAGAGTAAGGATGAGATAGTCCCAGAAGGTGGGGAAATCGCTCCCATCAAAGGTGATTTGATCGGGGTTGTGATTGAGCAAATCAATGTTGAACCACTTCATTTTTCCGTACCCTCCAGAAAACGGCGTGCGGATTCCGTAAATTGTTCAACTGTCAGCGATTGCCGGAGATGATTTTCAATCGTCAACTCTGAATAATTGATCCAAACCTGCCAGCCAGTCAGATACACATCTGTTAAAAAGCCAGCCATCTCGCCAGCATCAGGTGATGCGAAGTCAAACTGGAAATGAAGCCGAGGGGTAAATTTTTCAACCAGGACTTCATCTCTTGCATAAAAACAATACCACTCAAAAATCATTTGATCCCGAAATTGTCTGAGGAGTAATTCCATCAATTGGATTGACGGAGTTGAAACACCTTTGAGTTCGGTTGGAAAATACTGTGATTGCAGTGTGCCAATCGTGATACTGGCAACTCCTGAGAAATGAAAGAAATAATAGTCTGAAAAAGTGATGGTGCCATCGTCTTGCTTACGGCAGAACTCAATGGCGGCCATCACCTTTTGGGTGTTAAACACCGGTAAAAGAAAACACAGCCGGGCGTTGCCTTCGATGACTGAATTTAACTCATTCCGACGGGTCAGAAATAACTCAATCATGGTGCGCCTCGTTCACAGTTGTTGATTACCTCACAATGATTTTCTTGAGTTGTTCCAGGAGTGGCTCAGCCTTGTCTTGGGGAAGCGTCGTTGTCTTTTTCAGGACTTCGCGCACTGGTCGCGGAAGGCGCGTGTCTCCCAAAATCGGCGGGTTCGGAGGCAGTGTGGACGGTGGTTTGGGTGATGGTGGTTTTCGCATAAATCCTCCTTTTTGGTAGGGCTGAAGATTTTCGGGTTGAAGAACTGGTTTTCTTTCATCCCTCATCCCTCATCCCTTCGATTGCCCTGAGCCCGAATTCTTCAGCCCGAGATTTTCGTCTCCGGCGGGCGAATCGGGGCCGTGAGATCAGTTTCAATCAGTTGCTGTTTGCGACGGGTGACCAGCCAGAGCAGGCCCGTTCCCAGGCTTTGAATAAGAAATAAACAGGCAAAGCATATTCCCAAAAGTGGAGTTGCGGCAACCAGTGTCACAATCGCGCCGCCAACCAGCACCTGGATGATCTCAGAAGCACGTGGAGTTTTGTGCAAGAGCATCACGTCCAGGCCGATCAGGCGCATCCGGGCAGTCAGTCCAAGGAAGGTCAGCCACGTCATGGCGAAGAGGATCAACAGCGCCAGAATCCGCAAGGCTGGCATCTGAGCCAAAACGATGGCTACGGTCATCAACAAAATAAAATTAAACAGGCCGACAAAAAATTGATAAATCCCTGAGCGATTGATGGCGGTTTTGTCGAGTTGTTCAATGCTCTGACGAAGATACATCCGAGCCAGCAGCACACCAGCGGTGAGTCCACACCCGGAAAGCAGAATCAACACTGACAATAGAAGCAATTCAAGTCCCTTCATGATTGTTCCTTTCCCTGAACCCTGAACCCCGAACCCTGAACCCTCATGGTTTTAGTTCGACTTTCTTTTCTTGAGAGCGATCAACAGGCTGTTTCCCAGCACGGCCACCACCACAATGGCCACCAGTATCAATGAATCTGAAAAATGAAGCTGGCCAGCAATATTGGCAAACGTTTCGCCAATTCCATCAGAGAGGGAAGGCTGGTTCGCTGCTACCTGGGTTGGTCCAGAACCCTGTATCACCTGACGTAGCCCGGTGAGAAAGGCGGTTCCGGCTGGTGTAAACACAAACAGGATTGTCGCGGCGGCGGCCAGCCCCTGGGCCAGGAATCCAGGCTTGAACCACCACTTTCCAAAGGTTTGAGGCCGTTGAAGTTGCGGAATTGCTTCTCGAACCGGTGTTTTCTCAGCCAGCAATCTGATTTGATCCATAACATCTATGGTGAGCGTTGATGGTAGAGGGTCTGGTGGGATTTGCCGCAAGGCTGCTTCCAGCCGCTGGTTTTTTGCCTGCCACGACTGGCACTCTGGACATGCCCGCAAATGGACCTGGGCTTCGGCAATCACCCGCGTCGGGAGCGATGCGCTGGCACGGTCTCCGTCAAGTTCAATCAGACTCAGGTATTCGCGGGCGTCAGGGCAGTTCATACAGCACCATCTCACTGGCTCAAATCCCACCTGCTGACGCAGGCGGTACTGACAAAATCCCACCCGCTGACGAAGGTGGTACTGACATCATAGCTGGTTAGATTTTTCCAGCTCAGTTCGAAGCAAGTCACGAGCGCGAAAAATCCAGGTTTTCACCGTATTGCGTGGCGAACCAACAATTTCGGCGATGTCTTCGGCGGTCAAATCATCGAGGTATTTCAAAATGAACACCAGGCGATAGGTTTCCGGAAGTTTTTGGAGCGCGTCGAGTAAAGATTCGCCAAGTTGACGGCGCTCCAGGTTTGAAATCGGTGTTGGGGCGTGATCAGGCAGTTGGAGCGGGTGAATCTCACCCTGGGAGTCTTCGCGGTCAATCGGTGTGGTTGGTAACCGACGTTGATTGAGGAAGTTAATCGTATGATTGCTGGCAATCCGCAAGAGCCAGTTCTGAAGCGGTTGACTCTGATCATAGCGATGCAAATTTTGATAGAGCTTGCAGAAAATCTCCTGCGAGAGATCTTCGGCATCAGCGCGATTGCCGACCATCCGGTTGACGAGATTAAACACCCGCGACTGGTACCGTTCGACGAGGACCCCGAAGGCTTCAACCTTTCCGTCCAGCACGGCTCGAACGACTTGAAGGTCGCTAACTGTGGTTGGAAAAAGGAATCGGAGTTCGGAAGCCATAGTTTAGGGTTCAGGGGTCGGGGGTCAGGGGTCAGGGGTCAGGGGTCGGGGGT
>CAZXCE010000758.1:0-3991 GCA_964639175.1 uncultured Clostridia bacterium
CAAAGGGATGTGGGTCAGTCGGTGTAATATCTGACTATTCATTTCTCAACTCTAATGAAATTCCAGTACATCCTTCACGATGCCGGTTGGGCAACGGCGATTCTTTCGTGCCAGGACCAGACGGTTGAAATGACCGTTTCGTACCTGCACGATTCGCTCCGGGATCTTGCCTCGGCGGTACTTGCGCTTGTGAATGGAGCGACCGAAGTTCAAGTCATTTTTATGAGTGAGCCGGGTGTGCATTGTCTGATTTTACGACGAAAAGACGAAACGACTGTTTCACTGGAAATCCGCTGGTATGACGACTGGCAGCATTGGAGAATTGGCAGCTCTGATTTTGAAACACTTTTGTCTGGAGTGACCCGACTGGCCCACCTTCGCGGGCAGGTTTTATCGGCAATGAAACAAATTTTGGATGAACATGGCGAAATTGGGTACCAGCAGAAGTGGTGCTTGCACAAATTTCCAATGGAGGAACTTCGTCAGTTGCAAGCGAGCTACCGGCGTTCAGCAGATGGTTCCTGTTCAGCGTTCAAGCCTTAACCTGGCCAAACTGTGGAGTGCGACAGGTGAAATTTTATGTCAAAACTTCCTTCATCAGTTGCTGATTTTCTGAGCCACCATGCGATTGCTGTTGCAGGTGTCTCCCGAGATTTCAGTCAGCCTGCAAATGCTATTTTCAAAAGGCTTAAAGACTGCGGTCATCTTGTTTTTGCCGTCAACCCAAAGGCTGAACAGGTGGAAAATGGGCCGTGTTATCCCAATCTCCGCTCACTTCCTCAGCCAGTTGGGGCCGTCGTCATCGCAACCCATCCGAACGTCTCAGCCCAGGTCGTCCGTGAATGCGCCGAGCTGGGAATCCGGCATGTCTGGTTTCATCGGTCATTTGGAGAGGGAAGCGTGTCTGAAGAAGCCATTCGCGAATGCCAGGCAAATGGGATTGAGTGTATCGTCGGAGGCTGCCCGATGATGTACTGTGGTCACGTAGATTTTGGCCATCGGTGTATGAGGTGGATTCTCAAGTATCAACATCGTGTTCCGGGATGAATGGCAGAATCAGAGTTGATGGTAAATAATGCAGAAACCATACTCAGGGAGTTGATCCCATCGTGAACTGTGAGGCACCCATGACCCGAGAAATAGTTGAGCAACCTTTAGCAATGTTTTTACCTGTGGCTCTGGATGTGCACTCGGTACAGTTGAGTGATGAGCAATTTCATCAGCTTTGCCGAGATAATAGAGATTTGAGATTCGAACTCACTGCCAAAGGAGAACTCATCATTATGCCTCCAACTGGCGCCTTGACCGGATGGCGCAATGCAAAGCTTACCTATCGTCTGACGGCTTGGGCTGAAGTGGATGGCACCGGGCTTACATTCGATTCCTCAACCGGATTTACTTTGCCAAACGGGGCCAAGCGTTCACCTGATGCGTCCTGGATCAAACGCGAGCGGTGGGAAGCGTTGACCGAAAAAGAACGCGAAGGGTTTGCGCCACTGTGTCCTGATTTTGTCGTGGAACTGCGCTCAACCGAAGATTTACTTTCAGTCCTGCAAGAGAAAATGATTGAATACCAGGAGAATGGTGCACAGTTGGGACTCCTGATTGACCCAAAAGCAAAACGAGTTTATGTCTATCGGCCAGAACAGACGGTTGAAGTTCTTGAGAATCCAGAAATCGTTTTGTGTGAACCACTTCTGCCGTCGTTTGCTTTAAGCTTGAAAGACATCTGGTAAGCTCTCATGGCTGCTCAAAAATGGCTTCAAGCAAAAGGAGATCGTGTATGAACTGGCAAGATCTGTCAGCTACTTCGCCCTATCAAACCGCCTTGGAAATTGAAGATGAACTGGCCAAAGGAAACATCGCCGAAGCCTCAGCCGGCTTAAAGGAGTTAATCGAAATCTTGGGACGATCAGAAAAACGCGCCTTAAAAAGTCAGCTCATTCGGTTGATGGCCCACATCATCAAATGGAAAACACAGCCGCAAAAACGATCACGTAGTTGGGTGGCTTCGATTTACAACGCCCGCGAAGAAATCGCCGATATTCAGGAAGAAACCCCAAGTTTGACCAATGAGGTCATCGAAGAACTCTGGGAAAAATGTTTCCAGGTAGCAAAAAGAGACGCCGAAGCGGAAATGAACCAGGACACGATGATGGCTGGTCTTTTGTGGGAAGATGTGTTTGAAGCAGAATATAAAAATGAATCAAGCGAATGACTTTTTCTACGCTATGAATAACACTGAGGTACAGGTATGGAGTTAACAATTACTGTTACAGAAGATTCCAAACTCGCTTTAGAGCAAAGAGCACGCGAACGCGGATTCACGGATATATCCAGGTATGTTGAGCGCCTGATTGAAACCGACCTTTTGGCTGCAAGGTCTTTTGATGAAATCCTGTCCCCAATCCGAAAGCGGTTTCAGGAAAGTGGTCTGTCAGAAGCTGAGATGGATGTTCTCTTTGAAGAGGCGCGTGAGGAAAACCAAAAGACCTTATAACTGCTTGTTGTATGTCGTTCAATCTATATGAATACAACCTTTCGCCATTCTGCCGGCTTTGGAAAACGAATCGAATACTGGATTATTGGCCTCATGCTTAAAGAGGGCATGGATGTCTATGTTCCCCTTGTTGATGATCACGCTGTTGATGCAATAGTGCGCCGATCAGACGGGAGTATTGCTCTGGTTCAAATCAAGGCACGGTCCAAAACAGTCGCCTTTGGTGATGCTGCGCTGTTTTCTGCTATACCTCATGAACATCGCATAGATTATTGGTTTGTCTTCTACTCTGAGCGTCTGGAAACCATTTGGCTCTTGACCTCTCAAGAATTTATTGAGGAATCATTTCAAAATAAGAAAGGGAAAAATGTTGGCTTACGGAGCATTTGGTTTAATGGAAAAAACACTAATCGCCAAACTGGTGAAAAATCTGAATATGTCAAAGATCGTTATCTCCGCTATGTTATAAAAGATTTTTCGAGACTTGCTGCATTGATGCCATAACATTGTGATGTCCTTTCATTAATTGACTGAGTTCACCTGGTGCTTATGATGACTGATTCACCCGAAATGCTATCAGAACTCAGGTTACTGACACCCTTCGGCAAACTTAACTGCCCAGTCATATTGTTTTTTCATCTCCGGTACTGGCCAATCTCTGGCTTTGCTAATCACGGCAAAGGCATCATTGACGCTCATTCCATCCAGAATCAAGACGCATCCGGCCAGCAACGCCGACCGACCAATCCCCGCATAACAGTGAATCGCAACATTTTTTCCTTCCAAAAGAAATCCGTGAAGCTCCTGAATCACTCGGGCTGTGTCTGGCATGGAATCTGGAATGAAATGGTCCACAATGGGATGCGAAATAAAGGAGAGTCCCTGTTCACGGCACAGGTCAGGTTCGGCGATCAAGCCTTGCGTCAGGACTTCAGGGTGTGTCAAACACGAAACCACAACGTGAATATTTTCAGCCGCGAATCTGGCAATTTCAGCTTCGAGGAACTGGCCGCCTCTCGGACGTGGCATAATTGCCAGCCGCCCAACGCCAACCTGTGTGATCCAGAAAATTCTTGAATTCATAGAATTGAAATGAGGTTTCGATGCCAAGCCAGTGTGTTTTTTGTGACATCGTCAATGGCCGTGAATCTGCCAGCATCGTCTTTCAAGATGAACTGACGCTGGCATTTATGGACATTCGTCAGTTTCATGCGGGCCATGTCCTGGTCATTCCTCGCGAGCATTTCAACGATGTTCGCGATTTAGACCCAAACACCGGTGCTGCCTTGATGCAGACTGTCTCACGTCTCACGCGTGCGGTTGGACTGGCTTTCCCAAATGACGGCTTGAGTCTCTGGCATTCCATTGGCCCGGCTGCGTTCCAGGAAGTGCCGCATTTGCACATCCACATTCACCCACGGCTCCCGGACGATAACTTCCTGCGTGTCTATCCCGGCAGTCCTCCGACTTCAGATAAAGCCACCCGTGATC
>CAZXCE010000759.1:0-3983 GCA_964639175.1 uncultured Clostridia bacterium
AGCCCGGCTGTGCAATTTCCGCCCAATCAAAAAAACCGCCGTCAGGACCAGGCAGGCAGCCGCAACATTAAAGGTTCGTGCCTGTTCAAGCCCGGTGCCCCAGATTTTGCCAAAGACCGCCAGGCAAACCGAGAGACCTGGCAATGCCAGCCACAATTTTTCAGTGGTCCCTGGGCCAAGCCTGGAGACCAGATCGCTCGAACCAGCCCCTGCCCACAAACTATGAGCCGATTGTAAGATCATTGATTCGTCATCGAGCGGCGCCACAATGGTCTCTAATCGGCGAGTAATAAAAAATACAAATGCCGCCACGACCCCCACCAGCAAAATTGACGCCAGTGTGTCGGCCTGCTGTTTACTTTTTCTGGACTGGTCAGCCCCGCTTCGAGGCACACGTTTGCCGTTCCCAGAGCGCGGGCTGGCCGTCACCTGAGTGTCAGGCGTTGGCGCGTCAAGTTGTTCCAAATGACTGTCACCATTCATTTTGGATTGAATCATCCCTGTGCTATTGGTCGAGGCCAATCCTCAACGCCAAGTTCTGCGTCAGTGATCAAGGTAATTCCCATGCGATAGGAACTGTCTTGATCTTTTGACGGAGCGCACCATACAACTTTTCCAAGGTGTCGCTTTCCAGCCTGAGTAAACTCAACTTCGATTAAGGTTCCGCTTTCGTGCTCGATGTTTGTTTTTAATCCGGCCCCGCGCCGACTGATATTTACAATCCAGGTATCTTCGTCCATCCGCTGTCCCCTGGCGTCAATCGCCCGAATATGAATCGGGATCATTTTTTGCATCCGCTCAGCCCGCACAATGACTTCGTTTTGCAGGAAGCGGACTTTTTCAATCACTTCGCGGAAATGCACATCCAGCGCATACACCTCAGAAAAAGCCGCCAGGGCATTAAACGTCTGGCCAGCCATTTCATAGGTGAGCCCAAGTTCATATTGCAGAGCCAGATAACTGGCATCAGCCGGTTTTGTCAGAGTGAGGGCATGTTGAAACCAATCAACCGACTGGAGATACATTTGTTGTTCGCGATAGCACATCCCCAGCAATGTGCAACAACTCATATATCGGCCAGCTTCATCCGTGGGGGATACTTTTTGAATTGCCCGGTGAAGCTCCCGGACAGATTGCTCATACAGGCCCATTTCTTTATATGAAATCCCCAGATCATAGTGGGTTTCAAAGTCCATCCCCTCGGCAGCTTCCAAATCAGCCGGGGTCGGTGGCATACGTGATCGGTCACGCGGCTCTTCGTCGTCTTCTTCCACCGGAGGCTCGGTAAACTCTTCAAGCGATGGCAGTGGGGCCGATGTCGCGACAAAATTTGGCGGTGGGGATGGTGACCCAAGCCTGAGCGTAGACTCAACTTCAAAGGACGTATCAACCTCAGGTGTCAAGCCTGGCGGGAGCACAAATTCGATCAGCGGCATTCCAGCATCCGGGTCAGGTTCTGGAAATTCAACGACGGGCGGGAGTTCAAAAACAATTTCCCCAGTTCGATTGAGTGCGCTGACGTGAGCCGGAACCAGGGTAATGTTGGGCAGCAACTGGGGAACATTTTCGACATCAACCGCGGCGAGTTTTTTGACGGCTTTCTTTTTTGGCGGCTTTGGCGCTTCGGGTGGTAGCGAAGGTTGATCCAAGAACTGGAGCAACGCTTCATCCAATGACAGAAAGACCCCGGTTTCAGGAATTTCCTTTCCATAGAGCAAACCGATCAGCCGCCGACTGGGCCGGAATTTTACGGAATAGGCATACCGGTCAGCACCACCTTCAGCCGTGCTCCCAGTTCCCTTCCGCTTTCGCCGCATGCGCCGGAAATTGCCAAATCCACGGAGTTTGACTTCCTCACCGCGGACCAGCGACTTGCGGAGACCCTCCATAAATGACTGGCAAACCTGACGGGCGATCTCAGGCGAAAATCCCAGGTGGATGAGCTGGTCTTCGAAATCAAGCAGCGTTACCCGGTTGGCGGGTGATTCGGGTTTCGATACTTTTTCCTGATGAAGTCGCTTTGACATAAGCCACCTTCGAAGGAAGAAATTGCGTGGTGTGGATCAAGGAAGGATCAGACGTGCGGTATCTGGCCTGAAGAATAGGGGCTGAAAACTTCGGGCTGAGGGCTGAAGAATGAAGAATGAAGAATGAAGAATGAAGAATGAAGAATGAAGAATTTTAGTCTTTTTCATTCTCAATTCTTGAAGAGAACTTCAGTTCAACTTTCCACCCTATCTTCTTCAACCCGTCTTCTTCAGCCCATTTTCTTCAGCCCCAGGTCTTTCAGCCCGAAGTCTTTCGGCCTGCTGGCTGGATGTTACTCAAGCTCAGTTGTCTGGAAATTTTCCAGCGTCTTTTTGACGTGGGCCATAAATTGATCGGCCACAGCGCCATCAATCACCCGGTGATCAAACGAAATTGAGAAATAGGCCATGGACCGAATCACAATTGCGTCGTCGTTGACCACCACTGGACGTTTGTTGATGGCACCAACGCCCATGATTGCCACCTGCGGCTGATTGATAATTGGTGCGCCCATCAAACTTCCATAAATTCCAGGATTGGTGATGGTAAAGGTGCCGCCAGCGACTTCATCCGGCTTGAGTTGTTTGTTGCGGGCCCGGTTGGCCAGATCATTGAGGGTGCGGGCAATGCCGAGCAGGTTTTTCTCTTCGGCATGTTTGATCACTGGAACAATCAAACCCCAATCCAACGCAACGGCCACACCGATGTTGATGTCCTTCTTATAGATGATGTAATCGCCGTCAACTGACGAATTCATAATCGGGAAGGCTTTGAGCCCTTCGACCGCGGCTTTCACAATAAAGGTTGTCATGGTCAGCTTGGTGCCATTGCGCTGCTCAAATTTGTCTTTATTGCGTTCGCGCATTTTGACCACATTTGTCATGTCAACTTCAAAGAATGACTGGACGTGAGCCGAAGTCCGCCGGCTGTGGATCATATGCTCGGCGATCTTCTTGCGCATCGGCGACATTGGCACAACTTCAACCCGGTCACTGGCGCCATAGGCCGTTGGAGTAGACACGACGGCTGGAGCCGGTGGCGGGGCCACCACAACTGGAGGTGGTGGGGCCACAACGACCGGCGGCGGTGGCGCCACAACGACCGGTGGCGGGGCCACCACAACTGGGGCTGGGGCAGGAGGTGCCGCAACTGGGGCTTTCCGGCTTTCAACAAAGGCCAGAATATCCTCTTTTGATACGCGACCACCCAAACCGGTGCCGGTGACCTGGGTTAAATCAACACCGTGTTCGCGGGCAATTTTGCGAACCAGCGGAGAAGATTTCACCTTGCGTTGCTCTTCGGCTGATGCCTCATCTTCTTCCTCCTCAACCGGTTCAACCACTGGGGCGGGCGGCGCTTCAGCCACGACCGGAGCCGGCGGCGCGGCCACCACAACGGGTGCAGGTTCAGGAGCTGCCACGGGTTCCGGTGCTGGTTCCGCCACAGGTGCTGGCGCCGCGGCACCAACTTCAGAGGCATCACCAAGTCGGGCGACAACGGTGTTAATCGGTACCGTCTGGCCTTCGGTCACCAGAATTTCCAACAGCACACCAGCCACCGGTGATGGAATTTCAGCATCAACTTTGTCGGTTGAAATTTCAAAAATTGGTTCATCGCGCTCGACGGTATCGCCGATCTTTTTAATCCACTTCACAATCGTGCCTTCAGCGATGGATTCCCCCATCTGAGGCATCACGACATCAGTACTCATTGCGGTTCACCTTTCTACAACGATGATTTAAAACAGACGTGGATAAATGCTTGAGAGCATGCTGGGGTCTAAGTGTCTGATACCTGGTACTTTATGCTTTACTCTCAAGTTTCTAGCATAATTTCCAGCTACCAGGCACTCAGTACCAGCCCTCGTTTTTTTGCCTAGTAAGCTGCAAGCTTTCGGGCCGCCGCCACCACTTTGGGGACATTCGGTAAAAAGAAATCTTCCAATGGGGGGCTAT
>CAZXCE010000760.1:0-3982 GCA_964639175.1 uncultured Clostridia bacterium
ATGTACAAGGGTGACCGTGCTCCAAGGAACTTATTTTTTAACGCCCCCTAAGCACTAAGAACCAAGCACCAAGCACTAAATACCAAGCACCAAACACCAAGCACCAAGCACCAATTACTGACTACTGTCTTCATTCCTAAAGGGCGAAATGCAAAAAGACATCGTCAAACGGTTCATCGTGCAAGCCGGAAGCGGCCCGAACCTCAGCCGGTGTTCCAAGTTGCACCAGTTCACCTTTCTTGATGATGGCAATTCGCTGACACACGCGTTCGACAAATCCCATAATGTGCGACGACAGAACCACCGTCACTCCTTCCTGGGTGAGCGCTTCGATTTTGAGCCGGAGCCGGCGCATGCTCTCGGCATCCAGCCCATTGAGTGGTTCATCGAGCAAAATCAGTGGTGGTTTTCCGAGCAGGGCGGCAATGATGCCGATTTTTTTGCGCATCCCGTGCGAGTATTCTTCAATCAGAACGTGCTGTTTGGGGGTCATTCCAAAGTAGTCAAGTCCTTCGTCAATGTCAGCTTCAGTCGCTTTGTCTTTGAGACCAGCGACGAATTCCAGAAATTCACGTCCCGTCAATCGCTCGTACAGGCGGAGTTCTTCCGGAAGATATCCGATCAGGCGTTTGGCTTCATAGGACTGACGAAAAATCGTATTTTTGCGGCCACAGACGAGCACTTCACCACGATCAATCGGGATCACTCCCAAAATAGATTTGAGGAGGGTTGATTTCCCGGCGCCGTTCGCCCCAAGCAGCCCGAAAATGCCAGTTTCGACCGTAAATGACACATTTTGAACGGCTTTTAGCTCTCCATAACATTTGGTCACGGCTCGAATCTCAAGTGCCGCTGCTGAGGTGGTTGCTGTCATCGTCAATGCTCAATCTCCGTAAAGAAAACTCTGGTTTTTACCCGTTCGCGCAGGTTGTGCATTAAATACAAATACATATAGACCCACAAGGGCCAGCCGACCCAGTAAAAAATAAAGAGGCCCGCGATGATCGAAGCCGCCACACCGCACAAAATCAAACTGATGAGCGGACGGGCGGCGACTTCAAAGAGAAGAATTCCAACCAGCGATGCCGTGGTATAGCACACAACGGCGGCTTTCAGGAGAAGCTCCAGGGTTTGGAGCAGACCGGTTGCCGGATACCCAATCACCGCCAGGCAGGCCAGTCCAAAAGCAGCCAGCCCAAACAATCGCGACAAAACCAGCTTTGACTCAGCAAGGTGTTCCGGTGACAGGCCGACGGATTTTTCAATCCAGAAGTAAGAAAGCTGATATTTCAGGAGCAACGGCGCCAGCGTAATCAGGCTGAAGGCTGAAAACATCACCCCGAGGAGAAAAACCCATTCAAAGATATCCTCTGAAATCAGCCTTCGACCAATCAGGGACACCGCCCCAAACTGAAACAAAATGGCAAAGGCTGGCGACATCAATACCGCCGGTGAAAATCCACGCCGGCACAGCGCAATGTCACGCAGAATCTGTGCCCGAACTGGCGGCGACTGGCGGCGCAGAAATCGTTCCACTATCCAATTGAACAGCGGACGTCGGATTTCAGAGAACTCCTGAGCGATTCCACGATCATCCATCCGCCAGTGGGTAAACATTCGGCGGGCAAATTCAAGTACCAGCACCCCAGCCCCAAGTGACAGGCCAGGTTCATATCCGAACTGTCCACCTGATCCGGGATGCAGCATTCCGGCAAGGACTGATTCAAGCACGCCAGCCGCCGGCACCAATGGAAAAAGAAACACCAGAAATACTTTCGACCACGACACCAGAGCAGTTGCCGTCAGTACCCCGGCCAGCAGCCCGATCAGCTTGCGGGGCGTGCACCACCTGAAATGCACCAGGAGCAAAACACCAGCAATCTGGAGCGCAGTCAGGTAGATCCAGCCAGCCAGCAACGGTGGCCCCAGTTCAGCGAGCGTGGCGAGGCCCACCGTCGGCACCGGTCGCAGGACGGCACACAGTCCAGCCACAATGAGCAGTGACGGCACATTTTTGAGAAATCGAGTGACAACCGTCATGGCAAACCGGGCCGGAGTCGTAACCCCAAGCCCGTCCAGGTATGAATCTGCCGTTCGGGTGGCATACACATCCTGCAACGTCGAGGAAAATGAAAAAACAACCAGCAACACCATCAGGCCGACCGTCACCACCAGTCCATCTCCAAATTGATACCGCTGACTGTGTGCGGCGAGAAACTTTTGGAGCATTTCAAGATACGGCGTGAGCATCATCCAGAATCCACCCAGGATGATGCCTCCGAGCCAGATTGTGGTGTACAAATTGGACGTCAGCCACCGCCGAAAAGCAATGCTCTTAAATCGAAGCAACCACAAGAATTGCCCAGTCGAAGTTTTGGGTGAGTGGAAAGCCATGTGTGGGTCAAAATCAAGAAGCTCAAAATGATGGGCTGACAAAATGCCAGAAAGGCTGGTGGTTTCGCAACCATCGGTTGTGAAAAACGGTGTGCCGCAAAAAATAACGACGAGCTGGCTCGCTGGAAGAATAATTGTTGTTAGTATCAGATTATTCAAAAAATTTTCTTGACAAATGCTGAATTTCTGATAAATATTTTATATATAACGGTGATTCTCGGGAAGAATTACCCTTCAGTAACTGTACTTTCTGCCGGCTCACGACTCGCTCTTTTTTATGGATGAACACGACCGTCAACTTTTAAAACTGGTGCAGACCAACAGTAAATTGTCCTACGCCGAGCTTGGCGAAGGGGTGGGACTTTCAATTTCAGCCGTCAACGAACGACTCAAAAAGCTGCAAGCTCAGGGACTGATCCGAGACTATGTGGCCCGGTTGAACCCGGCGGGGTTAGGGTTGGACCTCCTGGCGTTTGTCGCTGTCGTACTGTCAGAGCCAGTGCACGAACCTGGTTTTCTGGAACGCATGGCTGCCGTGCCTGAAATTCAGGAATGCCATCATGTGACGGGTGATTTCTCCTATCTGCTCAAAGTTCGGGTGAAAAACACTTCGGCGCTGGAAAAGCTACTCAAAGAACAGCTCAAAACAATTCCAGGGCTGGTGCGAACCTACACCACGATTGTGCTTTCCACCGCCAAGGAAACCACCGCCTTGCCGATTGAATGAAGAATTGAGAATGAAGAATGAAGAATGAAGAATGAAGAATGAAGAATTGAGAATTGAGAATGAAGAAGTAACTCATTTAATAAATTATAGTTACATGATTCTAAAATCTAACACTATTTTCTGCACGGAAAAGTAAGCTTTTGGCTGTAATTGATAGATATAGAAATTAGTTACAGAAATGTTGTCATGGAAACTTTTTTCAAGTTTCATCATCCAGTATTTAGCATTGAGAGCAAGCTATGACGAATCTGACCACGACACTTGACGCATCAACACCAATTACGGCTGACTCGCTCGCCGAACTCGTCACCCTTTTCAACACTGGAAGTCTGAGTTATGAACGATGGACTCACCACGCACATATGCTCGTGGCAGTGTGGTATCTCTGGCATTTTCCATTTGAGGAAGCCTCGGAACGTATCCGCACTGGCATTATTAAATACAACGGAGCGGTTGGCGTTCCACACACACCAACCCGTGGCTATCATGAAACAATCACTCGATTTTATATTTGGGTAATTGGGGAATTTTTGAAATCGTGTGGGCCGGAGACGACGCTGGAAATGGCAGCAAAATTGATGCTTGAAAGTTTGGGCGAGCGGGAATTACCCTTGCGGTTTTACAGCCGTGACCGTTTGTTTTCCTGGGAAGCCCGGCTGACGCTGGTTTCACCTGATCTCCACCCATTGGAACTTCGCTGAGGGTTAAGGGTTAAGGGCCATAAACGCCAGGATAAGGAGTTGAGACATTTCGAAGAGGTAGCCTGGGTGGCTTTGCACCCCAGGTTCCAGTGCCTTTCACGTATTGGTTTTTGGTTTTGCACCGCGAAGCGTTGCAGTTCGGATAGCCGGTCGGTTGGCC
>CAZXCE010000761.1:0-3968 GCA_964639175.1 uncultured Clostridia bacterium
GGAGCAATACCGATCTGCCTTCCGTTGAAACAATTCCTTTTGAGTCTTTGAGCCAGGCAGTATGCAAAATTCTCCGGCTAATTTTGTAACTTTTCATTCGCGAAAGCCCGGAACCCGGAACCCGGAACCCGGAACCCAACACCAATGACCCAGCAGGCAGCCCACCTTCCAACACAAACCCGGTTCGGTCCTTATGAAATCATCGGCAAACTTGGTGCCGGCGGTATGGGAGCGGTCTATCGAGCCCGTGATACCCGGCTCGGACGTGATGTGGCAATCAAGATTTTATCACCTGAGGCGGCCACCAATCCCGAGCTGAAACGCCGCTTTGAAAACGAAGCCCGGGCCGCCAGTGCCTTGAATCATCCAAATATTGTCGCGATTTATGATGTCGGGTTTGAACACGACCAGAGCTATATTGTCTCGGAACTGGTCGAAGGGCGCTCCATGCGTGCGCTGATGCACGAGGGCACATTGACGCTCAACCAGATGCTCCATCTGGTGATTCAGGTCGCGGATGGACTGGCCGCCGCCCACGAAGCCGGAATTGTCCACCGGGATCTCAAACCCGAAAACATCATGGTCAGCCGTGATGGGCGCGCCAAAATTCTGGACTTTGGGCTGGCAAAGCTCATTCCCACGATTCCCCAGTCCCAAAATTCACAAATTGATACCCAGATCATTGATGAATCACAGCCACCACAGGTTCGGACCACACCTGGGGTCATCCTGGGAACGGTCAGCTATATGAGCCCCGAACAGGCATCAGGTGATCCAATCGGGTTTCATTCCGATCAGTTTTCATTTGGAGTCATTCTGTATGAAATGATCAGCGGCAAACGCCCGTTTGACCGGGCCAACACGATTCAGACCCTGGCCGCGATTATTACCGACCCGGCGCCACCGCTTCAGGAATCTGATCAGCGCATGCCTGAAGCATTCTGCCAGTTGATTGCCCGATGTCTGGCCAAAAGCCCTGAAAAACGCTTCCCGACCACTCGCGATTTAATGGAGGAATTGCAAGTCATCCACAGCCTGTGTTCCGGCGAGAGCGCCATCACCTTACGCCTTTGGGATTCAACGCCGCCCATTCCCAAACACGCCTGGGGCCTCCCCACCCGTCATTTGCGGACCGGTTTATTTGGACTCATCGTGACTTTGTTGCTGGTGGCGCTGGTTTTTCCGGTGGTGAAATACTTTCGCGAACGCGCCAAAGCCCGCAATGTCGTTGAAAATTCGGCGATTGATTCGATTGCAGTGCTGCCATTTGTCAATACCATCTCTGATCCTTCAACTGAATACCTGAGTGATGGCATCACTGAAAACATCATCAACAGCCTGTCACACGTGCCTGGATTGAGGGTCATGGCACGCAGCACCGTCTTTCGCTACAAGGGCAGCGAAGTTGATCCCCAAAAAGTTGGTCAGGAATTAAAAGTCCGCTCCGTTTTGACCGGACGCGTCACCCAACGCAACAAAATGCTGGTCATTTCAACGGAACTGGTGGATGTGAAAGATGGTTCGCGGCTCTGGGGCGAGCAATACAACAGCACAACGTCTGACATTCTGTTTACCCAGGATGAAATTGCGGAAGATATCTCCACCAACCTCCAATTCCGGTTGACGGGTGAACAGCGTCAGAAAGTCATCAAGCACTTTACTGAGAATTCAGAAGCCCATCAGGCATATTTGCGCGGACGCTATGCCTGGAACAAACGGACCCACGAATCGCTCGAAGCCGCCGTTGAGCATTTCAAACAGGCGATTCGCATTGATCCAAACTATGCGCTGGCCTACGCCGGACTGGCTGATACCTATGGATTGATGGGGTATTACGGCCTGCGTCGGCCTCGGGAAGCCTACCCGGAAGCCAAAGAAGCTGTGCTCAAAGCGTTGGAGTTAGATCCAAACATTGCTGAAGCCCATGCTTCACTGGCAGATATCAAAATGTACTATGACTGGGATTGGGCTGGCGCCGAGCGTGAATTCCGGCGGGCGATTGATCTCAACCCAGGCTATGCCACGGCTCACCAGTGGCTGGCTATCTGCCTGGAATTGCTTGGCCGGACTGACGAAGCCCTCCAGGCTGCCCAGCGCGCCCAGCAACTTGACCCGCTTTCGCTGCCGGTCAACACAACGGTGGCGCATTTGTACTACTACTCACGTCAGTATGACCGGGCCATCCTCGAATGCCGCCGGGTACTTGAAATTGACCGCTTCGTCAACACCCACGCTTTTCTGGGAATGGCCTATGAACAAAAGGGACTCTATCCCGAAGCCCTGGCCGAATTTCAAAAGGCACTGGCGCTCTCTAATAACAACCCGGCAGTGGTGGCCATGATTGGGCATACCCTGGCGCTTTCAGGCAAGCGCGACGAAGCAACCAAACTTCTTACTTCGTTGCAAAAGCGTGCTCAAACCGAATATGTCCCGGCCTACTGTCTGGCGGTGATTGCAATTGGACTCGGAGACGAAGCCGCTACCTTCAAGTATCTTGAAAAAAGCCTGGAAGAACGCTACCGCGAGATGGTGTTTCTCAATATCGAGCCGCGATTTGACCCAATCCGCCAGGATCCGCGCTTTACCCATTTATTGCGGAAGGTTGGATTGCTTCCGAAGGGCTGAAGACACAGGGCTGAGGGCTTTGGGCTCGGGGCTCAGGGCTGAAAATATGAGGCTGAAAAACATTGGGTTGAAGCATTGGTTTGATTTCATCCCTCATCCTTCATCCCTTTGATTGCCCCAAGCCCTGAGCCCGCCTTCTTCAGCCCTGTTTTTTCAACTCACCACCGTCAGATCAATGTCAAAATTTTCTTCTTCGCCAAGCGACAGGAAATGGGAGCGCAGGCGGGGGACGTTGACCTGTTGTGGAATGGAGAGTTTGGCTTCAAATCGAAACATCGGCGTTCCACTCCAGGGAGCGCTATAGGTTTTGGTTTCCATGGACTCGATATTGATTCCAGAGGCGGAAAGCTCACTCGTCAGGCGATGGACAATTCCCGGATGATCAATCGAGGACGCGACCAGTGTGTAGGGCACACCCGACTCCGCTGGTTTCACCTCAGACGGACGCCGCATAAAGATATGCAGGCCAGTCTGTTCAGCCAGTTGCGACTGGCTGTGTTCGATAGCCGTCAGGTCGGATTCTTCACCGCCAACGAGCATGATGATGGCAAATTCGCCGCAAAAGACCGCCATTTTGCTGTCTTCGATGTTGGCGTTGCGTTCGACAATGAAGGCCGAAATGCTTTTAACGAGTCCGACCCGATCCGGACCGATGGCGCTGATGACAAGTTTGCTCGACATAGGCTTTTCGTGGATTCCTTTTTTCTACAGACGTGATGTGGGTTGTGGGAGGTGCAGCGTGGTGAAAGCAACCAATCAAACTTGAATGAACGTGCCGTTCTGATTACGCTGGCAAATTCTTAACTCAAAATTCATTTCGATGGAAGCCAAAGGAAGCAACTGCAATGTCAATTACCAAACAAGATGTGGAAAAAATCGCCGTTTTGGCCAGTCTGGAACTTACAGAAGAAGAAAAAGACCGCCTGACAGTCCAGATGGACGCGATTGTGGATTATTTTGGTGAACTCAATAAGCTTGACACGTCAAATGTCGAGCCGATGTCGCACAGCACCTTAAGCGGCGACCCGGCCAGCACCTGGCGTGATGATTTGATGCTACCCTCGCTTGATCAGGACGCCGCCCTGGGCAATGCGCCACAGGCTGGTGCCGGGCATTTTAAAGTGCCGCGCGTGCTGTAAGAAGAACATAAGCACCAGAATAAGGATTTTAGCCCGGCACGGGCGTCGTGTAATAGCCGTGGTGCGAAGCCCACGGTTACTCATCCCCAAGTCAGTTACGTTACAAAATAAACAGTTTCAGGCAAACTGTTTGCAACCAGTTTGGCATTTTCCGTCCGGAGGACGATGGAGAGTAGCCGGTGGTTGCGCAGCTTTGGGCGCTAC
>CAZXCE010000762.1:0-3967 GCA_964639175.1 uncultured Clostridia bacterium
GCCTGGAACAACCCGGTTTGGTATCAGGATCCTAATGGGCGGGAAGTTCGTGGAAAATTGACCAAGGAAGTTCAGAACCAAATCGCCCAGGGTGGGGATTTCATAGTTCAGGAGCGATACAATGAACAAACCGGTGGGGGTGAAGGAGCAGTCAAATACGCACGCCTAACCAGGGTTGATGGGAAACCAACGGAATTAGCCAAATACATCACCGATAACCGGCGCACAGGTCACACCTTGTTGCTGACAACGGAGAAAGACACGGTCAAGGGAGTCATTGAAACTGCCATTGGCCGCAATTTGTCCGAAGCGGAGTACAAAAATGCCGAAGCTGCTTTAATTCAACAGGGTTTAGCCTCAAACGGAAAGATTATCGCCGGGAAATACACGACGGTTCAGGACCTCAGAAGCTCCTACCACATCAACCGGTCTATCAGTGCCAACCTTGAATCCATCAGCGAAGGGGCGAATCGGGGAACGGCAACGCTGAGGCTGGGTGGAGAGATTGCTGAAGTCATCACTCAGATTCCAGGAGCTGCTGCTGGTGCGGTGGTAACCCAGGTTGGGTCAAAGGTAACCACTGGAGAATGGGCCAGTCAGAAAGAGACCTTTGATGGATCCGTAACTGGCGCCAGAGTCACCAACGTTTTCAATCTAGCCAGAGCTGGAGTGAAGGCTGCTGCTGAATTTTTAGCCCGAAGGGCTGCTGCTAAAGCTGAATCCACGGTTGTTGCGGCTGTGGCTTCAGACATAGACGATGCAGCCGCTGCTGTGAATCAGGTTGACGATGTTGCCAAGAATGCCACCTCTCCAGCCAAGGCTGTGAATACATCTTCCTCTGGTAGTGGAAATGCACCGCCAGGTAGTAGTGGGAATTCCCCATCAGGTGGTGGAGGAACCAGTGGTCCTCCATCATCAGGAGGCAATCCATCAGGTGCGGGAGGTTCATCAGGTGGAGGCGCCCCACCAGGTGGTGGCGGAACTCCCCCTTCAGACCCGTGGGATGACTTTATTGATGAGGCGATTAGTCGGGCAGAAGATGCTGGATATCGTCCGGCTGATTTCCAGGATAACGTCAAATGGGATAAAGTTGCTGAGTGGACTACTAAGGTACAAAATCCAGATTTCCAATGGAAATCTTCAGCAGAATTGGCCCAAATACCAGGAGCAGACATTATTGTTGCTCCAGATGGTGGAGGGTGGAATTCTATTCTTAATGGACAACATCGGATCCTTGGTGGCCTTATGGGAGGAAATCCTGTACCTCAAACTTCAATAGATCTTAAACCTTGGCAATATCCATCTAAACCTTGGAGTAAATAAGTTTGCCAAGTGGTTTTGAAACAGGGCGATATCCCTCAATATTTTACTTTATGGAGATAGAGTTGTGGGAGTAGAAGAATATAGTGCTACTTTGCAGCCTGGTGAAAAAGCTGTAGAAAAACAATTTGTTGAACAAACTCTAAGTCAGATTGGCTTTATCGCTGATGATGCCAACGCAAATGCAGATTTGCTTTTCAACAATGAAACAACATTCACCTATGACAACGGTGAACACATAATAGAAGCTTTGATCAAATGGTACGAAAGCAACTGTCTAATATTGATAAAATACATCAATATTCGCTTTGCAATCTGCCAACCTGTAGGCGTAGTTGAAACATTTTTTGAAGTGCTTACTACAATGTCAAGTAGGCATGAAATGCAGCTTAAAAATAATTATGCCAATGAAATGTATAAGTTAGAGCGTTTTAATGAATTTAGACCCAAAGTCAATCAACAAGTTCAAGTCATGAAAGAAAGATGGCAGCAGATGTTTGAAGGGGACACGGAAGAACCCAAAATAGCCGTGAACCAGGTATGGAGCTATTTTAAGAAAAAGCACCCAAACTGGTAACTCCTAACCCTAGATTGAAGCCATTGCCGCCGTCCGGTTTCCCTCTTTACCCACGATGTAGTTGATTCCAGCCAGTTGGTTTTTCTTTCGGTTGAAGTGTCTTTCGCTGGTGGCCAGTGGCTCAAATGTGCGCATTGTGATGAAGGCATTCACCACCTTTTCACAAGGCGTCGGGGTCAAGACCCAGTTCCTTGAGTTTGGCCGCCAGTTTTTCAGCTTTTTCAAGAGCCGCTTCCTTGGCAGCTTTTTCAACTTCTTTTTCCTGGCGTTCGGTTTCGGCTTTGAGAAGAGCTTCTTCTTTCGCCGTTTTTTCAGCTTCTTTTTCCTGGCGTTCCTGATCGGCGCGTTCCTTGCCGGTGGGGATCAGCTTGCCTTCCAGGTCCGTCCACCGCAACCAGGTATCCTCCCGGCCTTCAAATTCCCCTTCCCACAGCGTCAATCCCAACTCCACCCCGGACAGCTTCCAATCCTCACGCCGGACATATCTTCCACCTTGTAACTCATACACCCGCAATACTTCATCGCTGATTTGCTTCTGTGGGTCATAGATCGCGTAGTACTCCGCCCTCATCCACGCATATTTGACCAGTTTCTCCCCGCCTTCATTCCCCACCTTATTCGACACGATTTCAATCACCACGTCCGGCGGCTTCCCAAACTCCCACACGAAGTATGACCGGTTCTTTCTTTCCCACCAGTCCGAAGCTGGTTCCACATCCAGACTCAACAGCATATCCGGCACCAACGGCGGTTCACTGATTTGGTAATACACCGCGATGTTGGCCGCGGCTAAAAACTTCCGCTCCGGGGTGCGTTCTTTCCACGAACTGTAAAGTGGTTCGACCAGCAACCGCTGGTTCTTCTCCGATGGCAGGTTGTCCACTGGGGTGTCGTCCTCCGTCACTAGATGCTCAATGTTTGGTAGTTCCAGTTCTTCCAGGTAGGTTTCGGGCCTTGGGTTTGACATTGCGGTTTCTCCGATCACGGTCTGGGGTGGGTCAGATGCTTTGAGTTCAGGATTGACCACCCATTCTACCGTTTGACTCATCGTCTGTCTCCTTTCAGCAGGAATCAGGAGTTGAATCTATTTCTTGCTTCTTATTGGGCCGGTGGTGATTGCAGCAGATCCTGAAAACGGTGTTTCAGAATCAGCAAATCCAGCATTTCCTTCGCCATTTCTTTTTCCGCTTCCGAAAACCGGTCCACGGCTTCAAACCGACGCAACAGTTCCCGATCCTGGATATTGATCTGGGCGGATTGTCCCTGGGCTTCAAACGCCAGGTAGTCCAGCGTCACGTTAAAGACTTCCGCCAGTTTGATCAAGATGTCGGTGGCCGGCACGTTCACCCCGCGTTCATAGGAAGAAATCTGTTTTTGATGGACGCCGACTTTCTCCCCCAACTCAGCCTGTGTCCATCGTCGCTCTTGGCGCAATTGGTGAATTCGATCCGCAATCGTCATCAGGAATCCCTCACAAAAACATAAAGTATTGAATGAAGGATAGATTAGCCTGATTTGAGGGAAAAATCCACCACCTGGTCAAGATAGATATTGACTGATAGAAAGAATCATGTATACCATATCCATCAAACACGGCATAGAAAAATTTAAGCCAGGAGGGTTTTGCAATGCCACACTTTACAGAAAGCGAACTAGAGGAAGTGAAACGGGTGAATCGGGTGGAGGACCTGGCGCGGGCGTGTGGGTGTGAGTTGAAAAAGCACGGGACAAACAAGCTGGTGACGCGATGCTTATGGCATTCAGATAAAACACCGTCGCTGGTACTGGACGTGGTGCGGAACACATTCAAGTGCTTCGGGTGTGGGAAGAGCGGGGATGTGATTGCGTGGAAAATGGAAACGGAAGGAATGAGCTTTACGGAAGCGGTCGCGGCACTGGGAGGAATGAGCCAAACCAGGGCTGAGGGCTTGGGGCTGGGGGCTGAAAAAGAATCCAGGAAAAATATGGTTCGGAAAGAGCCGCTGTTTGATCCAGGGGGGACAGAAGCGGAGTTGCTGGAACAGACGGTGGAGTACTACCACCAGGTGGGGAAGGAGTCGGTGGAACTGA
>CAZXCE010000763.1:0-3961 GCA_964639175.1 uncultured Clostridia bacterium
GTCACCACCGCTTCATTCCCCACTCCAATCTGACCCAACGCCCCCGCCGCCCTCTTCCGCACTCTCCACGACTCATCCCGCAGCAAGGGTACAATGACACTGGTTATTTTTTTCCTAAAGTTATCAGATGCGCTACTATAACTTTGCGTGATTGCTTCGTGGTAGGGTGTTTCTTCCCATCGTTCGTACCGAATCACAGAAACCAATCGGCTCATCAACGGAGTGGACTGCTCATCCTTGAGCTTTTCAACATAGGCCAGTCCGCGTGCCCGTAATCTCAAATTGATGTAAGTCAATGATTCCGGCAGATTTTCAAGAGCGGCATAGAGTGTTTCCGGTTTTGAAGCCAACCCCAATGTCATCGGAAGCACTTCGAGTTTGTCGGTAAATTCCGGGTTGAAACAGGCGCGGCAAAAGAGTTTTTCACAATTCTGATGGGTAGCCAGTGCCACAGCCGCCAGATATTCCTGAATCGTCAGATGGGAAAAGGCAAAGACATCTGGGCCGACTTCACGCAGTAACGGTGTTGCCTGCACATCTGCTGCCAGATGATACTCGTTGACCTCTGGGTGAAATCGTCTGGCAAGTGTCACTAATTCATCACCCGTAAACACCAGCCGTTTTGACAGCCCGTCTGTTTCCTGCTCAAAAAATCGCTCAAAGGCTATAAATTGAAGGAATTCACGTTTGAGTGCCCCTTTTGGATCATCCAGATGGAACCGTTTCACTCTTTTTTCAGCATCAAGCACGGTCACAAAATCAAAAACAATCCGGCGATAGAGTTCCAGTTTGCTGCTGATGACCAGTTCCTGGTTTGTAAACAGATTGGTGATGACCGCAAGCATAAACGGTGACCGGGCCAGGTCCCGCATATCGCGATGCCGTCCAAATTCCTGGTTCAACTTCTTTGCGACAGCTTCGCCCTGGTAATGCTCCAGAAAGGCAACAATTTGCTGGTCATTGAGCGGCGCGATTTCCATGGCTTCCAGATGAGCCAGCGGCTGAAACGTGAACGGGCGCGAAGAGACAATCACGACGTTTTTTGAACTCTGAACCTGGGCAAAGCCTTCGATTAATTGCCGCAATGGATCAAAAAACGGACGGCCTCCGATTTCATCCAGCCCATCAAGGCACAGCACGACGTTTCCCTGTTTCCACGATTCCAGAAAAGCGGTGTGAAGTGCGGTGTATTCAGCACCAGTTAGTCGGAGATGCGATTGAATCAAGGGTCCAATTCCATAGCTGAAAGCAAATTCGGCCAAACCGTCGCCGGTCGGTTCACTGGCTTTGTCAGACAGGGCTTTGAGTTCGATAAATACCGGCCAACGTTGACCATCCTGGGCTGCTTTATTGGCCAGATAGCGGAGCAGCGTGCTTTTACCGCTCCCTGGTGCTCCGGCGACAAACACCCGTTTGCCAGCATTCAACAATTCGTCAGGTTTGACGGTGCGCCGTGGTTTGCCCCTGGTTTTTGACGATTTGGCGTCTTTTTCTTCGTTTTCGGCATCTTTTTCTTCGTTTTTGGCTTGATTCCCATCACGGCGAAACCAGTCACGTCGCTCACGAAGCGCAAGGTCCATCAGACCTTCCCACTCGGCCCGGACGCAGGGTGATTCGTATTCCTCAAATATCGTCAATTCGACAAAGACTTTTTCAAGCGGGTGGGTATTTCGGTCTCCAAACAGACGAACCTTGCCAATCGTGTCCGCCAGCAAGGCACGGTACTGCCCAAACAGATCTTTTGTGGGAGATGCACCGCTGTCAGAAGATTCAGGCTTTGATAGTGTGCCTGATGCCGGAGTGAATGACTTGCGGAAACGGTTATTTAAATCCCAGGTAAATTGCCCAGGTTGCGGCTCTATAAATCTTGGGTCAAGGGTCCAGGCAGTGATTGACGGTTCGTACCGCCGCAAAATCGCCCGCCCTTTTCCAGTTTGAAAATCCAGTTCGACCAGATTGTAACCGTTGTACCACTGACTTCCGCCGTAAGCTGAACCAGCGGCAATTTCCGAACAGCGTTGCGGTCCGCCAACGCCACGCAAATTGAAATGCGTTTCGTGCAGATGCCCGCTCAAATGGAAGTCGCACCGCGTTTCAATTTGCTGCTGGCACAGTCGTTCGTCCCATTCCGGAAGCCACGAGAGCGGATGATGGGTCAGGGCGAGGATAAAATCACGACTCCAACTGCCGTCCTTTTCAATCACATTGAGCGCCTGCTGGATTTGTTCGTAGCCCAGCAGCAACTTGCCTTTGTCTTCTCCGTCACGTCCAAGCCAGGCGGTGTTGAGCCCCACGACCCACAATTTTTCAAATGGAAGTACCCCTTTCGGAAACTCAACCGGGCAGGTGTAGGCACAAGGCACAATCTCCGGCGTGCAATGCGGGAAATGTGCCCTGACGAACTCAACATAGTCTTTGTGTTTGAGCAACAACCGTTCGCGGTCATCCTGAAAACCGTTCGAAGTGAGAAATTCGGTCACGAATTTCTGGGCGTTCTCTCCAGCGGGAGGGGCAATCAGTTCTTCCTGGAATTTTTTGAGGGCAATACTTTTGATTTGGGAACGGTCTACGTCGTGGTTGCCGGGAATGAGAAAAATGCGGGAAGGCTCAACATCGGCAGCCGTCTGAAGCTTCTCCAAAAACGGAAGCGCGTGGCGCTGGTACTGGTCGGGCTTGCCGCTCCAGGCGATGTCTCCGGTGATGAAAATCAGGTCAGGAGCAAGCTGGTCACGTTCGCGAAGCTCACGAACATCGTCAATCAGGCGATTGAGGATGGCATCCCGTCCAGTTCCCTGGGTTTCACCAAAGTGAATATCAGAAAGGTGCAACCACGATAAAACGCCGTCTTTGCGGAGGTTTGTGACGGTGACCATTGAGTTGTCTCCAGACACTGCAGGTTGATTCGGAAAAACATCGGAATGTCACGGCAGTATAAAAGAAAATCTGGAAACAAGGAACTTTATTGGAAGGATAAACCACAAACAAGAATAGGCTTGATCCCAAAGGCTGAATTGGTTTTGAGCCCAGGAACTGGGCGGCATAATTAAAGCCTCGGGCGCGAGTCCGTGGAAACAACCCGGCAGAACCAATCAGCATTAGACAGTGATGAACTGCGAAGGTACGAATTGATTTTTCCACAGGTTTGCTTGAGGCGTTTATATTTTTCCACGGATTCCGGCTGACACCTTCATCTTTCCACGGATTCCGGCTGACGCCTTCACCTTTCCACGGATTCCGGCTGACGCCTTCACCCGTGGCTTTAATTATTCCGCCCAGTTCCTGGGCTCAAAACCAATTCGTCTTTTGGAAGAATCCGTAGGATGGGGGATTTCCTGAACTCTAATCTTCACCAAATTTCCGCATCAACCGGCGTACCAGCGGGGCTGGTAAACCGACGATGTTCAGGTAATTGCCTTCAATCCGGTCAATAAATGGCGCACTGAGTCCTTGAATCGCGTAAGCCCCGGCTTTGTCAAAAGGCTCTCCGCTGGCGATGTACCACGAAATCCAATCTTCGGTGAGTTCGTCAAACCAGACTCGGGTGAGTTCAATATCTGATTCAGTCTGATTGAGTCCTGTGTGATGCACTGCCACGCCGGTCAGAACCTGGTGTTCGCGCCCGCTTAACAGACGCAGCATTCGCCGGGCGTCTTCGGCATCTTCCGGCTTGGCCAAAAT
Organism: uncultured Clostridia bacterium; assembly: GCA_964639175.1. GTDB lineage: Bacteria > Acidobacteriota > Blastocatellia > Chloracidobacteriales > Chloracidobacteriaceae > JACQXX01. The sequence continues at coordinate 3,679 of CAZXCE010000763.1, forward strand.
CAAATCGTCCACCACAACCGTGGTGTCGGCGCCAATGACCAGTGAGGGTTCATCACTGTGAATCGCCTGGGCTTTGGTTCGCGCCAGCCGGAGCACATATTCCGCCGGGGGTTCTCCGGCAATGACCGATTCATCTACATCAGCCGCACAAATTTCAAAATCAAGCCGCGCCTTCCGAAGAATCTCCGACCGACGCGGCGAACCTGAGGCAAGAATGATTTTTAAAGCCATAAGTCAGTAGTCAGTAGTCAGTAGTCAGTAGTCAGTAGTCAGTAGTCAGTAG
>CAZXCE010000764.1:0-3961 GCA_964639175.1 uncultured Clostridia bacterium
TCGGGCCTCGATGGAAAAGTACCGGGCCAGATTTGGCTCGGTCAGAACTTCCTCGGGTGACCCATCGGCCACGACCATGCCCTCAAACAGCAACAACAGGCGGTTGCAAAATCGGGCTGCCATTGACAGGTCATGGATTGCGGCGATTGCCGAACGATGATTGGCCACACATTTCTTGACCAGTTCAAGCACTTCAAACTGATGGACCAGATCCAGATTCGATGTTGGTTCGTCCAGCAAAATGATGCTGGTTTCCTGGGCCAGGGCTCGGGCCAGATGAACCCGCTGGCGTTCACCACCTGACAGATGCGTGACTGGGCGTTCCGCAAAATCGAGCGTTTCGGTTACGGTCATCGCATGATGGATGGCGGCTCGATCTGCCGGACCTTCTGGGCGAAAGCGGCCAAGGTAGGGGGTCCTCCCCATCGCGACAATGTCGCGAACGCTAAAGGCAAACTCAATTTTGGTATCCTGCGGCACCAGGGTAGCCTGCAAGGCAATATTTTTCCGAGACAGATTCGCAAGCGGAGTCCCGCCGAGTGTGACACATTGTTCCGCACCGGGAAGCAGGCCCAACAGCAGTTTGAGCAAGGTTGTCTTGCCGCTGCCGTTGGGCCCGATCAGTCCAATAAATTCCCCTTCACGGACGGTAAATGAAATATTCTTCAATATTTCACGCTGTCCGTAGCGGAAACTCAGGTTAGTCACCCGGATAAGTTCAGTGAAGGGCATAAGGAAAACTGAATGAAGAATTGAGAATGAAGAATGAAGAATGGAGAATTGAGAGTTGAGAATTGAGAATGACAAACTGGTTCCCGGTTCCTGGTTCTTCACCTATCTCAAAACACTAAAATAGAACCTGTTTTCAACACTTAATCTGGCTAATTTAGTATTTTGAAATAGTTTCTTGGAAGGTATTGCTTTCTATGCACCAGGCACTTTTTTTCATTCTCAATTCTTCATTCTTCATTCTCAATTCTTCATTCTTCATTCTTTATTCTAAAACCGAAAGGCCAGGCCGCCCAGAAAGGTTGCTCCTGGTGTTCGATAGCCGCTTTCAAAGTAGGTTCGATCAAACATGTTTTCAACCTTGCCATACACTTTGAGGCTTTGTTCACCAATCGGGTGGGTGTAGCTCACAACGATATCGCCCTTGATCGGACCTCTGAATTCAAACGCCCGACCTGAAAAAGGGAAGAGATGGTTGCTGGTTGCCAGCAGGTCGAAATTGACTTCGACCCGGCGCCCAATTTGTTGATTGGCGGTCAACGTGAAAGTGTGTTCTGGGACCACGAAGGTGCGCAACAATCCGGCCACTGATGTTGGCCGCCGATTGTCAGCATTGGCATAGGTGTAAGACGCGGTGATGTTGAGCGTGTCAATCGGGCGAGTATTCAAACTAAGTTCCAGTCCGCGTGACAGGCCGCCGCCTGTGTTCAGGTAGCCAAAAAATCGTCCGTATGGATCGGTTCCAGGGTTGATGAATCCGCTGAAATCAAAATCTACGATTTCCTGGAGCCGGGTGTAAAAGTAGGTCGCACTCATCCGAACTCGATTGTTCGCAAAGGTTTGATCAATTCCGGCATCCACGCCGATTGATCGCTCTGGTCGCAAGAGCGGATCACCAAAGCCTGAGAAAAATCCTCCGAAGTATGACGAACCGAATCGCTCAAACAGCGATGGTGCCCGATAGCCGCTGCCGACATGAGAGCGGAGTTTGGTGTTGGTCGAACGGAAAAAGTAAGAAATTGAACCGTCTCCGGTATAGGCCGTTTCCGGCGCTGGAAACTTTGAAATCGGGTACGGTGAGCTTCCGCCAAGAAATGTCGGATTTGACAGGTCAAAAGCCTGCAATCGGAACGCGGCAGACATCTGAAATCGGTTGTCCAATGCCCGGAACTGGTTGCGGAGAAAGAACGTGTTGCTGCGTTGTTCGATATCAATTCCAACATTGGTCCGGGCACTCACGACGGGGTTTTCATCCGAATCGCGGCCCAGGTACTGTTCGCGTTCAAATTCATATCCGGCAGAGAAGGTAAAGAACCGATTGAGCTGCCAGTCTCCCTGAACGCCAAGCGTATCAATCACGCCGTCAAACCGATTGACCACTTTAAAATCAGGTTCGAATCTCACCCCGGCTGGACCGTCAGTGAATTTCCGGTTGGTATCAACCCGTTGATAATTCACACGATATCCAATTTTTTCATTGATCTGATGCTGAAAGATCACGGCACTGGAGAGAAAACTTGAATCCCGACGAAAATCCGGGTCACGAAGGTTCGAGATAAAGTTGGCATTGCCGAGCGTGAAGGGTTTTCCAGCTTCAAACAGCCGTTGCTGATCGAGTGGTAACACCACGGCTTTGACGATGCTTCCAACTGGTGGAAGGCTGGCGCCCGGTGCATTAAATGAACCATCAGTCAGTTGTGCAAACAGGGTATTGCCTAAAATCCGGCCAGAGAGGGTGATATTGGGGCGAAACGCATACTGGACAAATCCCTGTCCGCTCCAGTTTCGATTGGGAGTATCACCTTCAACGCCATTTGACACATTGAGGTGCATCAACCCGGCACTATACAGAAACCGATCTGACGCCGCGCCTCCGGCCACCTGCGCTCGACCACGAAACAGCCCAAGGCTGCCGCCTTCGAGTTGAACCTGACCTCGCGCGGGGCCGCCCCCGTGGGCCGTCACGATATTGACTACGCCACCGATGGCCGTGGTGCCATAGAGCGCCGATTCGGGGCCGCGAACCACTTCGACCCGTTCGGTATCAACGACAAACAATTCCTGGATTTGAGCCAGTGAATCACCCTGAGTACTGGCTGCATCTCGAAGTCGCAGGCCATCAACGACCACAGCGGTGTCATAGCTGCGCAATCCACGAATAAAAATGCCGGACTGGCTTCCTGGCCCACCGAGTTGCTGAACCCGGATTCCAGGCATTTGCCGGATGCTTTCCGTGATGGAAAGTTCGTTGCGGCGTTCGATGTCTTGACTGGAAACGACGCTAAAGGTTTTCGATACTTCGACTTCGGTCTGAGGTGTGGTATTGGCGGTTACCACCACGGTGGTGCTGGTTGCGGCCACCGAGAGGGGAAAATCAAGCGTTGACTGCTGGTTTTCCTCAAGTTGAATGGTTTTGGAAAGTTGTGAAAATCCGGTGGCGGCAATCTCAATAATAAAATCACCGGTTTCGGTTCGGTCAAAGCGGAATTCTCCGTTTGAATTGGTCACCGTTGTGATGCGTCGCCCACTGCTGCGGGCATAAATAGTTACGGTGGCGCCGGCGACGCTGGCACCGCTGGGGTCAGTGACCCGACCAGTGATTCCGACTGGGCCACCGGCAAAAGCTGGGGATGAGACAAGCGTCCAGAGCACAGCCCAGAGCAGGGTGCTGCGCAGGAGTCGTGAAACAGATTGGTTCATAGGGGGGAATAATCCTTTCTCTTTCCCATCGAAAGAGGGTGAAGGTACAGCCGAAGGCCGGTCTCCTGACTTGCCGCCAGAGTATCAGTTCGAGTGAGAACTGATGGTTCCTACTGTTCCGCGCCTTCCCATCGCCCGCTGGGCGACAGTGGCTTGTGAGATGCGGAATTCGTTGCGGTTCACAGTTGCGAGGGCAGTGGCGGAGTTTCACCGCGCTTCCCAGATTACCTTTGGCGCACTGAAGTTTGAGTTGGTTGAGGGCTGCTGGTGTCTTTTGGAGGTGTGACAGTATTACAGGAGGTGCTGTAAGGGCAATGCCGACAACCATTTCCACAGCAATATCCACGTTTGAGCAGATACGCGGCGGTAAACACGTACAGGCCCTTTTCAATATAAAAATCCTCGTTTTCAATCAGAGGACGAGACATAAGAAAGCTTCCTTCAAAAACAGGGCTGAAAGACCAGGGCTGAGGGCCAGGGGCAATCGAAGGGATGAGGGATGAAGGATGAGGGATGAAATAAAACCAATTCT
>CAZXCE010000765.1:0-3949 GCA_964639175.1 uncultured Clostridia bacterium
TGAATTGCCTCTTTTTAAGACTATATGTCGCAAAAGGTGGCTAATTTATGTCTCTTTTGGTGGCGTCTCCTTGATCGTTTTCGGTGCCCAGCGATGGTTGGGGATGCTCTAATGTCACCACATTACTAAAAGTTTCAATGGCGGTATCCTCAACAAAAACTGGGCCTGATTCCATCGCCATGGTTCGGTTTGAAAGATCAATCGCCGTGGTTGAGTGGTCTGATTCGATCATGGTGGGGGCATCGTTTTCTTTGGTGGATGGAGTGTTTCCAATAACCATTTTTCCATCAGTCTCCAGGCGATTGCGTTCCAGACGAGTGACCGGAAGTGCTTCAACGGTTGTGCCCACCGCCGTGGCCAGTTCACGGGCAAATTCCTGAGCTGTTGGGCGTGCTTCCGGGTTCTTTTCAAGTGCCCGCAGCACGGCCTGGTCTACGGCCTCTGGGATGGATGGGTTGATACCGTGCAATGGATCGGGGTTTTTGGTCATATGTTGCAAAATAACCCCGACAAATCCCGAATCCGAATGAAATGGTGGTTTTCCAACCAGCATCTGGTAAGCCATGACCCCAACGCTATACACATCGGCCCGTCCATCATAGGGTTTGTGGTTGAGGCGTTCCGGAGACATATAGTCTGGTGTCCCAATCAAATTATGAGTACCGGTCAGGTTTGGCACTTCGATTTCTTCGGTGTCACCAACAAGCTTGGCAATTCCGAAATCAACCACTTTGACGATTTCACCGTCATCGCTCTGATGGAGAAAGATATTGTCAGGCTTGATGTCACGATGGACAATTCCCAGCGAATGAGCTTTGGCCAACACATTGCACACCGGAATCACGATTTCAGCACAGCGAAGCGGTGACAGCACCCGATGCGTAGCCAGCAACTGGTTGAGTGATTTGCCCTGCAAGAGTTCCATGACCAGATACGCAATGCCACCAGTGGAAACACCGGAATCGAGCACCGCCACGGCATTGGGGTGATTGACGCGACAGGTCGAAACGGCCTCCAGTTTGAACCGTTCCAGACTCTCGTTGGTGGCATTGACGCTGGCCGGACGAAAGACCTTGACTGCCACCTAGCGTTTCATTGCCAGATGGGTGCCCTGGTACACGGCGCCAAACCCACCAGCCCCGATCTTTTTGTCCAGCCGATATTTATGATCCAGCTCCGTTCCAGGGAGCACGTCAGCCAGGGCGCTGAAAATTTGCTCAGCCTGCTGGTACGACTTGATCAAGTCATCTTTGGAGCGGGCGAGTTCTTCATTTTTTTGTGCCAGTTCGGCGACTTTGTGATCGAGCTGGTCATTTTTCTCTGAAAGTTCCTGGGTGCGAAGCTTCACTTTTTCTTCGAGTTGCAGGTTTTGCCGCTGCAATGTTTTGATTCGCCAGCGCAGGCCGCCATACCCAAGCCCGACCAGGAGACAGGTATAAAGGCCATAGGCCCACCACGTCCGCCAGGGGGCTGGTTTGATAAAAAAGGAAAGCTCACGCGGTCCAGTCACGTTGCCGCTGGCATCACGGCCCCACACGCGAAATACATAGCGACCTTCGCCAAGCGCCGGATATTCTTTTTTGGTGTCTGGCGACCATTCCGAAGGTGCGGCATCCAGGCCGATCAGTTGTGTCTGGTATCTGGTTTCCGATGGTTTGAAAAAACTCACCAGCCGGTATTCAAAAACAAGATGGTTCTGGTCATAGGTCAGGTTGACACCATCCAGCGACTGGTCGCCAAGTCCAAGCACTGGCTGAACCGATGATTTTTCCCGATTGCCAAATGGCTGCCCATTGAGCCAGGTCTGGCTGATCAACAGTGGTTTGGGGGTGTGGTCTTCCAGCCGGCTGGCCGGGTCAAACCGGGCCGTGCCCTTGATGGTTCCAACCCAGATGCGGCCCAGATGATCCACCATCCCGGCGATGGTATTGCAGGAATTGATCGGCAGACCGTCTTCGGTGGTAAAGGTCAAAATCGAATGTTCCAGCCCGTTTCCGGAACTGGATTGGCGTTCGGTGAGTTGTGCCACTCCATTGTTGGTCAAGAAGTAGATTCTGTGGGCCGGGTCTTCAAGGATTTCATACACCGTGTTGTCCGGCATGGCCGGGGTTGAGGTGTCATTAAAGATCAGCCAGGGCGTATCCGGCTGGGTGAGATCCAGGCGGACGACCCCGGCATACGAAGTTCCAACCCACACAATCTGGTGACCAGCGGCGGAAACTGTCTGGTGCAGCCTCATGACAAACCCATTTGGAAGCTTTGAATTTGCCGGGGTAAAGCTCGTCGTGGTGTAGGCTTTTTCGCCTTCAAGCTGCGGATTGCCGGTTTCTTCCAGTCGAATCAGCCCGCTTCCATACGTTCCAATCCAGAGCACGGGCGGGGTTGATCCACGGTTGGTTTGAATGATCGTCATGGGAGTCGTTGGCAGAAATTTGGTGGTTTCGATAGGGAAAATCGTCCATTTCCCTTGTTCGTACCGGGCCAGTCCATTGTTACAGGCTGCCCAAAGCACCGGCTGACCTGAAGCCGTTTTCACTTCGATCAGATCATTGACTGTGCTGGGGATGCCGACCGTTTTCGAATCAAAAATCGTCCAGGAAAACTCCTCTGGTTTGGGAGCGGCAGAGGTGGTCCGGAGTGGTTCTTCGAGCAACACGATCTCTCCGTTTTTGGTGCCCATCCACAGGGCAGGCCGTCCGGAAGGTGACGTTGTTTCCACCAGAGAGGTGATTGAAATGCTGGGCAGGGGTGAGTTTTTCGGGTCAAAGTTGATCATCTGCCCGGCTTCATAGCGCACCAGACCGTTTTCATCAGTGCCGATCCATAAAACCGGGTTCCCGGCTGCCGATCTGGTTTCAAGCAGGCTATCAATCAAGTTATTCGGCAGCCCTGGATAATCGGTGTCAAACGTTGTCCACCAGTCTTCGCGATAACAGGCAATGCCACCGCCTCGGGTGGCAATCCAGAGCATGGGGTTTCCAGTTGGTGAGGGGGTTTGAAGAACCTGATTGATGCCGTCAATCGGCAAGTTTGAATTGTGAACCGTGTAGATATCCCGGATAAACCGGTCAATCCCGGTGGCGGTGTCACCTGACTTTTCGGTCAATCGAATCAACCCAAGGTCAGTCCCAAGCCACACCATTCGTTCCCCAGTTGCTGATCTGGTCTCGGTCACCGACAGGACATCCATCCCGGGCAGCAACATATTTTGAGCTGTGAATTCCAGCCAGCGGGTGTCGGTGGGCTCACGGCTCGGGATCATTTGCGCCGGGGATTGAGCTGAAATCGGTTCGATCAGAACCAGACCAGAATAGGTAACAATCCAGAAATTCCACTGTCCATCAGGGGTCAGTGTTTCAAGCACTTTGAGCACCATATCTCCGGGAAGTTTCGAATTTTGAGTCGTGAAATTGGTCCAGCCTGACCTGGTGTCTGATGGAGATGGCGTTGGCTGTATCTCGTGAAACCGCTCAATCCGCGAAAGCCCGGTGTCTGTTCCAACCCATAACACGGTCGGTTTGCCGGGCAACGTGCTTTCATAGATACACTGGATGTCATTGCCGGCCAGTCCTGAATTTTGAGTCGTGAACACAGTCCATTGATTATCCAGGAAACGCGCCAGCCCTTGATCTGTCCCCACCCAGAGGCAGGGTTTTCCATCCGGGGTCAGGCTTTCATATAAGCAACGGACAAACTGGCTCGGAATTCCTGAATTGTTTGGGGTATAGGTCGTCCAGGTGCCATTGTGAAGCTGACTCAATCCGTCATCTGACCTGCCAAACCAGAGACTCCCATCCCGAGCGGCAAAGATTGTGTAGATTTCGTTTGAAATTGTCCGGTTGGGCATATTGACTGGCGTCCACGTTTGGCCGTCTTGACATCCTCCCCGCAATAAATTGCGGGGATTCCCTTGTGTGACAACTCAATGCCGTTACTGACACAAAGGAAC
>CAZXCE010000766.1:0-3947 GCA_964639175.1 uncultured Clostridia bacterium
CCATCCTCCATCCTCCGTCCCCTATCCCCTATCCTCCATCCCCCATCACCGGTAACTCAAAGAGATGAAATGAGATTTAGCTTTATTGATCAAAAAAGGCTGCATGGGGTAGTTTTGCGCTGGGCCTCGGTGTAAAGTGTGGAAACAACGGAACAACTGTTGTTTCAAAATCTCCGCCTTGAAAATTTGGCTGCTTTTCCAAATTCCGTTTATCTGCCCCAGGGACCTGCCTGATCTTAAAGTTTCGGGACTGATCGGTTGTATCTCCTATTCCTGAGCTATCTACCATTGAGCAATGAGGACGTCTTATGGCTCACTCCCCCGGCTCGTTTATCCTCCGCTACAGCATCGCCATCATCAGTGTGGCTCTGGCGATTTGGGCCAGACTTTTATTTGATCCGGTACTTGGATTCCAGTTTCCATTTACAACGGTGTTCCTGGCCGTGCTGGCCACTGCCTGGTATGGCGGTTTTCGACCAGCCCTGGCGGCAGTTTTGCTCGGTGCGATTGGGGCAAAGTATTTTTTGATCTCACCCCGCTGGAGCCTTGAATTGACAGGCATCGAACAGCAAATAGGGTTAGCTCTCTACACGTTCACGGGGGTGGGGATTTCACTGCTTGCTGGGTCAATGCATGCGGCACGAGTTGAGGCTGAGTCCACTGCCGAGTCAGTTCGACGTCAGGCGGCACTCATTGACCAGGCCTATGATGCTGTTCTGGTTTGGGACTGGACTGGACCCATTACGTTTTGGAATCGCGGTGCAGAACGACTGTACGGTTATTCCTACCAGGAAGCAGCCGGCCAGCTCAGTCATGAACTTTTGCACACTGAACGACAGGACGGACTCATCGAGTTACGCAATCAGCTTGAGAAAGAAGGGTTTTGGGAAGGCGAACTCAAACAAACCACTCGTGATGGACAGCAGATAACCGTGGAAACCCGAATGGTACTGGTTCGCAGGGCGGGTGACGTCTATGTGCTTGAAACCGACCGTGATATCACGCGCCGCAAACAAATTGAGGCTGAGTTACTGGCAGCCAGGGATCAGCTTGAAATCCGCGTTGACCAGCGCACGGCTGAGTTAACCCAGGCCGATGAATTGTTACAGGCTTCAGAAGAACGGTTTCGACTCTTGATTGAGGGCGTGAAAGAATACGCCATTTTTATGTTGGATCCGGCGGGTCACGTCATGACCTGGAATTCTGGTGCCGAACGCCATACCGGATACCAGACTGAGGAAATTATTGGGCGGCATTTCGCCTGTTTTTATTGTGAGGATGATATTGCCAGGGCCAGACCTGAGCATATGTTGGAGAAGGTTCTGGCCGATGGTCGGGGTGAAGACGAAGGATGGCGAGTCCGGAAAGACGGTTCACGCTTTTGGGCGAGAGTGGTCATAACTCCTTTATATGACACATCTGGGCAGCTTCGTGGCTTTGCCAAAGTTGCCTGCGATATCACCGAGCAAAAAATGAAGGATGAGGCGTTACAGGATCGCGAGCGGCTTCTCAGCATCGTGACTGATTCAGCACGGGTTGGGTTGGTGGTGGTTGGTCCTGGATACCGGTATCTCTTTGCCAACAAAGCGTATGCTGAAATTTTGGGCCTCGAAACCCACAAGATTGTCGGGCGTCGAGTCCCGGAGATGCTCGCTCCAGCCTGGTCTCAGATCCAGCCCCGGTTGGATCGGGCATTTTCTGGTGAACAGGTTACCTATGAACTGATGATGCCGCCGTTACCAGGCAACCAGATGGTTCGATATTTTTCTGTAGTTTACGAACCAGGAATAACTGACAGTGGGTTGCCGACAGTGGTCGTGGTGGTCATCAATATCACTGACCGCAAACGAGTTGTTGAAGAATTGCGAGTCAGCGAAGAGCGGTTCCGACAACTGGCTGAAAATATCCGCGAAGTATTCTGGTTAAGCGATCTGGTCAACAAACGGGTTCTCTATGTAAGCCCCGCCTACGAAATGGTCTGGGGGCGTACCTGCCAGGCTCTGTATGATTCACCTACAGACTGGATGGAAGCGATCCATCCAGAAGATCGTGATTGGGTGCAGCAAAGGCTTTCAACTCAAGCCGTCCCTGGCAAATACGATGTTGAATACCGGATTATCCGTCCGGATGGTTCACTGCGCTGGATACACGACCGGGGTTTTCCGATTGCTGACCGCGACGGAAAGGTTTACCGCATTGCCGGGGTGGCGGAAGACATCACCGAACGCCGACAAGCCGAAGCGGTCTCACACCAACAACAAGAACAGCTAGAGGGAATTGTCAATTCGGCGATGGACGGGATCATTACGATCAATGAGGAGCAGCAAATTATCCTCATCAACGCCGCTGCTGAGCGAATGTTTGGTTGCCGTGCCGGGGAGGTGCTGGGAGAAAGTATAGACCAGTTCATTCCGACGCAATTCCGTGCGGCTCATGCGGGACACGTGCGACAGTTTGGCCAGACCGGGATTGCCGCCCGGGCCATGGGGCTGTATGGCCGGATTAGCGGCCTGCGTTCTGACGGGGAAGAATTCCCAATAGAAGCTTCGATTTCACAAATCCAGGTTGAAGGCCGCAAGCTGTTTACCGTGACCTGCCGCGATGTTACCGAACGGGTCCGTACGGCAGCCGAAAAACAAAAACTCGAAGCCCAGCTTCACCAATCTCAAAAAATGGAGGCATTTGGACAACTGGCAGGCGGCGTGGCTCACGACTTTAACAATTTGCTGACAGTTATTTCCGGCTATAGCGAACTCTTGCTGACGATGCTGCCCGGATATGATTCCCGAAGAGCCATGGTGATTGAAATTCGTGACGCCGGGGAACGGGCAGCAACCTTGACCCGCCAGCTTCTGGCCTTTAGCCGCCAGCAGGTCCTTGAACCCAAAGTGCTTGATCTCAACACGATTGTTATTGATACCGAGAAAATGTTGCGCCGATTGATTGGTGAAGATGTGGAATTTTCAACCGCGCTGCGACCAAATATCAGCCCAGTAAAAGTTGATCCGGGTCAGATTGTTCAGGTCATCCTGAATCTGGCGGTCAACGCGCGCGATGCCATGCCACAGGGCGGGAAGCTCACTATCGAAACCAGTGATATCGAGTTGAGCGAATCCTACTTGAAAATACACCCCGACGCCCAACCAGGACAGTTTGTGATGCTGGCGATCAGTGATAACGGTTCTGGCATGGCGCCGGAAATCAAAAACCGTATCTTTGAGCCATTTTTCACCACCAAAGGCGTTGGCAAAGGGACCGGGCTGGGATTGGCCGTGGTGCATGGCATCGTCAAACAGAGCGGAGGCAACATTGACCTCTACAGCGAAGTCGGCATTGGCACAACCTTCAAGATTTTTCTGCCAGCCGTCCAGGAACAACCTGAGTCCCGGCTGGATACCGGTTTATCAGGTTCACTTCGTGGAAAGGAAATGATTCTCCTGGTTGAAGATGAAGATATTGTTCGCAACATTACTTCGTTCTCGTTAGAAGAATTTGGCTACACCATACTCACCGCCCCAGATGGGAAAACGGCGCTCAAAATCCTGGCACATCACCAGGGGAAAATTGATCTGTTGATAACGGATGTGGTCATGCCTGAGATGAGCGGTCGCGAACTGGCTGAAACGTTGCTGTCACAAAATCCAAAGTTAAAAGTACTCTTTATGAGCGGCTACACTGACGATGCCATTGTCCGGCATGGGGTTCTGCAAGCTCATGTTGCTTTCCTACAAAAACCATTCACGCCAACTTCGCTGGCCAAAAAAGTGCGCGAGGTCCTGGATCACGATCAGGTAAATAATAAATGATGAAAGAACAACCTGTGTGCTGATTCAATAGACAATATTGAAGATAACTCACCGGGAACAAAGAAGAGATGATGTCAAGTCAGTATTAAGTACCTTGTCAAAAGTTTCCTGAGATATTGAGTTTGGTAAGTGCTTGATTTT
>CAZXCE010000767.1:0-3945 GCA_964639175.1 uncultured Clostridia bacterium
TCGCGGTACCAACTTGGTGCACTCGCGGTACCAACTTGGTGCACTCGCGGTACCAACTTGGTGCACTCGCGGTACCAGCCAAAACTGCATCTTTTTTAGAATGAATAAGTTGTGGCCATTTTTTTACGCTAGATACTTCTTAGATACTTTATTAAATACTTTTTACACACACATGGGGGTTCGGGGGCACGATTTTCCGCAGTTTTGAGCCAAAACTGCGTGTGTGTTTCTTTTTTCTTTTTTCAAGCCAGTGAAAACCAAAAAACCAGGTTTGTACCGGGATACGGTTTCCAGTTGTTCTGAAAACCAGATAAAGTGGGGCACGCCAAAATCCTGCTGGACAAAGTTTCTTATGAGTTCGAACACGCCACCCAAATCCAAAAAACCTCATCAGGCCCTGGTAAAAGTTCGGCCAGAGTTAAATCTCGAAAAATGGCCGATCTGGCAACCAGCCAACTCGCGAACGGCCCCACGGGCAAAGGTCTTCAAGCGCGAAGCCACACTCTCGACTGGCGATACCATTGTGGCTGAAGTCGAAGTCGGATTTACCCAGTTGGGAATGCTCACCACCGAGGACCAGAAAACCTACTATGGGCTGGTCAAGTACTGGGAGGATTGTGGGCGACCAACCACTGAGATTAACTTTTCACTCAGGCGACTGGCTGAAATCCTCGGGAAAAAGTGGGGCACCGGGACACTCAAAACCCTGACGGATTCATTAGCCCGGCTCTATGCCACCCCGTTCTTCTGGCGGAATGCCTATTATGAAGCTCCGAGCGGTGAAATCCGGATGCTAAAATCGTTAGAAGGATTTCGGATTTTGGACTACCTCAAGATTGTATCCCGCGAAGAAAACGGACATGTGACCAAGGAACTCGGGGTGTTTAAATTCAATGGTCATATTCTGAAAAACCTGCAATCCCACTATACCAAGCCAGTTTTCTTTAATGTTGTCTTAAACTTCAAGTCAGAAATCGCCCAACTGCTCTATACACATCTTGATTTGATTCTGAGCGATAAACTGGTGTATGAACGACGCACCAAAGAACTCTTTTCAGACTTGAACATCACTGGATCTTCATACGATAATAAACGCAGTAAACGTAAGCAGGTGTTGGAACCGGCTTTAGCCGAACTTTTTGGTGTCCCGTTATCAAAAGGAGGGGTTATCCAGCAGGCGACCATCGAAGAGACCAAAGACCGGGCTGACTTCAAAGTTGTTTTCGTCAAAGGGGCATCCGACACGGCTGGCACTGCGGTTGAAACGCCAAACACCCCCGATGACATCGAGCAGGAACAACGGCAGGTTGATGAACTCCTTCAATACTTTAAAACCATTTTTCAAACAGCACAGTCCCCCAATTCCCGCCACCGAAAACTGGCAACGGAACTGATTTCACAACACGGTCTGAAACTGGCCAAATCCATTATTGATTATGCCCATCAGGCCGCCCAGCAAACCAGTTTTCGGATTGCCACCTTTGGGGCCATCAGCCAGTATATTGACCAGGCCGTGGCTGAGTTAACCCCTTCTCCGCCTCAATCACCAGCGGACCCAGACTCTGAGGAAATCAACCATGCCTTTGAGTTTGCTTACCGGGAATACTGGCAAGATCAGGTAAAACGATACATTGCCGCCAGTTATACCCCTGAAGAATGGCAACTCCTGCTGGATTCAAAAACCAACAGGGTGCTGGCGCAAAACCCGGCTTTTCGAAACTGGCAAAAAGACGCACTGGCCGAATTTGTTGAGGCAAAAGTGCTCGAAGACCACAAACCACTGGCTCAAGTCATTGCCTTTGAAGAGTTTTGCCTTTTGAAGCAAAAACCGTGATGCGGTTTCTGTCGCCTTCCTGACCTGACCGTGGTCGTCGCACAACAAATTCCTTGCCTTACATAGCGATGTCGCTATATATAGATACGTCTTTTTCAGATTTGATGGGTGACATCACACTTTTATTCAAGAGATGAAGGACCGTCGCATATGGCGTCATCAGAAAGCTTTGTTTCTGTTCAGGAAGCGGCAAAGATTTTAAATTGTGGGATTTCGACTGTCAGGAAAATGTGCCAGGAAGAGAAGATTCAAGGGGTGCAGAAAGTTGGAAACGGCTGGTTGATTCCTCGAACTTCTCTCAATCAGTCTCCGGTTCCAAATCAGACTCGGGGCTGGCCGCTCGGAAAAACTCGCCTGAGTGGTGAACCGGAACTTTCGTCACCGCCAGTTGTTTCGGAGCAGGTTTCCCTGGCCCATAAAATCGCCATTTTTAATCAGGCCGGCGGGGTTGGGAAAACCACGATTGTGAGAGACCTGGGTTATGAACTGGCGTCACGGGGCTACAAAACACTGCTGGTTGATGCCGATCCACAGGCCACGCTGAGCACTTTTTTTGATTTTAATCCAGCCGAACGACCCGAGGCTGACTTATTCTGGTCTACGATTTATCGCGGTACAAAAGGCGTGAAGCCGACGGTTTTTCCAACTCAGTATGCAAATTTGCACCTTGGGCTGGCCAATCGCGAATTGAAACGCGGAGAACTCGAACTCCTTGAAGCGAAAGATCAAGGCCGTTTACGTGGCTTTCTCAAACTGATCCATTCCGAGTTTGAGTTCATTCTCTTTGATTGTTCTCCAGCGATTTCTGAAATCACAATTCAGGTGTTATTTGCCGTTGATTCACTGGTGATCCCGGTTCAAACCCAGGCGAAATCAGTCGTGGCGTTTGGTGAAATCCAATATGAAATTGGAAAAGCTCAGGAGCGCCGGATGAATATGGATTTATCTCCGCTTGGGGTGCTTGGGATTATTCCTACCATGTTTCGTCAGGCAACGATGATCCAAAAGCATCATTTTGAGGAAATGAAAAACCTGTGTGAGTTGTTTGACTATGCTCTGCTGCCACCAATTCATGACTCAATCAAAGTTTCCGAGGCTGGATCATTTCGCAAGCCGCTCAAAAACTATGATAAAAAATGCCGGATCAATGACGATATCGAGCAAATTTGCAGTTCACTGCTGACACTGCTTTCCAGGCCACTTGAAAAATAAAGAAATTTTCAGCCATTTCGGCTCGACTGTTATGCCCAAAAAAGCCATTCCGCCCAGTTTTACGCCACAACGTCAATCTGCACTGGCCAGCTTTGTTCATGAGAAAAAATCAAAGCGAATCGGTGAAATCCGCCTTGCTCTGATTCAACCCAACCCGTTTCAACCACGAAAAAATTATCCAGACGCTGAAATTGAGGAGCTGACCGAAAGCATCAACCAGCAAGGATTGCTTCAAAATCTCGTTTGCCGGGTTGAGGCCGATGGCAAATATACATTGATTGCTGGCCATCGCCGATTGCTGGCACTGCAAAAACTTGGAAAAGAGACGGTTCCGGTCAGTATTCTGGAAAACATCTCTGATCAGGATTTGCAAATCCTGGCGTTGATTGAAAATCTGCAACGAAAAAACCTGCACCCAGTTGACGAAGTACGGGCCATTGTCCAGGTGATTGAGCAGGCGGGGTCTCAGGAACAGGCAGCAAAGCTCCTTCACAAGCCGGTTGGGACGATTGGCGGAATTGCAGCGCTCCACAATTTAGGCAGTGACATCCTTGAAATCTGCCTTGGTGTGCCTGACCTGACAAAAAATAAGCTCGCTCAACTGTTAAAACTTCCGGCGGAAAGACGACTGGCTGCGGCCAGGGCGCTTCACTCTGGAACGCCTTCAAAAATTGCAGCCGTGAAACCGAAATCAGGTTCACCAAACGTTTTCCGGTTTCGAGCAAAGACGACAACCAACGCGAGCTTTTCCTTTAAATTACAGTTTAAAAAAGGGAATCCAACCGAAGCTGAAATCTATGATGCCCTGAATGTCATTCTCCACAAACTCAAATCAGAGGTATTCACACCAGCTTCAAGTGAAAATTCTTGAAGGTTCAAGAATTGCTGCAATTCACGCT
>CAZXCE010000768.1:0-3925 GCA_964639175.1 uncultured Clostridia bacterium
CCCCCGTCAACGAGCCAGTCACCTTCAGAATGGCACCAGTTTGCTGGAACTGGTGATTACGCTGGCAATTCTGGCAATCTTGACCGCCGCTGCACTCCCGATGACAGCCAATACCGTCAAAAGTCGTCGGGAAGTTGAATTACGTCGGGCACTCAGAGAACTCCGAGACTCAATTGACCGCTTCAATCGCATCGAATATGTCTTATTTCAAGGACAACGCATTCCGATTGAAGACCGAACGCCATCTGGTTTTCCCAAAAAACTGAATATTCTCCATGAAGGGTTCATTCCAGCCGGGCAGGTTAATGACAAAAAAGTGTATCACCTGCGCCGCCTGCCAGTTGATCCGATGACGGGAACTGCCGAATGGGGAATCCGCTCATCAACCGACGAGCCAGATGATTATTCGACCAATGGGGATGACGTTTTCGATGTCTATTCGCTTTCAGAGGGAACAGCCCTGGATGGGACAAAATACAAAACCTGGTGAGCCTCCTCCTGACAGAGACGAAACTTTGGTTAACATGTGATTTTATTATTTTGGATTTACAGGATTTATGGGTATTCAACGGCATTTCAGACACAATCTTTGCCAGGTATCACCCCGCCGTGCACGTGGGTTTACCTTGCTTGAACTTGCAATCACTATCTCACTGATGATGATTCTGGCCGCGATTGCAGTACCGGTTTACCAGTCGCTTGTTCATCGCGCCAAAGAAACGGTATTGCACGATACGCTCTTTAAACTCCGGGACAGCATTGACAAATATACCAACCACAAAGAAGCCGCACCAGCCACGCTCCAGGACCTGGTCACGGCAAAATACCTTCGGGAAGTTCCGATTGATCCAATTACTGGACGCAATGACACCTGGACCGTAAAGCTTGAAGAAGAAGCTTCTTCACGGGATGGGAAGATTGGCATTCGTGATGTGTTTAGTGGGGCCGAGGGCGTTTCGTCTGAAGGTACCCCGTATGCTGAGTGGTAAGATCGTCATAGCTGTTCTGACCAGAGTTTACCTGGGCCAGCCAATCGGCTGGCCTTCCCTATCTCTCCAACTTGATCAACACAATACCAACCAATGAATCTGCTACAGCGCGTCCTGAAAACATTTAGCGCACCAAATTTGCCTCATTATGCCTGTGCCTTTGCCTCGTCTCACATTTCGATGGCTCAGGTTTTACGACACCACGGACACCGCCACATTGAGCGAAGCTCCTTTCTTCCCATCTCTTCAGAACTGTTTCGACCCTCGTTTAGCGGAATCAATATTCCAAATGTGTCGGCATTGGCCGACGCGGTCTTTTCGCTTGGAAAAGGAATTGGGTTAGGCCGGGAAAAACTCTGGGCGGTTACGCTTCCGGATGAAGTTATCCGACCACACATCATCACCTTACACTCCAGTATCACCAACGAACCGGATGTGATTGAAGACATGCTGGTGCTCCGGATTGAACGACTGGCGGGTGAACCCGTTGATAAGCTGAGAGTTTCGTATACGCCGCTTTCACCAGTTGCCGGACAAAAACGGTTTCTGGTCAGCGTCGCGGTTGAAGCGGTGATGCGGGAATATGAGCGGTTGTTTGATGAGTTGGGCTGGCATGTCGGTCTGATCTGGCCAACCTCGCTGGCTGAAGCCGTCTGGCTGAACCGTCCAAACGCGTTGCCAAACCAAATTTTGCTCAGCTCGACGCCGAACGAAATGACGGTGTTGATCCTGCACGACCAGGATCCGGTGTTACTCCGAACCCAAACGTTTGAGGAGACTGAATTTGGTGATACCTTGCTCCGACTGCTCCTGTTTTACCGGGATCGCGCCGGAGAAATCATCCCTGGTGTCACCATGGCTGACAATCCACTGGACTCTACGGTGTTTGAAGTCCTGGCTCTGGGCGACCAATCGCATACCAAAACCATTCGGGATTGTATTCAGGAAGTTTTTGGCGCCTCGCCAGTCATTGTGTCCTCTGACACACTTGGTCTGCCGGTTGCCAATCTCATGACCGATTTTGCGCAAATCGCCGCCGCCGCCGGCCTGGCTTCCCTCTCATTACCAGCGTGATGAATTGACATCTGGTCACCTGGTCACGTCACGGGGTGATGGCAAAATCGGCAACCGTTCGGAAGATTTTTCCTTCTTTTGGACTTCAATCTGAGAGGTCAAAAGACTGGGTGAAATGGCTGACACCGGAACCCAGCCGGATTCAGCACCGCACATCCCGTTAAAGACCTCGACTTTATCGCTGCCAGCGATGATTTTGCTAAATGAAGTCAACGGCGTCCCAATCAAATCAACCCCACGCACCAGTTCATCTGGCCGGCCATCGGTATACACCCGGTACACCATAATTGGCGTTACCTGAAATGCCTGGGGTGTATCGCGCTGGGTAAAAGTAAATCCACCAGAAATGTCTTCAAAGATCAACCCAAACGGCTTTTTCTGTTTTTTACATTCAGAAATCAACATCTCGCGGAGTTTTGCTTCAGAAACCGGCTTGCTGGTCTGCACAATCAGGTTCCCCTGGCGTCCAACCGGAGCAAACCCTGGGGATTTGCGTCCGTGGCCGTTAGATCGGGTAAACCCTTGAATTGGGGAACGTGACAGTAAAAAGTTTTTCAGGATTCCCTGTTCAACCACAGGCACGCGCTGGGATTTGACCCCTTCATCATCAAAGTCATAAAACCCATTCAAATCAATGTTGTTCAGCGCTTTCAACGTCGGGTCATCATAGACGGAAAGAAAACCCGGCAGGACTGATTGATTGACCCGTTTGGTAAAGGTCTGGCCGCTGTCTTCATCTTTTTGGCGATGACCTTCGATCCGATGACCAAAAATTTCGTGGAAAAAGACCCCACTGGCGCGTCCAGACAAAATGGCCGGCCCGGTGTACGGTTCAACCACGGGTGCATTCCGCAACGCCAGCAGGTCTTTGGACATTTTCTCAATCACCCGGAGAACAGTCGCTTCATCTGGAAGCCGATCCAGCGATTGCGTATCAAACGCCTCATACCGGTACAAATTCATTCCGTCTTCGGCTTTTGTTTGCGCATAAAACCCAAGCCGCCCAAAAATCCGCCCGTGCTGCAGCGAAGCTCCTTCGCTATTGACCAGATATTTGTTTGACGCTTCAGCATAAAAAGTCACCGCCCCCTGTAAAATTTCAGGGTATCTGGCAAACAGTGCTGAATACTCACGGGCTTTTTTCTCCCAGGCCGCCACGTCGACGTCAAATGACACCACGGGTTGAACCGCCACCTGAGGCGTTTCCTTTGAAAAATCAGCCGAAAGGTCTTCTTCCTGAACCTTAATCGCTCGATTGGCTTTGATCTTGATCAGCGCTTCCACGGCCTCGCGATACCGCTTGTCCGTCTGAAGCCACAGGGCGCTTTTGATTGCATCCGGGTCATCTTCAACCGGTAAATAACTGGCCGGTGAATATACCCGTGATGAAAAAAAGGCGTTCTCTCCCCGGATCTGATGGCTGCTATCGAGGTCATATCCGCCAACGCGGACATCCACATCCAGCAGGCGGTAGTGCGAATTCTGTGAATTTTGCAACGCCCCGAGCGAGGCAGTGATTTCGACCCGATGAATGTCTGAGGCGCTGTAGCTCACAAAGTACGGTGGCGGATCACCTTTCTGAGTGAGGATTTTGAAGGACCGCTGAAGTTCGTCTTCCAGTGCCTGGAGCACCACACTTTTTTTGACATCGGGTGATTGTGAGCGATGTGCCCCCAGAACCGATTCAGATACCAGGCTGCCAACCATCAGGCAAATACAAACCAAAGCCAGTAATTTTTTCATGTGAAATTGTCAGAAAAACTTTCTTGGGATGGAAACTTACGGAGTTGGATGGAAATATCATACCATCCGGGTTCCGGGTTCCGGGTTCCGGGTTCCGGGTTCCGGGTTCCGGGTTCCGG
>CAZXCE010000769.1:0-3923 GCA_964639175.1 uncultured Clostridia bacterium
GGTTTTATTTCATCCCTCATCCGTCATCCCCCATTCCTTCCTTTGCCCCAGGCCCCAAACCCTCAGCCCCTTTTCTTCAGCCCGGTGATTTCCCCCTACTTCGTCTTATGGAAATACCGTCCTAAAGCCATCAAAGGAAAGAAGTTCCGATAAAAATGATAATTGATGTAGAAATGACAGGGAAAGCCGGTGCCGGTAAATTCATCTTCTGACCAGCTTCCGTCTTCATTTTGGGTGCGGACCAGATATTCAATTCCTCGTTTGACGGCATCAGAGTGACCTTCATCACCAGCAATCAATCCCATCAGCGCCCAGGCCGTTTGCGAGGCGGTGCTTTTTCCTTCACCCATCAGGTTGCGATCTTTGTAGGAATCACAGCTTTCGCCCCAACCACCATCTTCATTCTGATGGGCATACAACCATTGAATCCCACGCATGATAAAGGTTTCACGTGGGTCAACTCCGATTTGAACCGCGCCGTTGATGACACCGCTCGTGCCATAGATGTAATTTACGCCCCACCGACCAAACCAGCACCCTTCAGATTCCTGCTCTGATTTCAGGAATTGGATTGCCCGATCTATGACGCGCTGATCGGTTTTATATCTGGTCCGCCCCAGCATCTCCAGGACACGTCCGGTCAAATCTGAAGTACAGGGATCAATCATGGCCTTTAAATCGCCATATGGAATCTGGTTTAACAGGTCCAGGTCATTATCAACGTCAAAAGCCGCCCAGCCGCCTTTTTTGCACTGCATGCTGAGTACCCATTCCTGGGCGCGACGGATTGAGTCCTGTTTGCGTTTTTCGTCCGGCAATTTGAGCCGATCAAGCGCCATAATAATAACGGCAGTGTCGTCTACGTCAGGGTAAAAATCGTTGAAAAATTCAAAGGCCCAGCCACCGGGCTCCCCGGTTTTATTTTTGATCGCCCAGTCACCTTTGCGCAGAATCTGCTTTGAAATCAGCCACTCTCCAGCTTTGACCAGAGCCGGGTGGTCAGCAGGCATGCCAGTATCAAGCAACCCAATCAACATCAGTCCAGTATCCCAAACGGGCGACACACAGGGCTGAATGTGGAATTCGTCATCCGTTTCAATTCCAAACCGATCAATTGCCTCCAGACCTTTTCGCACCACATCGTGCGTCACTGGATAGCCCAATACATGGAAAGCCAGCAAGGAATTCAACATTGCCGGAATAATACCCGCCCAATCACCAGGTTCATCCTGATGTTCTAAAACCCACTGTTCGGCATGCTTGAGCGCTTTTTCCCGGAGCGGAACAAACCCAATTTTTTCAGCAAACTTAAACAGCTTGTCGAGTTGAACAAAGGTATTCCCAATCGAAAAGAACCCATCCTCACACGGAAGTGACAGATCGGCATTTTCGCGCCCTCCAACATACAATTCATCAACGGTGACATTGGCAGTGCGCCACACTGGTTTTTTGTCGCACACAATCAATAAAGGAACAGTACTGCTGCGGGCCCAGCTCGCCATTTCATAAATTGTAAAGGGGAACCACTCGGGAAATTCCATGATCCAGGCTGGAAGCGTGGGAATCCCATTCCAATCAAAAGCTCCAAATAATGCCAGATGAAGTTTGGTGAAAATCCGGGTTTTGGGAATCCCACCCCGATCCAGGATAAAGGTGCGGGCACGGTGCATGCGGGGATCATCAGTTGGAATTCCGAGTAATTTCAAAGCAAAGTAAGCTTCAACCGTTGTGCTGAGTTCCCCGCCATCACCATAAAACAACTCCCATCCACCGTGGTCGCATTGCCGATTGAATAAGTACGGAATGACCTTTCGCAACGGACGAGTGTCACCGGTGCCCAGAATGGTGTGCAACATGACATATTCGGCAGTCAAGGTGACGTTGGCTTCAAGTTCTGCCCACCAGTACCCTTCCGGATATTGCTGACTGAGCATGTACTGCTGTGCTTTCTCGATGGCCTTTGCCAGGGCAGATGTCTCCACCGCAAAGGCAGTTTTTGCAAAACTCATGGATATTCGACCTCTCAATACCAGCCAATCGTCAATACTCAGTTATCAGTAACTTGCTAAGTGGATTTATTAAAGGCACTTAGCCCGCTACGACGACCAGAGAATGAGTTGAGGCTGGCATAACACTTTCTTCAATCTATTGGGATGGGGCGTCTGAAGCAGACAAAAGATTCTGGATAATAGGCGAACAGGGAGGTTATTCAAAGGTCTGATGGCAATTGGGGTTCGGAGATTGAAAACCGGACACAGCCAACTGATGACTCAATCAAAACTGACTCAGGAATTTCTGAAGTGGGTGCATCGTGGTTTCACCCCAAAAATCATTGTGCCCCAGGTGATCCACATAAAACTCAGTCACCGGCGCCTTTGCTTTTTGGGCTAACTCGCGGGTCATCGCACAGGGAATCACATCATCCCGCTTCCCATGACCTAACAAAATTGGACACTTCACCTGCTGAATTTTCCGGATGCTTTCAAACCGATGCTTGAGCAAAAACGAAACGGGTACCACTGGATAGCTGACCTTTCCCATCTCGACCATGCTGGTGTAGGCACTGAATGTAATCAGTCCGGCGAGTGGCTTCCGGGCAGCCAGATCAACCGCCACGCCAGATCCGAGTGAGCGTCCAAGCACAATAATTTTCTGTGGATCAATATCCGAGCGACTTTGCAGGTGGGCATAGACGGTATCTGCCGCTGCATAACACCCCTGTTCCGAAGGAGTTCCAGAACTCAGGCCATACCCGAGATAGTCAGGAACGATCATATTGACGCCCAGCCGGCGGTACTCGCCAAATTCATACAGGGCATCTGGCAGGCACATTCCATTGCCGTAAAAATAGATGAGCGTTGGACAATGGGCGGCATCTGGACGAATTTTTCCATCAGCCGTCAACGCTTTTCCAAACAGGGCAGCCACGACCTCACCGGTTGGAGTCGAAAGCGAAAGGAGTTCTTCACCTTCCCCAGCCGTTACCTGGGCGTGGGGTGTTCCCTGGTTGGTTTTTCCTGGAAACAACAACCATTCCTGTCCAAAGTACAACAGGACCAGTAACCCGATATATCCGGCTCCGACAACGACCAGCGATATTTTCAGTAAAACAAGCATTTTTTGTTTCAAGGCAAACTGTTCAGTGGACTATTCAAACGGGTTAAGTCTGGTGGCAAAGGCGGTTAAGGTCTGGTTTTTTTGTGAGGTACTGAACTTACCTTTTTTCATGAGCCAAAATCAAGAAGGGCTGACTGGGATGAGCCAGCGCCAGATATTATTGGGAAGAAAGCGGTTTTCTTTGATACACCATTGCCGATTGTCCGACTAACTGCTCATCACCTTCAGTTAACACGAGCAACCCACTCACGGTTTCAAAGGGTAAATTGATCAAATTGATTCCGCCTATCAGTTCTTTTCTCTGTTCCCAGTGAGGGGATTCATCCAAAATTACATCGTGACTTTCAACATCCATCGCAAATACTTTGCCGGTCTGGTCAACCCACACTCCCAAAATGAGCATTCGCCCGCCGGGAATTTTCTGGTTTTTAACCGCATCAGCGATTTTATGGGCGGCCTGTTGATATTCGTTTGAAGAAATCACAAAGCCTGCAGCAGAAGCCATTTTCTGTACACAATCGTTGGGGTATCTCGCTACATAAATGATGAAACACAACGCTATCACATCAGCAATCACAAAATATGCCGCCAATGAAATCAATTTCTTCTTCGATACTTTGAATTGCATTTTCCATCCTTTGGAAGGTTAAACCATTGGAAAACGAGTCCCAAGACGCTGCATCCAACGTTGGGTAACGCGCCCTACTTGACAATAAATGTAGTGCTGACAGCCTCTCCGGTGTTCGTTGCGGCATCGCGGGCGATGACTTTGACCCGGGCGACTTTGGTTTTGGCAAACGAAGCGG
>CAZXCE010000770.1:0-3912 GCA_964639175.1 uncultured Clostridia bacterium
CCGAAACCCGGTTTTCTGTCCCCTGTCCCCTGTCCCCTGATTGGAAGCCGACGAACTCCCACCGCCATCCGCTCGCTCATCAATTCGTGGGCATGTTCTTCTCCCTCAAGCACTTCCAGGCCCAACGCGCGCCCAAACTGATGCATGATCACCGTCAACAGATCCACTTTGGTATGGGCTGGGCTGGACTGACTCGCTTCCAGTTCGGTTTCGGAGACAATCTTTTCAAACTCCACGTCATCCATCGGCGCTGGGTCAATGTACCAGCCGTAGCCTGCCGCTTTCGCATCGAGCAGCACCAGATTGGACGGCGTTTCAGCCAACAATTCGCCTTTGGCCAGGTCGCCCAATCCAAATTTCACCGCTCGCATCTGGTCTATTTTTTCAACCGGCATCCCGGCGGCCAGCCAGCGGGCAATCG
Source organism: uncultured Clostridia bacterium (assembly GCA_964639175.1). GTDB lineage: Bacteria > Acidobacteriota > Blastocatellia > Chloracidobacteriales > Chloracidobacteriaceae > JACQXX01. The sequence continues at coordinate 422 of CAZXCE010000770.1, forward strand.
CTGCTTCCGTCAGCCAGGAAATTTGCTCGGCGGTGAGTTTGATGACTGGTCGGCGATTGAGTTCTTTGGGTTCTGCCAATGAAAGGGTTTTGCCTTGTGGGGCGAGGATTGCGGCTGAAGAAAGTTCTGAGGGCCGAGGTGCGGTTCCGCAACTGGTAAAACCGCTCGTGGCTGAGATCAAAAGTGTTCCATTGCCTGCAGGATTGTTGGCATTCACCAGGTTTTCCACGGTGGGTGTTCCGGCAGGTGATGGAGTTAATCCTTCAATTCCAAAAATATTGGCAGTAGTTGAGGTTCCCTGTTTCCGCAGCCCAATCCCTTGACTGCCACCGCTGCCAGCACTGGTATTTCCCAGAATATCCAAACAAACGGTGGCATTCCCTGTTGAAGTTCCAGAATCAACTCGGATTCCGGGCCGAACCCCAGTGACTGGCGCCGCACAATTGTTTCCCTGGATTCGAATATTTAACGTTCCATTACAGGATCTTACTGTTGCCAAAATATCATTCCCATCACAGGCGCTGATGGTGTTGCCCTGAATCACAACAGTGGCTGACGGTGTCTCGTTTGACACATTGGTATCAGAAGTTGTCACCCCAACGACAATCCCTCCACTGCCAAAACCACTATTGGCAACAATTGTGTTGCCGGAAATTGTTATTGATGGGGCCGTGGCGGTCCCGGTTATCCCCACTGCCACCATTATTCCAGCACTGCCACCTGTCTTTCCAGTCAGACTATTGCCTGAAATAGTCAGTGAAGTCATTGATCCACTATGATTTACCAGATCCACGCCTCGGTTGATAAGGCCTGTAAATGTTGAGTTTGTAATTGAAACTGTGCCGCTGACGTTGTTATTGGTCGGTGACATTGGATTATTCTGGAAATCAAAGGCGATCCCGTGGGCATTTGATCCGGCAGTTAAATTGCCAACATTCTGAATTGTGTTATTTGAGAAGGCGAAATTGTTGACTTGAGTTCCGAAAATGCCATTGGCTGAAAGTCCTGTGATGTCTTGAATCCTCATTGAGGTCAGCGATATGTTTTGCACATTATTGAGCGAAATCCCATTGCTGGTGGTACTCTGAATTGTCCCGCCTGAAGCATTATTTGTACCATCTCCGGTTACCGTAAAACTTCCGGTTGTGTCAGCCAAAATAATTCCGTTGGTCGAACCGTTGGCCGAAATGCTGATAAAACTGAGATTGATGGCTGCGGTACTGCTTGCTTGATCAAGATTGATTGCCGCGGTTCCCCCGGTTGCGCTGACTGTGTTTTCAGAAGCGTTGAGATTGTTGAAACTCGTTCCAAACAGAGCTGAACCGCCTGTGCTTTGAAGATCCACGCCGCGAATGGTGTTTCCAGTGCTGACCACAACGTTATTGGTTGTATGCGTCAGGGTCGGGCGTGTGCCGCCAGTCGAAGGCAATGTATTGCTGAATGTTGGGACAGTTATCGCTGTAATTGCTGCCAATGAAGCAGTTGCACCTTGACCAATTAGCTTTTGATTTGCAAGCAGGGTGATACCGCCAGTGTAATTTGTCGCCACTTGACGATACAGAAAAATATTGTCGCCAGGATCGTCCGCCGCACCGGAATTGAAATTGGCCAGAGAGTTAAATGGGGTGTTCAATCGCCCGTCGCCATTAACGCCAGCGTTGTTGTTCACAAACCAGATCATTCCTGATACATTGATGGTTACAGTTCCTGTATCAGTCAGACCAGAGCCATTTGAGAGGGTGTAGGTAAATGAGGTTGAGCCTTCAAAACCAGCAGTAGGTGTAAATTGAAAACTACCATCCGTGTTTACCGTAACCGTCCCCTGCAACCCGGCGGTACTGGTAGCAGAAACAGTGAGCGTACCGATTCCGAGCGGGTTCAGGTCATTCGCAATCACACCACCACCGACCGTTACATTGATGCCAACATTTCCAATACAACTGTAACTGTCATTGATTGCAAGGGGTGAAGCAACCACCGACCCGGCAACCAGGGTTGTGCTGGTACCGATTGTGTCTGAAAAATTGACACCCGTTGCGTTTCCGCCACCACTGTTTGTAATCACAACTGTATATCGCAACCGGTCACCAGGGTCAGCCGCACCGTCCGCATCTACGTCATTTTGCAAGGCATCCGTCTTGGTCGCTGTGATGGTCGGCGTTTGTCGAAACGCGGTTTTTAGCCAGGGGAAGGATACGTGAGATCCTCCAACCTGGCTCTCTGAGCCAATCAGAGCATTTCCTGAAGTCACCCCTAATCCAAAACCATGAGTTTGATCAGCTTCTATTCTCTTTGTAAGTAAATGATTTCCAAAGGCAAAAATACAGATAAAACTAACGAATAGAACACCCGAAACAGACATCCGGGATAGTATACGGTGAGTATTGAACATATTTCCCCCAACGGACCCCGATTCAATGGTTTGGCCTGGAGGAAATTTTATTTTCAATTCAAGAGAGAACTGACTTGCGCCAGATGGTGTGAATAACTCTCCGAAAGGTAGTGCAGAAAAGTGATCGAATCGGGAAGGTATGATTTTTTAGGCGACGATCAGGAGTGCAAGAGCAAAGCGTAGATACTTGTGCCTGATTGCCCTTCAAAAGTCAAGTTTTCATGAGAGTTTCTCCAGTCCAACTCGAATTTTCTTTACCCTCCCCATCCCCTTCCCTATACTTTCACAGCTTAGCGGATCATCTCTAACCTTCATATTTTTTCACCTCGTGCGTTACCACAATGGCATTTCAGAAATGGGCAGTCCATCTCTTCCTGGTTGCGAGCTGGACAGTGGTTGTTTTCACACTGTTCCCCCAACAGTTTGCAGCCAGTGCTCAGACCCACCGCCCACGATTTGGTTCGATTGGTCTGGAGCAGGGACTGTCGCAAAGCAGCGTGATGTCCGTTTTGCAAGACCATACAGGTTTTTTGTGGGTTGGAACTCAGGATGGGTTAAACCGGTTTGACGGCCTCGAATTTAAGGTCTATCGCAATCACCCACAGGATCCAACCTCACTGTCCAATAACTTTATCAAGGTTTTGTACGAAGACCGACAGGGTACACTCTGGGCTGGAACTGACGGCGGTGGGCTGTGTCGGTTTGATCGAAAAACCGAACGGTTTCGGACCTTTCGCCACGATCCTCAAAATCCGGCCAGCCTGGGTGCCAACTCTATTTGGGCAATCTGCGAGGATGCTCAGGGTAATCTCTGGATTGGAACCTATGGCGGCGGGTTAAATCGGTTTGACCCACATACGGAACAATTTACGGTCTATAAAAACAATCCGGCAGATCCAACCAGCCTTCCCGCCAATATTGTTTTCACCTGCTATGTTGATCAGCACCAGGTCTTGTGGGTTGGGACCTGGGGCAGTGGATTGTGTCGCTATAACCCGACCTCCGACAACTTTATCCCTGTGCAACCATCGGCACCGAGTCAGACAGCGTCAGCCCCGCATTTTATTTATGGAATCGCGCCTGACCGTTCGGCAGGACT
>CAZXCE010000771.1:0-3901 GCA_964639175.1 uncultured Clostridia bacterium
ATAGGGCGTTGGCGTATCAATTGACCCAATGCGGACAATCGGGCCGTCAAGATATTCAAAGGCATGTTCGGCAATAAAGGCAGCAAATTCACCGGCAATCCCACCGGTCAAGGTGGCCTCGTGTAACAAAATCACTTTGCTGGTCTTTTTAACTGTTGCCAGGATGGCCTCTTTGTCATAGGGCAATAATGATCGGAGATCAATCACTTCGACTTCCAGATCATCTTCGGCTTGCAGAATGTGGGCGGCTTCAAGCGCCGTATGGACCATTGATCCATAAGTAATAATTGACAGATCTTCGCCTTCCCGGCGGGTCAGTGCTTTTCCAATCGGCACCACATATTCCGCTTCGGGCAGATCCTCTTTGATTCGGCGATAGAGAAACTTGTGCTCAAAAAACAGCACCGGATCATCATCTCGAATGGCGGCTTTGATCAGTCCTCTGGCATCGTAAGCCGTTGCCGGTGCCACCATTTTCAACCCTGGTGTATTCATAAAAAAGGCTTCCGGGTTGAGCGAATGGAAGGGGCCGCCTCGGACGCCAGCCCCACAGGGGCCACGGACCACAATCGGGATCCCGAGTCCCTGGCGATAGCGACTGGTCGCCGCATAGTTGGTCAGCATATCAAAGCCGCACGAAATGAAGTCAATAAACTGCATTTCAGCAATTGGGCGCATGCCCATCAGTGCGGCACCGCAGGCAGCGCCTACGATGGCGGCTTCGGCAATTGGCGTGTCAATCATCCGGTCTGGACCAAATTCTTCCAGCAGTCCAGCCGTGACCTTGAACGCCCCGCCATACACCGCGACGTCTTCCCCAAGACAAAACACGTTTGGGTCGCGTCGCATTTCTTCAAAAATTCCCTGTCGGATTGCTTCAAGATAAGTTGTTAAGGCCATAAAATTTAGAGGTTATGAGTGCGTGGTTTTTGCTTAGTCAGTCGTTAGTCGTTAGTCGTCAGTCGTCGAGTGTTAGGAATTGAGAGTTCATGTCAGGTGTGGTCTATGTTATGCAATTTATGAATGCTTCTTCGCAGGAAATCATCAAATTGAAGTACCTGGGTTTGGTCTACTGACGACTGACTTATCAACGATTGACAACTGACTTCTTCAATACTGACGACTGACTTATCAACGATTGACAACTGACTTCTTCAATATCGAAACAGCAGAAACAACAATTTCCACTTCAACCCGGCGTCCAATTTTGCATTTTTCACTTTGGCAGCCCAAAAGTTGGTATTAGCAAGATTGGCATCGGTGAAATCAGTCCCGGTCAAATTGCAGCGGGTCAAATCGGCCCGTTCCAGGTTGGCTTTATTCAGTTTGGCAAAGCGCAGGTCGGCGCGTTCGAGCTTGACTTCCTGCAGACGGGCATTGAGGAGTGAGGCAGCGGTCAAATCAGCCAGGGCCATGGTGGATCCATTCAGGTTGGCGTTATTGAGATTGACCCCGCGCATTGAAGCACCCGTTAATTCGGCATCCTCAAAGCTGGTATTTTCCAGGTTCATCTCGGCCATTCGGGCATCCACCAGACGCGAATTTTTAAAACTCACTCCTGGCAAACTCATCCGCCGCATATCTGTTTGCGACAAATTGGACCCACCAAAGGTCGCACCGGCAAATTTGGCAACGCGCAAATCCATGCCGGTCATATTGGCATTGAGTTTGCTTTTTTCAAAATTGGCGCCTTTGATAATCGCCCCTACCAGACTGACCTTTTCCAATCGAGTTCCGACAAACTGGGCGTCGGTGAGCCATGCCAGATCAAAATTGGCTTCGAGGATGTCAGCTTTCTCAAAATCAGCCCCTGCCAGATTGGCACCAGAAAAATTGGTTTGAACCAGCTTGGCTCGAACGAGTTTTGCCCGGCGCAAATCAGCATCGCGAAAATCAGCATATTTGAGACTGCTATCGGTCAGATTGGCACCGCGCAAATTGGCACCGGGTAACCGCAGGTAATCAAAGGCAATTTCCTGTAAGTCAGCTTCTTCAAAAATAGCGCCATCAAATCCCGAGCCTTTGAGATACACCCGCCGAAGGTTAGCCCGGCTACAATTGGTGTCACGTAAATTGGCGGCTTCCAGTGAAGCCCCTTCGAGGTTGGCGCCTTCGAGATCAACCGCTTCAAGATTGGCATTATTGAGTGTGGAGCTACTCAAGTTGACTTTTTTGAGGACAGATTGACGCAAATCAGCCCCGGTCAGATTCACATTGGTGAGCACCGCCTGCGTCAAATCCACCGCCAACAGCTTGGTGTTTCGGAAAAGAGCTTTATTGAAATTAGCATTGCTGAGCGTGGCACCTGTGAGATCAGCATTGGTAAAATCAGCACCGCGAAAATCCCGCCCTGACAGGTCCTTTCCAGATAAATTGGCTGACGTAAAGTCTGGAATGACCCCTTCATTGTGAGTACGCCACTCGTTCCATTCAGAACTAAAAAGCACGTCCAGATGTGCAGTGTTGACCATAGATAAAAGGAAAGAAGATGAGGTGAACTTGAGACCAGGACTTTGGGCTGAGTTTCAGCAACTTATCACAATCATATAGGTTCGCCAAGAAACCTCGACTCAAATTTGTTCATTTTGTCGAGCCGGCTGAAAGCGGACGAATGATTCGAGTTTCGGTTTTTGAACGGAGTTCATACCCAATTCCCCGCCAGACAATTGTCCGAGTAAACCAGGACCGAATGAAGTTTCCGGCAAATACCATCGCTACCCACGGTCCCAGCAGGCAATACCCTGCCCGACGCATCCAGCCAGCCTCAACGCCTGCTGGCAGAACGTCATTAACGGCAGCCAGCGTCTGGGCACTTTTCACAATACTGAGCCCATACATCACCGCCACCAGGAACTGGGCCAAAATCCAGGCACCATCCAGTGCAGCGCTCATACCTCGACCAAGCAAACTCAAAAACACCAGGCTGTAGAATACATACCAGCCACTTGCAATTTTCCAGGTACCGGGATTGTAAACGCGAGTGATGATGATTTGGCGGGTCGTAAATTCCCAAAGATCCCGAAATGAAGTGGTGCCCGGCGTCAAGCCTAAACAGGCTGGAGTAAAAGCAATCGGGCGGCCAGCCGTTCGAACCGCTTCGGTTAAGGCATAATCGTCACTGACCGCACCTTGCCAGTACCCGGCCACGTCCAATGTTTCAAAATCAATCCGACGCATGGCCATTGACCCACCCCAGGCAAAATTATTTTTGCCGGGTCCCAGCGATGTGGCAATCGAGCCGTTCCAGGCAGACCGGACCAGATTTGGCCATCCTCCAACATTGAGTGGAAACCACCGATATCCCGTTGTCGCTGCCACGGCTGGATCCGTCAGCGGTTTCACCAGTTCCAGCAACCAGTCACGACCAATCCCCACATCAGAGTCCAGAAAAGCCAGAACTTCGGCTTCCGGGCTGAGCTGTTTGATGCCAGCGAGCAAATTATGGACTTTCTGCCCGCGTTGATCAGCCTTGCCAGCAACCACCAGCCGCACACGGTCGGTTTGATTCTGGCAGAAATGCGAAAGCACTGGAAATGCTGGATCGGTTGTTTCTTCAACTATCAGAATGAGTTCGTACTGTGGATAGTCTAACGCTGTAAGCACGGAAAGCGTCAACTCTAGCCCTTCATCCATGCCCTTGCAGGGTAACAACACGGCTACAGTTGGCAACTCACCCAACTGACCTTGCCCGCGTTGAATTTGTACACGCCGGCAAAACTCCAGATAGCGCCTGCCGTCTCGCACCGAAAAAAAACCCTGCACCACAATCGGCAGGGCAATCACATCCAGCCAGGAAAAAAATGACACCATAAGATAATGAAGAAAGTGGTTGGTGGTTAGTGGTTAGTGGTTGGTTCTTGGTTCTTGGTTCTTGGTTCTTGGAAGGTATTGGTTCCAAAGC
>CAZXCE010000772.1:0-3898 GCA_964639175.1 uncultured Clostridia bacterium
GTTCCGGGTTCCGGGTTCCGGGTTCCGGGTTTTCGAAACCAAGCACCAGTCACCAAGCACCAAGCACCACTTTCTTCATTCTTCATTCTTCATTCTTCATTCTCAATTCTTCATTCTTCTTCAAGCTCGCCACCAGTCGCTCAACATCATCACCACCCGAAATCCAAGATAGCTATTTTTCAGATCCGGAAGCCGGCCATAGCGGTACGCAGAGCGGCAATCATGGGCACTGTGATTCCACGAGCCACCTCGCACCACCCGGTATCGCTGATCGTCGGTATGACGGCGGGCACTGCCATCGGTTGGGGCATCACTATAGTTTGGATGCCACACGTCCAGACACCATTCCATAACATTTCCGTGCATGTCATAGACGCCAAACGCATTAGGGATATGCAGACTGCCGACGGGGATTGGTTTGCGGCGATTTTCGCCCTTTGGCGCCTGACCATAGGGATATTCGCCGTTGTAGTTGACGATTTCTGCCGTGAGGGTCTCTCCAAAAGCAAACGGCGAGACCGTTCCTGCCCGGCAGGCATATTCCCATTCAGCTTCGGTCGGCAGGCGATAGCTCCGGCGGGTCTTTTTGGCCAGACGGGCGCAAAACTCCATGGCATCGTCCCAGGTAATTTGTTCAACTGGAAGCATTGGGCCTGAAAACTTCGAAGGTGCTGGCAGCAATTCCCGTTCAACTTTTGGCCAGGTTGAAACTTCGTGCCACTGTGCCTGGGTGATTGCGAATTTACTGATAAAAAAGGTTGGTACCGATACTTTATGCACTGGCTGTTCAGCATCGAGCCCGGCGTCTCCCATCTCGAAACTGCCCGATGGAATTTCGATCATCTCCAGAAAGTCGCCACTGACGAGCGGTTCATCAAAAATTTCAGCCTGACGTTTGGTTTGAAAAACGACCTGCCCAAAGGTATTGAGCGTCACAACCTCAAATGAAACCGTTCGCAGCGGCAGCATCATCCCTTCGCGCGCAGCAGTATGAATGGGATTGGTGGCCAGCGGGTCGTGCCCAGGGTTTACTTCCTGGGTGAGAGATGGCAGCAAAAAATCTTCAGTCAGCGCCGGCCCTGGATTCATTTCAATGGTTTCAGCCGGTTCAACGATCACACCGTCTGCCGGATCCGTCACCGGGTCTAAATCTTCTTTTGTCAGGGAATCTGCCGGATCTGTCACCGGGTCTAAATCTTCTTTTGTCAGGGGAGAAGCCAGCGGAGAGGTAAACGGATCCAAGGTCTCTGTCCCAGGATTGGTCAGGCTGGTCGGGCTTTCCTGGGTCAATGGGGAGAGACTCCACGGGGATGGCGCCCCCATCACATCGGGCATGGCGCTGGTGGATTGGGTTTGAAGTAATGGAAACGACAGTTCTTTTACGTGAATGCCTGACGTGCTCAACGCCTCCTCAAACTCCTGGGCGAGTTGCGAGGCTGATTGCTGGCGCTGGTTTGGATTTTTGCTCAGTGCTTTTAAGACAACCGCCTCGACGGCTTCGGGGACATCGGGCCGAATGTCGCGAATCCGGCGTGGAAGTTCCGTCAGGTGCTTGACCATAATTGTTTGGAACCCGTAGCGAAGTAACGAAAACGGCACGTCTCCGGTAAGTAATTCATAGAGCACCACGCCTAATGTATAGATGTCGGCGCGATAATCCATGTCACGATCTTCGCAATGCTCGGGAGACATATACTCTGGCGAGCCCATCAATTCGCCCGTCATCGTCAACCGCATATCCTTCCCCACATAGGCAATGCCAAAGTCGAGCACTTTGACTGACCGGGCAATCTCCGGGGTATCCACTAAAAATATGTTATCTGGCTTTAAATCCCGATGGATGATCCCTTTGGCGTGGGCACAATCGAGCACATTGCAAATTTGTCTGAGGACCAGGTGGATTTCTTCCCAGGTCAAAAAGTGCCCTTCATAGAGACGTTCTTTCAGGTTTTTTCCAGCCAGATACTCCATCACAATGTACATCACGCCGCATTCTTTCGATTCGACGATGTCCACGACATTGACCACATTCGGATGATTGATCTGGGTTGAGACCTGAGCTTCACGCCAGAAGCGCTGAACCGAAGATTCGTCTGAAAGTAAATCGAGGTTGAGAATTTTCACGGCCCAGGTTGTTCCGAGACGCAGATGCGTGGCACGATAGATTTCGCCCATGCCACCTTCGCCGATCTTTTCCTCCAGCCGGTATTTCCCATCCAGAATCATTTGTGGCGTCAGGTATTGCCCATGGTCAGGGCATACCATCTCGTCATCGCGAAACACTCGTTTACACTCGGGACATTGCTTCATTTTTCTGAGGTGCTCCGAAACCGAAATTAAGTGGGGTGTGCTATATTCTTTCGCTTCACTTCGACTGTCAAACAGGAGTTTTTTCCATGCCTTCTTTTACTGTGGTTGGCTCGGGGTTAGCCGGGTGCCTGATGGCGGTTTACCTGGCTCAACGTGGTTACAAAGTGACGCTTTTTGAACGCAACGACGACATGCGAGATCGTCCAGTCCCCCGAGGTCGCTCGATCAATCTCGCGCTTTCCCGACGTGGAATCAATGCGTTACAGGAAGTTGGGATTGGCGATAAGTTGATGGAACTGGCGATTCCGATGCGGGGACGCATGATCCATTCCCCAACGGGGCAACTGACGTTTCAGCCCTATGGGAAAAACGACCAGGAAGCGATTTATTCGATTTCACGCAACGCGCTCAATGTCGCCCTGATCAATCTGGCGGAAACCTACCCAAACGTTGAAGTGTTTTTTAACCATAAATGCCTTGGGGCAGATCTCAACCGCACAACGATTACCCTTGAAGACCAGATAACCAAAGAAGTCAAAACCGTTTCAGCCGAAATGGTGGTCGGTGCCGATGGTGCCTATTCGGCCATTCGCGACACCATGCAGGTGCGAACCGAACGCTTTGATTATAGTCAGCAGTTTTTGAGCCACGGCTATAAAGAACTCACGATCCCGGCACTTCCTGATGGCAGCCATGCGCTTGATAAAAATGTACTGCATATCTGGCCACGCCACGATTTTATGATGATTGCGCTGCCAAATCTGGATGGGACGTTTACCTGTACGCTCTTCTTTCCACATCAGGGACCAATGAGCTTTGAATCGCTGAAAACTCCAGAAGAAGTGCGGCGTTTCTTTACCCTCCATTTCCCAGATGCCGTCCCCATTATGCCGACACTGGTTGAGGATTTCTTCCACAATCCAACCGGTGCGATGGTCACGGTTCGATGTGCCCCGTGGCACTATCGAGGACGGTTTGTGTTGACGGGTGATGCTGCCCATGCGGTGGTTCCGTTTTACGGCCAGGGAATGAATGCTTCATTTGAAGACTGTTCGGTGTTAAATGCCTGTATGGATATGCACGGCGAAGACTGGCCAGCCGTTTTTGAAGCCTATCAGTCACGCCGCAAACGAAACACCGACGTTCTGTCCGAACTGGCCATTGCCAACTATCTGGAAATGCGGGACAAAGTGGCCTCGCCCTGGTTTTTGATGAAAAAGAAACTCGATAACTTCCTGGCCACTCTGTTGCCAGGGGTGTATCTCCCACTCTACACCATGGTTTCCTTCACGCTGATTCCCTATGCTGATGCCGTGGAACGGGCCCGCAAACAGGATCGAATTTTGTTGATGGTGGGAATCGGAATCCTCTTGCTACCGCTTTTGCTCGCCGGTTGGTGGGTTTTGAAGAATCTGGGCTGAAGAAATCGGGTTTGGGGCTCAGGGTTTGGAATCCGTTTTCTTCAGCCCTCAGCCCCTAGCCCATTGTCTTCAGCCCTCAGTCTGTTTTCTACTGTCGTTCCTGTTTTTGAATTCGGGGTTTTTCTTCAAACGTGCGTGTTGGGGATTCGGTCACGCTCGATGGCGGG
>CAZXCE010000773.1:0-3885 GCA_964639175.1 uncultured Clostridia bacterium
CCTCCGCAGGCTTTGACACCGCGAAATGGCAAATGGACCAGAAAAATAGACAGGGAACCAAAAGGATTTTCTATCCCTTCGAAAACCCTGAACCCTGAACCCTGAACCCTGAACCCTAACCCTGAACCCTGAAATTACCGCCGGTTTAGCCGCTGAACGGCAGCCGGCTCGATTTTTTTGACCACGACTGCAACTCCAGGGATAGACAGATTGATCTGGCATTGGAGTGACAATTGATTTGGCGTGGACAGATCATTTTCCTTCAGGGTAACAGCTAAATTTTCGGGTTGCAGGTTTTCGATAATGCTTTTTGGTCCTTCAACCTCAACAGTTACCGTCTTGGGCGAAAATTGAAATGATTCTGAAAAAGGGGTACTTCGAATCGGCACCCCGGTAAAAGTACGGGTGATTGATGCCTGTTGAATGTTGACCATGACATCAACTTCCTGAGTGGCGGGACTCAAGATTTCAATTCGCGGGTCACGCACATCAATTTTATAGCGATCTCGGAATGAGATTCGCCGGTTATCAAGCAAAATCGTCTCTGTCCCAACACTCTGCAATGCCGAAATCTGACTTTCAGGGCCGCGAAGCGTCGTCACCGATGGCGAAGTGGTAACTCCGGCTACCTGATAATCAGCCGGTGGAAATCCACGAAAACTCGGCTTGATCTCAATCTGACGTTCAACGACACGCTCTAAATTGACCGTCATGCGGGGTGGATTGCACTCCAAAATCTCCACATTATCCGGTTTTTTAATCACAACATCGCCATCCTGCTCACGAATCCGAATGACGGCCTCACCGGGACCTTTGGCACCCATCGGCACTTGAATGGTGAAGGATTCAGGCCGCAAACGTTCGATGACATCGCGTGGTCCCCGAACCCGTAAACTGACAAACTCGACACTGTCACGATTGCTGATAGTCAGGGCACTGGAAACATTCTCAAAGACAACCGGGACTCCGCGAATATTGTAGGCAATCGCATCCTGCTGATTGGTCACCGAAACCCACAACGCCAGCGTCAGCGAACCTGCGATCAGCTTCAATTTTCCATTTTTGAATAAATAGTCGTCCGCGACATGGCGAATAGAGGCCCACCAGCTCCGGCCTTCAAATCGGAACGCCCCGAGATTGAGCCCTCCCATTTCCCGAAACCGCTTGGCTGAAGGCATCGGGCTGGTGGTAGTCAAAATTGGTGTTCCAGATGGTGGTGTTTCAGAAGGAACATCAGATGATGAATTTTCAGGCGCAATTGAAACCTCGCTGCCAAATGTCCGCCGGTAATAGCGTCGGCGTGGCTGATCAACCACCTGCGACAAATCCATCGCCCGCGAAAGCGCCAGCCGGAGCTTGCGGCTGTCCAGATTGCGCGTAATCTGCCCCTGTTCAATGCAGGAGATCACTCCGGTTTCTTCAGAGACAACAATGACAAACGCATCGCTTTCTTCAGAAATCCCAATCGCCGCCCGATGCCGGGTGCCGAGTTCTTTTGAAAGCCGTGGGTTGAGCGTCAACGGTAAGAAACAACTGGCGGCGGCAATCCGGCGATTGCGGATGATCACGGCACCGTCATGAAGTGGTGCATTGGTATTAAAGATATTGACCAGCAAATCGTAGCTCAGAATCGCATCCATCCGAACACCGCGATTAATGTAGTTCTGCAGCCCGATGGTCCGTTCAAAAACAATCAGCGCTCCAATTTTCTGGGCTGAAAAGGTGGTCGTAGCCAGAATAATTTCATCAAAGGTATCCAGCGGTTTTTTCTCGCGCTTCTGACGAAAGAGAAATGAATTGCCCAGATTCTTTCCAAAATGGGTCAGCGCGGCCCGGATTTCAGATTGAAATAAGACAATGATGCCGAATCCGACATAAAACATCGCCGTTCGCATCAAAAATTGCAGCGTGTCAAGATGGAGTACTTTTGAAACCACATACAGCACGGCAACCACAGCAATCCCCGTCGCCATTTGCACGGCGCGGGTATCCCTGACCAGCTTGAGAATCTCATAGATGATGATGAATACCAGTACAATATCTATGAGATGTGTCATCCAGGACTGGGCAAATGGGCGCTGAAGTTGCAGATACTCCAACCACTCCATCATTGTCGAGTCATCTCCCTTCCCAAGAGGTTCAGAGAACACCTTGGTATCGAATCGTGCAACCAGTTGCGTTGTGGTGTGATTTCAACCGAAGAAGGTAAACCTTATGATTGTGGTACAGGTGAGGATAATCAACTTGCGTTCCAAAACCAAATAAAACCTACGGACAAATTGATTTTTTTCCCCTACCACTTGTTTCTCAATGATTTACAACTGACGAGTTGGTGATTTGCCGTCAGTTGCTGAGTCAAATTCCGGCCATTTTCAGGAATTGCGGCCTTCATTTTCAAAAAAATGGATTTTTATATTCGCGGAAAAGGACCCGCACGGGTGAGGTGTGAAATGGGGGGTGCGATGCGTGCGATTCCTCGAAACGTTGCATCGTTTCGGCTCTGGGTTCTTGAAAAAGACGCCATCCGCAAAGTAGTTCCACGCCCTGACGCCTTGTTTTTTCGGAGCGAACCACCAATAATCCGCCGTTTTCGAGATCTACCGGATTATTCACATGATCTGGCTTCCGTTCAGGGTTTTTCATGTCATCAAACGTCTTGTCTCAACCCGTTTCAACCAGTGACCGACTGCAGCATATAGCCCAGCGGATCCGAGTACCTTCGGGATTTGTCTTGAGTGGCCTCTATCTGTATTTTGCCCGGCCTTCCCTGCTGGTTGTGGTGATTGGCGGCGCAATTTCCCTGCTTGGGCTCTTGACTCGGGCCTGGGCGTCAGGCCACCTGCGAAAAAATGAAACACTGGCCACCAGCGGTCCATACGCATTGACCCGCAACCCGCTCTATTTAGGAAGTTTCCTGATGGGCATTGGCTGCGCGGTGGCTGGCGGGAATCTCTGGATTGCCCTGGGGTTAGTTGCTTTTTTCCTGATGATCTATCTGCCGGTCATGCAGGCCGAAGCGCGTCACCTGACCCAGATTTTTCCCGATGATTATCCAGTGTATGCCACGCAGGTGCCGTTGCTTCTGCCGAAATTGACGGCGTTGCCAGTCGCCCTGCAATCACCCTTTAACCTTCAACTTTACCTTCGCTATCGCGAATACCGGGCGGCGCTGGGGCTCGTTGCAGTGTTTGCGTTCCTGACGATTCGGATGTACCTGGCCCACTAAATCCCCACCCGCTCACGCAGGTGGTACTGACAATCCTTGTACGATACCCACCCGCTCACGCAGGTGGTACTGACAACCTTTATCTATGCCTGCACGACTTTTGGATCAGACCTTCCTCCACCGTGGACGTGTTTTTGACGTCTCGCACGATTCCATTGAACTTGAATCCGGCCTGCGGGCTGAAATTGACATCGTTCATCACAACGGCGGCGCGGCGGTATTACCACTTTTTGAAAATGGCGATGTCCTGCTGGTGAAACAATATCGTCACCCGGCCAAAGAAGTTTTGACTGAAATTCCTGCCGGACGCCTTGAACCGGGCGAGGACCCACTCCTGGCGGCTGAACGTGAACTTGAAGAAGAAACCGGCTGGAAGGCGGGGAAAATTGAGTTTCTGACAAAGTTTTATGCCTTGCCGGGATACAGTACTGAAGTTCTCTATTGCTATCTGGCAACTGAACTGACGCCTGGCACTGGTCAACTGGATGAAGATGAAGAAATTAACCTGCTTCGTGTCCCATTTGCCGAAGCGCTCCGCATGGTCGAAGCCGGCGAAATTAAAGACGCCAAAACGATGATGGCGGTGCTCTTCACCGCCCGGAGAATGGCCGCTTTTTAGGGTTCAGGGTTCAGGGTTCAGGGTTCAGGGTTCAGGGTTC
>CAZXCE010000774.1:0-3884 GCA_964639175.1 uncultured Clostridia bacterium
GGGCTGAGGGTTGAAGACATTGAGTTCAACACCCTTAGCCCTCAGCCCTCAGCCTTCCGCCCTCAGCCCTCAGTCCTTCACCCCAATTCATCAGCTTCCAATCTTATGTTCGATTTCTCGAATCTTTTGAGTGAGGTGCAGCATTTCTTTTTCGGTAATGGCTTTGCCGTTGAGGACTTCCTGACAGCGTTGGAGGATCCGGATGAGTTCGCTGGCATCAACCTGTCCTCGCGAAGCAACTGCCGTGGCAATCCGATCAATTCTGACATTGGTCGCAACACCGCCATAGCGACACAAGACCCGATGGAAGCGGTTATAGATATTCTCAATGGCCAGGTCATAGCTTTTGGCGACGAGCTGGATTTGTGCCATGGCTGAAACATACTCAAGCGAACTGGCCCGATTGACCCGTTTGAGCGGCACCGGGCGGGCAAATCGCCGGCCATAGGTAAACACAATAAACAGCCCTAAAAATGCAAACTGCCACATCAGCCAGGGAACTGGCGAACCACGGAAATACCCGGCCAACGTGGCATAGTTTGGGCCGCCGTTGTGATAGCCGTGATGAAATTCGTCAAACAAAATCTGGTGTTTAGAAGCCGGGTACTTTTTCTGAACGGCATCAAGCACCGCGCTCGCCAGGTTGAGACCAAGAATGGCATTGTCCGCTTTTGAAATGCCATTGTTTGCAAAAATGAATTCATCTGACAGACATATGAAGTTTCCCTGACCATACTTTAACTGAGCCAGGATTGAAAAATGGTCAACGCCAGCTAAGGGTAAGTACACGGCATCGTCAGTCGCTACGGGTTGAGCCACTTTGGCTGGAAGTTGCCCGGCTGGAAATGCTTCGGAATTTTCCTCAAACTCGGGATCTTCTGCCCAATCTTCGGCTTCTTCAACTGCCTCGGGGGTTTTTTCTCCAGGTGGGGCTGCCCAGGGTGAAACGACTGAAGGCCTGGCAGCCTGTGCGACAGAAAATTGCAGACTGCTGGCAAACTCTGAGACTTCAATTTGACCAACGCCATACATGGTGCTGGTTGGTTGCCAGGGATAGGCCCGGCGAGGCGGTGGGGCTGCACCATCCTGACCAGTTTCAACCGGTGGCAGGTACCCAGTCTCAAGCGTAAATCCGGTGAAATCAAGTTTGATTGAGCGATCAATGATCACCGCCGTTCCTCCCTGGTGAACCCACTCCTGTAAGGCGGTGATTTCTTCTTTGGTTGGGAAATAGAGTGGCGACGGAGAAACAATAAACAGCACTCTGGTCGTGGGCGAGTTTTTGAGTTCGGTAAATTGTTCGCGCCACCGGGCGACCGGGATTTTTGATTCTTCGAGCAACGTGAAATAGCCAAGCAGGCCAAACGTTCGGCCCGAGTACGTCGAGCGGTCGGCCCGTTGTTCGGTTTCAGAATCTTCACGGCTGTCACGATAAAATAGCAGGTTGAGGCCCACCATAACCGTAACGAGCAACCCGACAACCAACATGTTTCCCAGTGCTTTTCGATTCATGAGCAATCCTATGTTCGGGTTCCGGGTTCCGGGTTCCGGGTTCCGGGAAAAAGACAGAAAAGAAAAAAGAATAGCAGAACATAAAGGGCGCTACGGTTTTTTAGTGAAGTATTTCCCTGGTAGGTATCCCTTGAGAGCTTCAGAAATCATTGAAGAAGTTTGGCTTTATTTTCTATGTATTCCGGGGTTTCTTATTCTGAGAACCTGCGGTGTTGTGAATCGCACCTGGTTCGAAACCCTGACCCCTGACCCCTAACCCCTGACCCCTGACCCCTGAACCCTATGCTTTCGCTTTGGTCGGAAGTCCCCCCACCGCTTCGCGGTATTTGAGCAGAAATTTTTGAAAATCTTCTTTGGTAGCCACAAACTGACCATACCAGAACTCATCAAAGCGATTGGTCATTTCGTGCATCGGCGAGTAGATTCGGACCTGGCTGCGCACGCGGTTGAGGTATTCGCGATTGGTGAGCCCTGGCTCGATATGGATGACCTGGCGTTCGTCCATATCATAGAGGAGCGCAACATAGACTTTTCGAATTGCCTGCCGGTATTCACCTGTCCGGGCCAGATCCATTCCGGCAGTCAGAAGTTCTTCAGCCGTGGTTGATTCGTCAATTTCTTCGCCTAAGATAACCCGTTTTCCGCCTTTTTTCTCAGCCGGGTCGCGCTTCCAGAAGCGCAGGACCAGCACTCGGGTGATCCAGGCGACCGCCACCACCACCAGGGCAATCACAACCATTTTGGCCAGATCCAGCATCGTGACACTGCCGGTTTTAAAGCTGGGCCAGAGCATTCGGAGCAAATCGAGCAAAACTTCACCCAGCCAGCGCTGAAACCGGTCGCGCCAGCTATCGCCCTGTTTGATCGTAAAATCACGGCGAGTCAGAATTTCCTGCATTTTTTCAGTTGCCTGACCACGCCCAGCACTGGCGGAATTGTCAGGCTCAAACATCCGGGTGCGCAACTCGGCCATTTCTTCATTGAGGAGTGCCAGTGCCTGCTCTGAGTCAGCGGGTGTTTTGGCGGATTGCTGTTTTTCAAGCAAATCGTAGAGCCGTGAATTATCAACCGTGATGGATTGACCCTGAAAGTCAACGACTTCATTCCGAGGGAGCAGCAATCGGAATTGCACAATATCATCCATTTTCAGATGATTTGAAGCCCGCCACTGGCCGGGGGATTCGGGTTGCTGGCCAAGATTGAGTGCCTGCCCGATGAGCTGATGCGCTTCGTCAAACCGCCGGAGGTAGTCTTCCTGCGATGTCCCGGCCAGCGCAGTGGTCAGGCTCAACCAGCACACCCCAGCCACACACACCAGTATTCGAAAAAATCGGGCGAGAAAGGGCATAAAACGTTTAGCTTGAATCAATTGATAAGGTTAAAAGGGAATTCAACCCGACGGGTAATCGTGACGGGTTGACCGTCTTTCATTGCTGGCCGAAATCTGATGTGTTGGGCAGCGGCAATTGCCTGCTCATCGAGTTCATAGCCGAGTGACCTGACAACCCGAATAGTACCAATGGTTCCGTCATCGCGAAACTCAATTGCCAGAATCACTTTTCCACGAATACAGGCATCCCGCGCTTTTTCTGTGTACTTTCCCTTCACCTGACTGATGATCTGGGGGCGAGAAACCCTAGATGTCCTTTGAATTTCCGGACAGGTGGCTAGCCCCTGGCCAGGATTATTCCGAAAAGAAGGAACGATCAGCGCAGGCTCAACCAGTTCAATTGCCAGCTCTAAACCGGGAACATTCAACATCGGTGTGGGTTCAAGCCCAGTTGGAATTTGTTCTGGATTTGATTTGGCTTTTTGGGATTGGATTGCGAAGGCAGTGCCCACCGCAACGCACACCAAGACTGACAGAAAACACAGTCGGAAGACAAATTTTTTCATTGGAATAGGGTTGGAAAAAAGTTCAGTGTGCAGATTTTCTGCCAGTTAACTCCTTGTTCAGTCAAAACAGATTGACTCAATCAATCAGGTTAAAACTGAATTCAACCCGACTGGTATATGTCATTGGCTTTTCGTTTTTCAGGGCTGGATGAAATTTGATCTGACGAGCCGCCACAATCGCCTGCTCATCCAATCCGTAGCCCAGCGACCTGAGTAACCGAATATTCCCAATTGTTCCATCGGCACAGAACTGAACGGAAAGAACTACTTTCCCAACAATATGAGCCTTTCTCGCTTCATCGGTGTAATGGGGTTTCGGCTGACTGATAATTCTATGCCGAAAATCAGGTATATTCGGGTCTGGGGACCGGTATCCGTGGGAATCGGCAAGAGAGCTTGGCTGACACCCACTTATTCCCCGATTCGTGATGTCAAATGACTTGAAAGCCCAATCAACATCGCCAAAATCAACCGCA
>CAZXCE010000775.1:0-3883 GCA_964639175.1 uncultured Clostridia bacterium
GCCATCACCTGTGGCAGCGGTACCGGTTGAAACCCCAATGTTTCTCAGGAGTTATGCCGACCCGGACCAGCAGGTAGATGAAATCCTCTCTGAACGTTTTCTCATAGCGGCGGTGAGTCCCTATGTGCTTTTCACGCTTGGGGTTCTGAGTGCAGAGGCTGGATTTTCAAGAAGTATCGGAGAGCTTTTTACCCAACTGGCGCTGAGTTTATTTTGTATTTTGCCGATTCTTGGATTTATGGGACTGGGTCAAGAAGGTGCCCAGAAAAAAAACTGGTGGAAGGTGTTTCTCGGAACTCTGATTGCCTCAGGTCCATTGCTCCTCATTGTTTATCTGATATTTATGGCGGTTGTGTTTGGGTACAGTTGTGAAAGTTAATGAAATGCCTGTCGAATCTTTAGCGAAAAACCAGCAATACACATCTGGAATGAGCCTTGCCCGGCATATCCACCTTGGCCTGGCGCTTTGGCCGTGGATCTGGTTGGCGTTGTTGGGAATGTTACTCTGGTACAGTTCACGGGTGTTGGGACGCTGGCCCGTGCCATGGCGGGATGATCCATTTCTGATTGGGTCGGGATGGTTTTATCAAGTCCTGGTGGGAAGTGTGATGACGGGGTTTTTCACTTCGGTGATTTATGTTCCGTCCTGGCCAGTGGTGACGATTGTTCTGGCTCCAATGTTGACCCGCCAGGAGTACAAACGGCGCTGGGGACTCTTCATTTTTGGCATCGTGGCTGTGGTTGGATGCCTGGGAATGAACTCTGGATATTTGCTGAACTGGCTGAGTGATTAATACCAATTGAGAATGAAGAATGAAGAATGAAGAATGAAGAATGATTTAAACACAGTTATTTCAGATATTTAATGATTTCCTTCTACAAGAAATTCATTCCAGACATAGTATAAGAACCCTTGGGATGAAAGGCAGTAACCCTGCAATGTTGAAATGCAAATGGAATACGGGGTGGTCACGTTCATGGTGAGCCTCGTGGCTTCCCTGATTGTTCCGTGGATAACCGATGATCCAGCCTGTCGTCCATTTGGGCTTGGGCTCGGGCTGTTTCTTATGTTTGTGATGGCCGGAGTTGAATACTGGCCGCCCGGTGTATTGAATCATTCCTGGATGAGATGGATCTTTTTCACTGTGATGAGTATCTGGGCGATTGTTGCCTGGTGGGGGTTTCCGCCGGGAGGTCTGGCTGTTTTGGTCTTGCTGGTTCTTGCGGCTTTTTTTCGCGATTGTGTGGTGTGGACAAAGATCAGATGGTGGGTTTGGCTCACTGTTTTTCTGGGAATGCAACTTGTTGCTCGACCGGTATTTGATGACATCTTGAATTGTATCAATCATCTACCCGGTGCTGAGTCCTTTGCGCGTCCGTATTGGAGGCCGTTTACGGAAGTCCCTTTTTCATTTTTCCACGGCGCGGAATTGATGAAAATGCCACGCAGAGGCGGTCCACTTCTGCCCGAAGAGCTGGCTGTTCTTAATATCGCACTGGTTGGGCTCTTCATCGCTGGTTGCTGGAAGCCAGTTCGAAACTGGGTGCACCTCAATTCAGACCCGGCTCACCGTTCATAAAACACCTGGGTACAAAGGATCTCTACCTTCAATCAAGAAAGGTTACGGCTTATGGCAGCGCATTCCGGCTTTTCCATTCGACAAGAAACCCTGGCTCGGCGGTGTGAAATTTGCCATCAGTCAGATAGTTTTATTCCGGAAACCAACCATTGCTCCCGGTGTGATGGCGTTCCAACTTCACCCGAACCATCGCCTGTGGCGGTGATACCGGTTGAAACCCCAATGTTTCTCAGGAGTTATGCTGACCCGGACCAGCAGGCGTATGAAATTTTCTCGGAGTGTTTTGTAATTGCGGCAGTGAGTCCGTATGTGCTTTTCATGCTTGGGATTATCAGCAGGGAGCTTAGATTTCCAGACGAAGTGGTTGGATTGCTTACCGTGCTGGCAGCCGCCTTATTTTTTACTGTGCCATTGATTGGAATGGTTACCCTCATTGATCTTTACAAAAAGGGGAAAAGCATTCGAACACTCTTTCTTGGGACTTTGATTGCCAGTGGGCCAATGATCTGGGTTTTGCTTTCTGGTTTCTTGTCATATTTCTTTGGAATAGAGGGGACTGGTACTCAACCCATTCATTGTGCCGGTGGTTAATTTGCGCTGGTTCTTATTGAAGAGGATTACCTCTTTGAATCCAACTCCCCGCTCATAAAACACCTGGATATAAAAGATTTCTACTCTCAACCAAGAAAGGTTACGGTTTATGGCCGTGCATCCCGGTTTTTCAATCAGGCAAGAAACCCTGGCTCGGCGGTGTGAAATTTGCCATCAGTCAGACAGTTTTATCCCAGAAACCAACCATTGTTCCCGGTGTGACGGCGTTCCAACTTCACCCGAACCATCGCCTGTGGCGGTGATACCGGTTGAAACCCCAATGTTTCTCAGGAGTTATGCTGACCCGGACCAGCAGGCGTATGAAATCTTCTCTGAACGTTTTGTAATGGCGGCAATCAGCCCATATGTGATTTATATACTTGGAGTTATCGTCAGGGAGCTTCGTTTTTCCCAGGATCCTGGAGAAATGCTTTTTCAACTGGCGACCGGCTTGTTTTTTGTTTTACCAGGGGTTGGAATGGTTTTTACTCTGGGTGCCGCAGTATATCAACGGAGCCTTCGAGCACTGTTTCTTGGAACCTTAATTGCCAGTGGGCCAATCATCATATTTTTTCTGTTTCATTTCATTGTGATCTGGAGTTTTTCTTTCAATTCATCTGACCTTGAAGGGGAGGTGTGTATTTGTTTGAGTGGTTGGACGAGCGAAGTTTTAAGTCTTTTTTGAATTGATTCAGGAATTTGGAGTTCTAAGTACCTTACCGAAAATTTCCAGACATTTTAACCACGGAAACCACGGAAAACACGGAAGAAAATCAAGCGCTTACCAAACTCAATATCTCAGGAAACTTTTGACAAGGTACTTATCTATGCGCTATTGGAGAATTACTTTGCTGGTGATCCTGCTTCTGCTCATTGCTTTTTTTATTCCAGGACGCGACAAACAGCCGCCATCAGTTCCCCCAACCACTCCGCCGGTCCAAAAAAGTGTGATGGAAACGCCTGTTCATCCTGGACCTCCACCGGCTCGAACCGGAGTGGCTGTCCGAACCAATTCACTCTGTACCGTTGAGATTGGGTTTCGCCCGTTTGATCGAACCAAACACCGGCTCACGTTTTATCCAGGTGCTGAATACCAGTCTTTGATGAAAGTAGATGGCGTTAGCCCAAATGGTGTTGATGGAAGTATTCCACGAAAGGAAATCGAGTTTTTCCGAATCCGGTATGGCGGAAAAGTAGTTGAACTCCCTCAAGCGATGTATCGGTATCTATTTGAACCACATCTGGATCCAGGAACTGAAAGGCCGGGTTTTGAACTCCAATCAAACCAAAAAACAATCACTGTGATTCTAAACGGAGGTGATGGGGCAGGAAGTTACGAGGCAAAATTTGTCATAAATCTGGAAACAGGCCAGGGAACACGTTATCTCAATGAGTATCCAGATTTTGAAAGAGCCAAAATCAGGCGATTCAAGCTTGTGGAGCAACGCTAACCTGAGTCAGTTTTCGCCCGGATGGGCGCCGGATAGTAGCCGGAGGGAAGCCTGCTTTGAGGCGCGCCCTCCGGAATGCAAGCCGAGGCGATTTGCGCCCGGATGGGCGCTGGATCAAAATCTCAACAGGTTTGCCGAATCGAGGGTGCCTGACCGACAAAATCTTCCAGCGCCCATCCGGGCGCGAGATGAAACTGGGCCGTGATCCGGTGGTAGCGCCCAAAGCTGCGCGACCACCGGCTACTCTCCATCGTCCTCCGG
>CAZXCE010000776.1:0-3879 GCA_964639175.1 uncultured Clostridia bacterium
CAAACTCTACCGGAAGTCAAAAACTCACCACAGAGGACACAGAGGAACACAGAGGAAAATCAATCAACCGAACCCTCTGTGTTCCTCTGTGTCCTCTGTGGTGAAAAAATGATGAAGGTATTGAATTTTCATGCCTTAGGTCCCCGCAACCTCCTCAAACTGGGACTTCAGTTTCTTGAAGATCATGCCAATCACAGAGCAGATTCCCATCGGGGTTTGGGCTGAATCTTTCAATTTCACGAACTATCCAATGTTTGATCTGGCAAGCCAGAAGGTGGACCGGGCTGTTTTTGGATAAACCGGCAGCCAGCTCAAGAGCCTGCGAGTGGTTCAACTGCCGTTCAAAGTGATGTTCTAAAACTATGTGGTGAGGAGGGTAAGCCAGTCCTGGCCTGGCGCTGGCTCTTTCTTGCCGGGCGAGGTCAGTTTTTTTGGGCGGCGTGGGTTGATGAAAAACCAAAAGTTCAGAAACGCTCCTGAGCTTCAAGCTGAAGATCGCCCCAACTTCAAAAATACGAAGACTTCTTTCTGACTCAGCCAATTTCCAATTTTCAAATGGAGATTCCAAAAAAGAGATCGCCTGCCTGCCCCATCTTCTGTCCATTTCGTCACACAGAATCAGCTATTCCTCACTTTTTCATTGTTGTCCTTAGAAATTAGATTAAGTTTGCGGTCCAAAGTACAAGCCAATTCAGATACTCAGTTCACTGGCGTCGAGGGATGTACCCATCAAGAGGTGCAGCTTTGACGTTCCTGGGGGTGTTTTTGTCTCTTAAAGCCGTTTTTGGGCTTGAGCCGCCAACTTTCACCCTCAACACACGAGAAAAACAATGGGAGGACCCAATGAATAACGGGTTAATTCGGTTTTGCGTACTGTCCATTCTGTTGCTCTTCGCGACGGTCGCTGCTTCGGCCCAGGCCACTGATGGTGGCATCAACGGAAAAGTCGTTGATGAATCTGGGGCGGTGATTAGCGGCGCATCGGTGAAGGTCACCAATATGGAAACAGGCTTCAGTTCAAGCGCCACAGCCGATGCTTCCGGTCTGTTTCGAATCAATTACCTTCCAGTTGGAAAGTATTCGATTTCAGCCGAAGCCAGCGGCTTCAAAACAACATCCATTGATAATGTTGGGATTGCACTCAATTCCATTATTGATGTCACCATCAAAATGCTGCCCGGTGAAGTCAGCGAAGTTGTGACTGTTTCTGGTGGCGATGTGCTGGTTGAAACCAGCAGCTCAATTCTCGGCAACACGTTTGAAGCCCGCAAAGTGGTTGAACTGCCGAGCTTTAACAACTCGCAACTCGAACTGGCATTGCTGGCGCCAAATATCACCTCACAGGCTGGGGGTACCGCCGGTGAAGGTGGTTCGGTCGGTGGCAATCGCCCCCGCAACAACAGCTTCACCCTGGATGGGGTGGACAATAACGACACCATTTTGACCGGTCACGTCATTGATGTGATTCCAGAAGCGGTGGCGGAATTCACCTTGTTGACCAATCAGTACACGGCGGAATTCGGGCACTCTTCCGCTGGCCAGTTCAACACCGTCACCAAATCCGGCACCAACGAGTTTCATGGTGGTGCGAGCTGGTTCAACATCAACAAGAATTACAAAGCGGTTGACCACCTGACCAAGGAGTCAATTGCCCGTGGCGAAGCGCCAGACCGGCGACCACGATTTGACTTCAACCGGGTGGCTGGGTACCTCGGTGGACCAGTCATCAAAAACAAATTGTTCTTTTTCGGCGCCTATCAGTATGACACGACTGGTACGGCGGGAAATCCAGCGAGCTTTTTGACCCCAACCGCCGCCGGGTTTGCTCAGCTTGAAAACTTGAACGGCATCAGCCCGGTGACGCTTGGAATTTTGAAACAGTACACCGTTCCCGCCGCCGCCGCCGAAAACTCAGTTCAGGTTTTGGGCCAGAATATTCCGGTTGGCACGGTCAACTTTCTGAATGCCAGCTTCCTGACCAACAAAATTTTCAATGTGAATGTGGATCAGGCGTTGGGGAACGGCGATCAGATTCGATATCGCTACAACTATGCCAAAACCATTTCACCCAATAATGGCAACGGCAACCCGGTGTTTAACGGAGACTTCACCCAACTCAACCAGTTGGCTTCGGTTACCTTTATCCACAACTTTACGCCGACCTTGATCAATGAAACCCGGATTTCGTACCGGCGCAAAAACAATTCATTTGGGATCCCCGAAGAATTTACCAATTTCCCAAACTTTAGTTTTAACGACACTGGCTATGCCTTTGGTCCCCAGGGTGAATCACCCCAGGGTGAAATCACCAACAGCTACCAGTATGTCAACAACCTGACCTGGCTCAAGGGCAAACACACGCTGAAATTTGGGGTTGAATTCCGCAACGTCATTTCCTCCAACGGCTTCCTGCCACGTGGACGTGGCGAATACGACTACTCAACCCTTGAAGAATTCCTGCGTGACCTCAAACCAACCGGCTTTAACGGTGGATTGAGAGGCGTCGGCTCATCAGCGTTTGCCGCCAACCGGAAATCCATTTACTGGTTTGTCCAGGATGACTTCAAAATCACCCAAAACCTGACGTTGAATTTGGGACTGCGCTATGAGTTCTACACGATCTTCCGGGATGAAAAACTCCAGGCGCTCAACGCGATTGCCAATGTTCCGGGCCTGATTGAATTTGGCGTGCCCAAAACCGACAAAAATAACTTTGCGCCGCGTATCGGCCTGGCCTGGGCGCCAGATTACAAAGAAGGCATTGGTCACTTCCTGTTTGGTAACAACGGCGAAAGCTCAATCCGCGCCGGATTTGGAACCTCGTTTGACGTGGCGTACGGCAACCTGGGCACGCTCCAGTTGCCACCCCAGTTCCAGCAGGAACTCAATACCGCGACTGGTGATGGCGGCCCCTTTGGAACCCCGACCAACTTTATTGCCAACGGTGGTTTGGGCAACACCCCAGCTCCACCCAATACCCCAGCCGAAGCCCGGGCAGCAACCTCCGCTTTTATTCCAGACCGGGTGTTGCCATATACCATGAGCTGGAGCTTGAGCTATCAGCGCCAGTTGCATCGTGACTGGAGCGTTGAACTCCGATACCTGGGCACGCGTGGAGTGAAACAGATTGCTCAGGTTCGCATTAACGGTGGAAACTCAATCTTCCCAATCGCCGGATTCAGCCTGCCCACGTATATGAATGCCTCGCAGGTTCCCGATCAGGGCACCCTCGACAGCATGCGAACGCTGGATGAATTGGTCAACATTTCAATCTACGGCAATGGAATTGGCGGACTTGGGGTGGCTGATTTTATCACTCCAACCGTTACCACGTTCCTCCCAGTGGGAAGCTCAACCTACCACTCCGGATCAGTTGATTTGACCAAGCGGTTTTCACATGGCTACACCATGTCAGCCGCTTACACGTTCAGCAAGACGATTGACTTTGGAACAAACGACCTGTTTACCAGCTTCATCAACCCACGCCGGGCTCAGGATGGATTCAACCTGGGCGATATGCGTGGCATTTCAGCCATAGATCGGCCACATCGGTTTGTGACCTCAATCATTTGGGAACTGCCGTGGTTCCGCCAGAACCAAAATCGGCTCGTGCGGACGTTGCTCGGCGGCTTCCAGTCCAACCTGATCTACACGGCTGAAAGCGGTCAACCGTTTACGGCTCTGAGCGCAACGGACAGCAACCTCAATGGCGATACTGCCGGTGACCGTGCCCTGTTTAATCCGAATGGTGTTCCAGGAACTGGCAGCGGCGTAACGGCAGTGACCAATTCCAATGGTCAAGTCGTTGGCTATCTCGCCACCAACCCCAATGCCCAGTACATTCGGGCCGGCCAGGGCGTGATTGCCACGGCGGGCGCC
>CAZXCE010000777.1:0-3873 GCA_964639175.1 uncultured Clostridia bacterium
GCGGACTGCAATGCGAGCGACGTGATCGCCAAACGTTTTGGGGATCACCAGCTCATCGAGCTTTCAGTTTCGCGGACGGGAGACCTGCTGCTGGAGCGTTTTCTGGAGCGCCATCAGCTTCTCCTGCGACCCATAACCCACCGTTCCCCGTAGTGGAATGGCTGGCGAGAAGTCGTTCATCAGTTGTGACAGACCGCTCCGCCAGGTGAAACCGATTTTATAAATTATAATAAAATTCGGAACTATCATCCTTCCAATACCAATCTTTGCTGAGGCCAAACAGAGCCAGCTGGCTAACCCAGAACAAATCTCAACCCTTTGCCCTCAGCCCCAGCCTTTCATTTCCTCCGAACTCCGAACCTTGAACGGTGGTGAAAACCACACCTACCCGTTAATGCTCAAAGCCAACAACTGAGTGAAACTGGTTGTGGAGCAGCACCGAATAGATGTGGTTGTGCGTCTGATTGAGCTGGATGGAGCAGTAATTCAAGCCCCAAACGGCACCCAGGGGCTGGAACCACTTTCGTTGATTGTGGAAGCACCAGGAGCATATCAAGTTATGGCTGAGTTCGCTCTGGTCTTACCAGCGGGAATAAAACCTCGTTGTCGTACTAAGAGGCGGCAGAGAGAAATTTCCCGAACCGCTTTTCATCACGGTCGGCAAGTTCGGCTAGCCGGTTGTGCGTTGTGCGGGGAAGTCCTGCAATCGGAAGCCTTTGCAAGCCTTTGAGCAGTTGTTCCAGGACCGTTGGCGTTTCAACCAGGATTGCCTGATCAAACGCCAGCATCAGGGGTTCAGGGTGTTGTAATCGAAAATGCCGGATCATCGAACACATCGCTGCCGCTGCTGCTTTGGCGGTTCCAATGGATGGACTTGCCACTCCAGCCAGGACGGCTTTCAATGTCTCTTCAAAACAGCCTTCGAAGACGCCGGGTGCCGTTTCAATAATTTCAAAAACCAGCGTTCCAACGGCTGGCTGCGTAGATCGACTGTGGGCGAGCAAGCGATTGGCCACTGGCGTAAAGTGTTCTTGAGAAACCGTTTCTGCTGCAATTGGCAGCAGCAGTCGTGGAAGTTCTTCGACTTCGATGGTTCGTACCAGTGAGTCAATGATTTTTGAGATTCGCTCTGGAACCTGATCGCACACAAACGTCCAGACCTCTTTTAATTTGAGTGCATCTCGGGTTTCAGGGGTTTTCGGGGCACTGCCTGATTTTGGTTTGGTGAATTCAGTGATGACCGGGATAAAGGGCTGCTCACATTTTTTTAAGAATGGAATTGCGCTTCGCTCAAAGGCAGCAGCTAACAACAGCGCATCGTGGCGTTTCCAGGCGGTATTGATCAACCAGCAGTAGGGTTCGTGCCATTCCTTGCGCCTGTCGTTTTCCTTGCCGGTTGGGAGTGGAAGATTTTGAATTGCATCGCGAACCAGTTCGTGGGCAATTGGTTCCGGGCGCTGGTACAGCCGTGCCAGCAAAAGTTGAAATTCGAGCTGGGCGTTGGGCTGATCAGCGCCGGTTTTTAACCAGGGAGAGAAAAACGAATCCGCCAGAATCCCACGCTGTTCACGGATTTCGAGCAGTGGCGGCCAGAGGTCAAAGGTGGGTCCATAGAGACCAACTTCGGTTCGCCAAAACTCAACCCAGGTTTCCAGTTGAGTTTCAGGCAGAAACATTCCCGCCACATAGTTGAGTTGCTCCAGGTCCCAGGTGACTTCGAAAAAGAAATCTCGAAATTCAGAAAAGTCTGACCACGCCGGGAGCGTCTTATTTCCGCGACGGTGTTTGACTTTGGCGGCCTGTGGTTTGGCGGTTTCAATCAACAACTTCAAAAAGTCATTGGCCCAGGGAGCTTTGGCCAGATCCAGTTCACTGATGAAGTCTCGTGGGCGGGGTTGCGCCAGATATTTTCGCAGGTCAGTTCGTACCTCAGACTCAGGTAGCGAAATTTTGGTCAAATCCAGAAATCTGGCTCGTCCGCCTTTTTTCCGGCCAATTTGGGTTTTGAGCACATCAATAAACAACTTGAGGCGATTGGTCAGGAGCTTGATCGCCGGTCCGGCTGGTACGGCTGCCACACCTGGGAGTTGCGGAAGTGCAGGTTTTTTGACGGCTGCCAGCGGTTTTACTTTGGGACGGGTTTCTTGAGCCGTCGTATGTGAAACACCCTGGAGCGCCAGTTTTGATTTTTCCTCAAGCTGTTGAAATATCAGTGCTTGATACGCATTAAATCGGGAATACAAAGGCCGAACTGGTTTGAGAATGGTTTCCTGACTCCAGGGTTCGGCGTCAATCAACCACTGATGCTGTTTCCAGGTCTGGGCGGCTTTGACCGCCTGGGCATCATTTTTCTTGATCAGTCCCCACCAGGCTGGTTCGAGCGTTTCTTCCAATGCCTGCCGATAAAACTGGAGCGTTTGCCGATCTCGCCCGGAGTTTGCCTGAAAGGTTTGTTCAATCGGAAGCTGGGCAACCCCAATCAGATATTCCTCCAGCAGGAATCCCAAATCTGGACGAATGGCAATCAAGGTCGAAGCCATCATCTCGATACAATCCATGGCATACCGATGGGCTTCGGCATACTGACTGTTGCGCAGTGGCGTCAGGGAATATTCTTCCTCGATAATATGCTGAGCAATTGGACTGGCAAACCCGGCATAACTCCCGGCCAGTCCATCCTGGGGTCTCAACACCGGTCGAAACGGGTCAAGTGCCTCGATCAAATGAAAATACAGGAATTTCGCCGCGCTGTTTCCAAGCTTTGGCAGGTATTTTCGACAAAATCGGCGAACTGAAACCGAAGGCGACATCAGCCCCAATACAAACTGATGACTCATTCCATCAGTGGTTTCAAGTCGCAGTAAGATGTCTTTGGAAAGGGATGGAATTTCGCTTTGCTTGAGGGTTGAAAAGGTTCCAATAACCGAAAAAGCCTGTTGGAGCTCACCAGCAGACAGTAACTCTTCGATCTGCAATTGTTCTTGTGGTGACATGGCGGGTGCGTTCCTCAGTAAACAAAATAGAATTCGATTACCGAGTAATAGCATAACTCCGTAATTTTGCAAACTGTGTTTTAACGATGCTTCACAAACATCTCATACAGCGTCAGCAAAATTTCGACCACAATCAAAATAATCACGTACCACTCCAGCCGGAGTGACCGGTTGCTGTGTTGAATATCAAGCAGGGTTTCAACCGTCCGGAAGATGAGTTCCATTTTTCGTTCCAACGCCACGTGGCGTTCCTTGAGTTCATATTCATCTTCGAGCCGGAGATAGAGGCGTTCCAGTTCGGGGCGTTCCCAGAGCAGTTCGGGTTTTTCGTCCACTTCGACCCGCCCCACCATTTTGTGATGCACCAGCAGGGTCCGGCCAATGTGGTGCATTAATTCTTTCCCTTTATTCCGCTCGCGGCCCAGGTTTTTCAGGTCGGTTGCCAGCGGTTCGACTTTGTCAAAAACATTGGCGACGCCAGCTTCATAGTGGGACAGCACAACACTTTTGGCCAGGATTTCAGCCACAATCTGCAGTCGTTCGACTGAGGCCTGGGTGAGCACTATCCGGCTGTTGTCGTTGGTTTCTTCGTGGTCAGGCTGGATCACAATCTGGGCATCTTCGATCTCGGGGCGTTCCAAAGGTTCTGAAACCAGAGGTTTAAGACCGGTCAGAAACGAAACTTCCTCGATTGGGTCGAGATTGAAAAAAACAACCACTCCGTATCGCAACAACACGGCAGCGCCCTGGCCGCCAGCTCTCAGAATCAAGGGACCGATTCCGAGGCGATCAGTCGTTTCGAGCGCCCGCAGGTCAAGCCGTTCGCCCAAAAAGAGCGCCCGTGCCTTAAACTCCTTTTTGTGGGCCATGGCTGCTAAGG
>CAZXCE010000778.1:0-3870 GCA_964639175.1 uncultured Clostridia bacterium
TCTGTGTCCTCTGTGGTGAAAAAATGATGAAGTTATTTAATTTTCATTCCTAAGCGATTTGTGGCCTGGCCAGACCGGTCATTCCTTCGGCATCGGCGGTGCCGGAAACTTCGGAGGTGAAGGACAGCGACGGTTTTTGATCTGGTTCGTTGATTTCTTCGCGCATCCGGCGGTCATAGGCAGCTTTAACAAACGAGGCAAACAGCGGATGCGGCTCAAGTGGGCGTGACTGGTATTCCGGGTGGAACTGACAGCCGATAAACCACGGATGGTCGGCGCGTTCGATCATTTCAATAAAGCGGCCATCCGGTGATTTGCCGACAAACTTGAAGTTCTCGTCTGTTCCAAGTGCCTTTTCATATTCGATATTGAATTCATAGCGATGCCGGTGCCGCTCTTGAATCAGTTCTGAACCGTAAATTGCAGCGACTTTGCTCCCGGTCTCAAGCTTGCACGGATAGGTACCGAGGCGCATCGTGCCGCCCATTTCTTCAACGCCAATCAAATCGCGCAATTTGAAGAAAATCGGATTGGGTGATTCCTGATTAAATTCGGTACTGTCCGCCTCTGGGAGATTGCACACGTTTCGGGCGTGTTCGATACAGGCGCATTGCATGCCCAGACAGATTCCAAAAAACGGGGTTTTGGTCTTGCGAGCATATGAAATCGCTCGAATCATGCCCGAAATCCCGCGTTTCCCAAACCCACCCGGCACCAAAATCGCATCCAGGTCACGCAATTTTTCCTCTGAGTTATCATTGGCGCGGAGGTCCTCGGCTTCAACCCACTGGATGTTGACTCGCAACCGGTTGGCCACGCCCCCGTGGATCAGGGCTTCAGTCAAACTCTTGTAGGAATCGCCCAGGCCGACATATTTCCCAACGATGCCAATCGTGACACTGTCATCCGGATGTTTGAGGATGTTGACCAGTTTCTGCCACCGACGAAGGTCCGGCTCGCGTTTTTCAAGGCCCAGCCGTTCCACAATCAACTCATCGAGCCCTTCGCGGGCGAAATAGAGCGGGACTTCATAGACCGAGGCGACGTCCATAGCCGGCACGACGGCGTCTTCCGACACATTGCAAAACAGCGCAATTTTTTCACGCATATCGCGCGGCAATTCACGATCTGTCCGGCAGAGCAAAATATCAGGCTGGATTCCGATTTCAAGCAACTCTTTGACTGAATGCTGGGTCGGTTTGCTCTTTAATTCGCCCGCGCTGGCAATGAAGGGGACCAAAGTCACGTGGACAAAAATTGCATTGTTGCGACCAACCTGCTGCCGTAACTGGCGGGTGGCTTCCAGAAATGGAAGGGATTCAATATCGCCCACCGTGCCGCCAATTTCGACAATCGTCACGTCGACATCTTTTGAAACCGCCAGGATGGCATCTTTAATCTCATTGGTGATATGCGGAATGACCTGCACGGTTTTCCCCAGAAAATCGCCACGCCGTTCTTTCTCAATGACCGAAAGGTACACGCGCCCGGTGGTCCAGTTGTTGGCCCGCGTCATTTGAGCTGAGGTAAATCGTTCATAATGACCAAGATCCAGATCAGTCTCGGCGCCATCACGGGTCACAAAAACCTCACCGTGTTGATACGGCGACATCGTTCCAGGGTCAACATTGATATATGGATCAAATTTCTGTTGTGTTACCCGCAGACCACGGGCTTCGAGCAAGCACCCAATGGATGATGCAGCAATGCCTTTGCCAAGCGATGAAACCACACCACCCGTGACAAAAATATACTTCGACACACAAACCTCCAATCAGAAAACAAAATGACAAAATGACAAATGACAAGATGACAAAACACTTCAGGTCTCCATAAGTGCCGGTACCTGGCAGTATGTTGTTCAATCAGGTTATTGAATTTAAAAGCGCACGCACGCGGTCAGCATCTTCGGGAGTATCAACGCCGGGCGACGCGTGGGTAACTTTCACAACTTTGATGCGGTGACCGTGATAGAGCGCCCGCAATTGTTCGAGTGATTCAAGTTGCTCTAAAAAACACGGCGACAATGATGCAAAGTGGAGCAAAAATTCACGCCGGTAAACATAGAGCCCGGTGTGCTTAAACCAGACATCGGCAGGATGAGCCGAGGTGGCATCTGGTGCGGTTACCGATTCGCTCAGTGGATTGGGGAGCCGGAGCGCCGGAATGACCGACCGTGAAAAATACAGGGCAAACCCCTGCTGATTGCACACAACTTTGACGATGTTTGGATTGATAATGTCTTCGCCCTGGGTGAGCGGCTCGCACGTGGTGGCCATCTCAAGGGTTGGATCGTCCAGGAGTGGCTGAACCGCAGCGTCAATCGTCGCGGGCGACATCAGTGGTTCATCACCCTGGACGTTGACGATGATGGATTCCGAAAGCCCAGCCGCCACTTCGGCCAGCCGATCAGTGCCAGTTGGATGGTCGGGTCGAGTCAGAACGACTTCACCGCCAAAGTTTAGTACAGCGGTCTGAATGCGTTCGTCGTCAGTTGCCACCAGCACCCGGCTGACGGTTTGCGCCTGCTGGGCCTGTTCGTATACCCGTTGCACCATGGGTTTGCCGCACAAATCCACCAGCGGCTTTCCGGGGAAGCGTGACGAGGCATATCGGGCAGGCAGAATGGCAACAACTGAGTGGGCGTGTTGTTTTGGAGTTGAGAAGCGATTGGATTTCACGGGATGCCACCTTAGCCCAGACTCTTTGCGCTTGGCAAGTGGCCACAGACCCATTTCATGGGCTTCCCGTTCTGTCGTTGAAGGCTTATACTTCCTGCCCTTTCATTTTTTCCGCTTTTCGATCAATACAACATTATCCACACCAATTCGGGAGAATCAGTGCCATGTATCCCTTTCGCAGACCGGGAGGATTTTTTGAAATTGCGCCGTACCGTGACATTTTTGACGGCAGTGAACTTGGACAGGAGCGCATGCGGCTCTGGAAAACCTATTTGCACGAAGGTCGCGGCTTTTTGGAGATTTTGCACCTTTGGGCTGAATATCCAATGTTTCGCGCGCTGGTGGACCAGGTCCGCACCAATAACCGGCTGCAGGCAATCTCAGTGGCCTGGAATGACTGGGCTTCTGATCACGAAGACGATGCCCGATCATTTATTACAGCCCAGTCCACTCACGTCTGGACCACACTGGATTCAACCGCCAAAGCGACGTTTCTGGCCATTACCCACGCCTTGATGCGCGAAGGTCTGATGGATCAGGTACTGTTTGTGACTGAAATTCGCGGAAAATTGTCCGGGATTGGAACCACATTTCGCCTGTATTGTTTTTTGCAGTCAACGGCACCGGCTCGAATCCAATCTGTTTTTGGCAAGTCCTGCAAAGGCGTGAATTATTTTTATGAACCGTTGCACCCGATTTGCTACCGCCAGTCCCAGAGTGCGCCCAGTTTTGAAATTTCAACCCGTGAACACCAGACAACGCTCAAACGCAAAGATGGAACCGTCAAAGGCTGGGAATCAGACATTGTGATTGACTATCGGGAGGTCGAATTCACCCATCTGTCCCCCGATAATTTTGACATTACGGCCTTAAGCGGCAGCCATAGCCATTTTCAGTTGCACGAAATTCGCTTTGGTGGAGAAGTACCCGGCCTGAACCAGTTTCGGCCACAGATGCTCGAAGCGCTGGAAGCCCAACCCGAAGCTCCCGTAGCCCGTCCTGAACCATTGCCGTCATTTTATGATGTTGGAATTGACCCGTCTTCGGTTGCTGCGGCTGAACCAGAACCTCCACAACCCGAAGAACCAAAAGACATTCTGGATCAGATTGATTGAAAAACCAGGGCTGAAGAACCCTTCACATGTCGGTTTTTGGTTTTGCACCGCGAAGCGGTGCAGTTCAGATAGCC
>CAZXCE010000779.1:0-3848 GCA_964639175.1 uncultured Clostridia bacterium
ACCTGCGTGTCTGCCCTATAGGGGCAGACCTGCGTGTCTGCCCTATAGGGGCGGACCTGCGTGTCTGCCCTATAGGGGCGGACCTGCGTGTCCGCCCTATTTATACCGTTCAGGGTTCAGGAAAATACAATGCTTTCAATATTTTACCTTCTTTCAATCGAAGAAAGGTCTCCCAAATAGTACAGATTAGATATTAAAGGCGGGCGTCAAGTCAGTACCGCCCGCGTGAGCGGGTGGGTTGCCACTGCGACGAAGCTCTACGTTTGGGGAAAATGGTTAACCCCGATAATGTCTATTGAAAAATCTGTATTTCCTTAAAGCTTGAACCTCTCTACCACCTTTCCTAAAGGACAGTCCATGCCACGAATTTTCGACAATATTGACCTGCCGTTTCTTCCAACCTTGAGCCAAACACTTCAGAATGCCATCCGGGCCGACTTCTGTGTAGGGTACTTTAATCTGCGTGGCTGGAAAGAAATTGACACCCACCTTGAGCACTGGGTGCCCGAGCAAGGACAACAGTGTCGCGTACTGGTTGGGATGCAGCGGCCTGGCCAGGATGAACTTCGGATAGCACTTAGCCTGACCAAACAGGAAGAAGGAATTGATAGTGAGACAGCCGTAAAACTCAAGAAACGATTGGCCGAGGAATTCCGCGAGCAACTCTTGATCGGGGCGCCGACAAACCAGGATGAAGCGGCGTTACGGCGGTTATCAAGTCAGATCAAAGCTAAAAAAGTCGCCGTCAAACTGTTTTTGCGACATACGCTCCATGCCAAGCTGTACCTTGTGTTTCAGCAAAATTTGAATACTCCGATTGTTGGGTTTCTCGGAAGCAGCAACCTCACCCTGGCTGGGCTTTCCCACCAGGGTGAACTCAATATTGATGTGCTGGATGGTGATGCCTGCCAGAAACTGGCGCGGTGGTTTGAAGATCGCTGGAATGACCGCTGGTGTCTCGATATTTCGAACGAACTGGTCCAGATCATTGATGAAAGCTGGGCAAGAGAAACCATTCTCCCTCCTTATTACATTTACCTCAAAATGGCCTTCCATCTGGCCCAGGAAGCCCGGACCGGACTGGCGGAATTTCAGATCCCGTCGGAGTTTCAAAACACGCTGTTTGAATTTCAAAAAGCGGCGGTGAAGATCGCGGCGCATCACCTCAACAAACGAAACGGTGTCCTTATCGGTGATGTGGTTGGGCTTGGAAAAACGCTGATGGCCACGGCCCTGGTACAGATCTTTGAAAATGATTTCGACCTGGAGGCCCTTATCATCTGTCCGAAAAACCTGGTGAAAATGTGGGAAGAGCATCGCGAACGATATGGCTTGCGAGGAAAAGTCCTATCGTTAACCTGTGTGACAGCGGAATTACCGGTCTTGCGTCGGTATCGCCTGGTGGTGATTGACGAAAGCCATAACCTGCGGAATCAGGACGGGAAACGCTATAAGGCAATTCAGGACTACTTCCGGAAGAATGAAAGTAAGTGCGTGTTGCTTTCGGCAACGCCCTACAACAAAACCTATCTCGACTTGGCCGCCCAACTTGGGTTGTTTATTCCGGAAGATAAAAATCTTGGAATCCGTCCTGAAAACCTGCTGCGGGAGATGGGGCTCACGGCTTTTGAGCAGGACCACCAGTGCCCGGTTCATTCGTTGGCGGCCTTTGAGAAAAGTGAACATCCCGATGACTGGCGGGAACTGATGCGTCTCTTTCTGGTCAGGCGGACTCGCAGCTTTATCCAAAACAACTATGCCCAGACCGATGCTGAATCTGGGCGCAGATACCTGACTTTTGAAGATGGCAGCCGCTCTTACTTTCCGCACCGACTCCCGAAAACCGTCAAATTCACCATTGATGACAGTGACCCAAATGATCAGTATGCCCGCCTCTATGCTGATGAAATCGTTAAAGTCCTGGATAAATTGACTTTACCGCGCTATGGGCTTGGAAATTATGTGGCAGCCAAAATTCAGCCACTCCCAGGTGAGGCTGAAAAAAGACAGCTCCAGAACTTATCGCGCGCTGGAAAACGGCTGATGGGGTTTTGCCGCACCAATCTGTTTAAGCGGCTGGAAAGCAGCGGTCAGGCATTTATCCAGTCACTCGAACGGCATATTTTGCGCAACTTCATCTTTTTGCATGCGATTGAGGCGGGCCAACCGCTGCCGATTGGAACCCAAGGGGCCGAGTTACTTGATTCACGGGTGACAGATGCCGATGTGGACGACATCATTTTTACATCCGATATGTTTGAAGATGACGGCGAACCTTCAGACACGGAGCCATCACCACCGGCCAATCGGTTGCGGAGTTTGGAGGATTACCAGCAACGCGCGGCTGAAGTCTATGCCCTGTACACCACTGAGTACCAACGGCGGTTTAAGTGGCTTTCGCCCCGGTTCTTTACCAAATCGCTGGCCAAAGACCTGAAGGCTGACGCGATTGCCCTCCACGGTATCCTTGAAAAATGCGGCGACTGGAACCCCAATCGCGACGCGAAGCTTGATGCCTTATTCAAATTGCTCACCGAACACCATTCTGGTGAAAAAGTACTCATTTTTACCCAGTTTGCCGATACGGTTCGGTATCTGGAAGGGCAACTCCAGTCTCGATTCCGACAAAATGGCCTGGATTCGACCAAAATTTCTGGAGTGACCGGAGATTCGGCTGACCCAACCGGG
The DNA here is from genome assembly GCA_964639175.1 of uncultured Clostridia bacterium. Taxonomy (GTDB): domain Bacteria; phylum Acidobacteriota; class Blastocatellia; order Chloracidobacteriales; family Chloracidobacteriaceae; genus JACQXX01. The sequence continues at coordinate 2,689 of CAZXCE010000779.1, forward strand.
CTGGCATGGCGATTTTCACCAGTGAGCAACCAGAAACGAAATCAAGTCCCACGAGAGCGCGAACTCCAGGTGCTGGTGGCAACTGATGTCTTGAGCGAAGGCCAAAATCTTCAGGATGCGTGGGTTATCGTCAATTATGACCTGCCCTGGGCGATCATTCGATTGATCCAGCGGGCCGGACGCGTGGACCGCATCGGCCAACAATCTGACCGCATTCTTTGCTATTCGTTTTTACCGGCGGAAGGTGTCGAACGCATCATTGGCTTGCGAAAACGCATTGTCCACCGGCTCAAGGAAAATGCGGAAGTGGTCGGAACCGACGAAGTCTTTTTTGAAGATGATCGCGGGGAAAACATCCTGCTCAACCTGTACCACGAAAAAGCCGGTATTTTGGACACCGATGACGACACGGAAATTGACCTGGTCTCTTATGCTTACCAGATTTGGAAAAACGCAATTGCCGCCAATCCAAACCTGCACAACACGATTACCGGGCTGGATAATGTTGTCTTTTCAACCAAAGCCCATCAGCCATCGCCACGAACACCAGAGGGGGTTTTGCTCTACCTCCGTACACCCGAAGGCAACGACGCTCTGGCCTGGGTTGACCAGGATGGCCACAGCGTCACCGAATCGCAATTTGCTATTTTGCGTGCCGCTGAATGCACGATTGAGACCCCAGCCTTGCCGCGATTGGAGAAGCATCACGAACTGGTTCAGGCCGGCGTGAGCCACATCGCGGCTGAAGAAAAACGCATCGGCGGACAGTTGGGCCGTCCGACAAGCGCCCGGTATCGGACTTATGAGCGGCTCAAACGCTATGCCGAATCACTACGTGGAACGCTTTTTGAATCAAAAGACTTGCTCAAAGTGTTGGAAGATATCTATCGTTATCCGCTTCGCCAATCAGCCAGTGAAACCCTGAACCGTCAACTCCGAAGCGGCATCTCTGACCCAACATTGGCTGAACTGGCAATCGCCCTGCGCGATGAAGACCAGTTGTGCATTATCCACGACGAAGACCAGACCCAGGAACCACGGATTATTTGTTCATTGGGGTTATCTGGGCGGGTAGAAACGTAAGGGGCGGAGAGGGCGGATGTACGGGCGGACCAGTTGGGGCGGACCAGTTGGGGCGGACCAGTTGGGGCGGACCAGTT
>CAZXCE010000780.1:0-3846 GCA_964639175.1 uncultured Clostridia bacterium
GGTTCGGGGTTCGGGGTTCGGGGTTTTCTAATTTTTCGTCTTTTTCGTCCTTTTTGTCCTTTTTGTCCTTTTTCCCGTTCCCTTTCTTGCGCGGGGTTTTGCCGGCGTGCTAGAAAAGATCGTTCCAATTTGTTCATTTTCCCGCATTTGCGACCCTTCGGTCATTGGTCATCAGTTCAACTCCAATTCGTTTCGTGGCACAGCCAATCAAGTCTGTTTCACCCACTCTTCTGTCTGATTTCGCCGCATTCAGAGGTCATTTTTTCAAGGGATTTTCCAATCTCACTAAGAATTTGAAGGGAGACGAAGCTTGTATGCGCAGGTATGTCCAAACGTGGGTACTGTGTCTGGTGCTCGGGTGTTTGGTAAGCCCGGTCTGCAATACCCCAATTTACGCCCAATCTCAGGTTAACGCTGCGGACTTACTCGGAAAGGTGGCTGACCCAAACGGGGCCACCCTGGCCGGTGTCAAAGTCACGCTCCGCAATCCTCAAACCGGGTACACCCGTGAAACCACGTCGAAAGAAGACGGCACCTATCAATTTTTGGCCGTACCTTCCGGCAAATATGAAATTGCCGCCGAAGCCGAAGGGTTTTCAAAATATCTCAGCCAGGATATTTCCCTCACCATCGGTCAGGTCGCAAAATTTGAAGTCGTCATGCAGGTCGGGAGTGTCACTGACGAAGTGATTACGGTGACTGCAACCCAACTGATCGAAACCGGTCGAACGTCGGTGGCTGAAACCATCAACCAGACTGCTATCAATAATTTGCCGTCAAATGGCCGCAGTTATGTCAATTTCACGCTGCTGACTTCGACGACCACGCGTGACAATCAGCCGTCACTGGGGCCAGCGCCGACTTCGGGGTTGAACTTTGGCGGTCAGCGCGCCCGGGCCAACAACGTTTCAATTGATGGGGCTGATGCCACCGATAACGCCACCAATGGCGTGCGGGCCACGGTTTCACAAGAAGCCGTCCAGGAATTTCAGATTCAGACCAACAGCTATGCCGCTGAATTTGGCCGTGCGTCATCTGCTGTGATCAATATCGTGAGCAAAACCGGCAGTAATGACATTCATGGCAATGTCTTTGCCTTTTTGCGCGATCAGGCCGTTTCAGCCAGGAATCCATTTTCGCTTGATCCAGATTATCCGGCCACCCGGTTCCAGGGCGGATTTACCCTGGGCGGCCCCATCAAACGGGACCGTACCTTCTTCTTCCTCGCCTTTGAAGCCACCCAGCGGCAGGAAACCGGGTTTAACCAGATTGGCAATGACAACTTTGGGTTGTCAGCCGTGTCGCCGGGTGATCTGGCCGCGGCGGTGGGACCGTTCCCAGCGCTTTTGACGCCCGCTCAACAGGCATTTGTCCAGAACTCCGCCGTGCCGTTTGTTACGCGCGCCACTTACTTTGGACTGGCTCGCGAAGCTTCAAATGTGGCGCTGACTGGCCGCACGCTCGGGGGATTGCCGATTTTCCCGGCCACGCGGGTGCCACTGCCAGGCAGTTATGTGGCACTAAGTTCACTCCTGGGGAACTATCCGCAGTCGGAAAAGACCTATTTTCCCTCATTGCGCATTGATCATCGGTTTAACAACAACAACAATTTCTTTGTCCGGGGAAGCTTTACTTCGACCACGGTGACCGGAACACCGTCAAATGGTCAAAACCAGCCAACGGGGATCAATGCGCGCTCGCGCACCGGATTTACCGGGTCGCGTGACTTCTCGTTGGTGGCTCAAAACGTGACGACCGGGACCTCTTATGTCAACGAAGCCCGCTTTCAGTATGCCCGCCGCGGATTGAACTATGGTCCGCAAGGATCAACCGTTGGGGTTGAAGTCTCCGGGTTTGCATCATTTGGGCGCGAACCGTTTTCGCCAGTGTTCCGAACCGAACAACGCTTCCAGGCCACCGACAATATGACTTTGATCCGGGGCAACCACACCATCAAATTTGGCGTGGACTATAACCTGGTCAAAACGGATGCCGTTTTTGAAGTGAATTTTGGCGGGGTGTACTTCTTTAACAACCTGCTGGCCACTGACCCGCTGCTGGCGTCGCTGCAATTTCCAGCGAATGCCCCACCGTTATCACCGGTTCAATCCTATGGATTGGGTGTCCCTGAGTCATTTGTGCAATCGTTCGGTGACCCCACTAGCGTGTTTAACAACCCAGAAATTGGCGCGTTTGTCCAGGATAGCTGGAAAATTACGCCACATCTGACGTTGAACTATGGGGTTCGCTATGACGTGGAATTGACCGAGACCTTCCCGGCAGTAACCGAACTCAACCGGATGGCAGAAGATTATCTCAACATCCAGCAGGGGCTGCCACGCGATTACAACAACGTGGCGCCACGCATCGCGATTTCGTGGGATCCATTTAAGGATGGAAAAACCGCCATTAAAGCCGCTTACGGGTTGTTTTATGGCCGACCACTTCTGGGCGTATCCTTCCTTTCAGACGTCAATGATGGCGCACAGTCACCATTTCTGGCCGTGCCGGGACTGGTTGGCGGCGTAAATTTGTTCCAGGGCGCTCAAATTACCCCCGGTCCTGGCCCATCGGTTCCTGGATATTTGCAAGGTCAGCAAAAGTTTGACCCATTCAATCCAGCCTTGGGAAATCAAGCCACCTTGCTGCAGATTTCGCCGATTTTGCCGCAAACCCTGCACCTGTCCCGCAATTTCAAATATGACTACACCGGACAGGCCAATCTTTCGGTTGAACGTCAAATCACATCCGACATTGGGATGGGCGTGACCTATAGCTTTATCAAAGGGTCACAGTTGCTGCGTCCACGAAACATCAATCAGGCCAACCAGGACTTGTTGTTCCAGTTCCGACGGGCGCTGGCTGGTGATCGTTCCAGCCCACTGTTTGCCCTGGCCCAGATTGTCGGTCCGGGCGGGGAATTGATTTTCAATCAGTTCCGGGCTACGGGGCCAAACTTTGCCTTTGCCCAGGCCCAGGGACTGCCCGAAGTAACGGTTCGCCAACTGGCAGCGGCGTTTGGGTTGCCGCAGGTGCCAGGGATGTTTATTCCGTTTTTCAATGTGAAGAACTATGAATCAAGCGGTAGCTCGGTCTACCACGCGATGACAGTGAACGTCAACAAACGCTTTTCCAATAACTTCCAGTTCCTCGGCTCCTACACCTGGTCGCATGCGATTGATGATTCAACTGACATTCAAACCCAGCAGGAACCGCAGGATAACAGCAATCCGGGTCAGGATCGGTCAAATTCAAACTTTGACCAGCGCCACCGGTTTGTGTTTAACAGCGTGTTCCAATCGCCATTCAAACGCAAAGATGGGGGAGCGTTAAACTACTTCCTGGCTGACTGGACATTTTCGCCAATTATCGAACTGTCTTCAGGTCGCCCATTCAACATTTTCACCAACGATGACCGGACTTCGGTGAACAGTGCCAGCACGGCCCGACCAAATGTGGTGCCGCTCGGTACGCCGGGTTCGTTCCCATCACCGGACGGGAAAGTCGGACTTGCTTTGCCGCCGCTGGGTTCAGTTGGAAATCTGGCCCGGAATTTCTACCGGACGCCCGGTTATGCTTCAGTTGATTTCCGGCTGGCGCGGAAATTCTTCCTGCCGCCCAACGAACGCGCCAACATTGAGTTCATCTTCGAGGCGTTCAACGTGTTTAACCGCACCAACGTCAGCGAAGTGCTCTTCTTCTATGAACGTGCTGGCCAGCCATCCAACGCGTTTCCAGCCCGTCAGTTGCAGTTTGCACTGAAGGTCAACTTTTAAGATCGGGTTCCGGGGTGGGGGGGGGGGGGGGGGGGGGGGGGGGGGGGGGGGGGGGGTGGGGGGGGGGGGG
>CAZXCE010000781.1:0-3827 GCA_964639175.1 uncultured Clostridia bacterium
GGCTGTTTTTCCGGTTCCGGTTTGTGCCTGACCAATGACATCGGCGCCTTCTTTTAAAGCTGGGATGGTTTGTAATTGGACGGGGGTGGGAGCTTCGTAACCAACTTCCTGTAAGGCTTTAAGCAACGGCAATGACAGCCCAAGGGCTTCAAAACCGATCTCTGAATCTGTGTTCTGTATATCCATGTTTCTTTCTGAACTAGGTTCGACTTTCTTCAAATATGAAAAATTTAAGAGTGCATTGAATACATAGCACGAGTTGCCAATCTAGGGAACTCTGACAGATGAAAGACTGGGGGCTTGGGGCAATCGAAGGGATGAGGGATGAAATAAAACCAGTTCTTCAACCCACCGTCTTCAGCCCGATGTCTTCAGCCCCAAAACGCTCAGCCCTCAGCCGGCAATTCCAGGTTAGGTACTTAAATCCTTTAAAATGAATGAGATAGTAAATTTCATTTCCGCGCTTTGAAGATGCTGTAGATAAAAGAGTTATGAGATTCTTGTCATTCGTTGCTATGGCATATATCGATAAAAAAACTCTAACTCCAGATGGATCAATATCTTCAAAGCGCGGAAATGAAAAAACTAAAACATTGTATTTAAACCAGTTAAGCACCTGACCGGGAATTGTTGGCCCTCAGCCCGTTTTCTTCAGCCCCAGGGTTTTTCAGCCCCATCTACCCAAACCTTCCTAAATCGGATATAACCTCTGTACCAGGCTGACCAAAGATTGAAAAACAACAAAGAGCGTGTTTATTTGGGAAAAGTGACGCTCAACGAGGTAACTCAAGATGATTCTCTGGAAAAGAATGCAGCCCGGTAGTGCAAGCTCAAAAAAACAAATGGTCGTTTGTTTTTTGCCGGTACTGTTGATGACCCTGGTGTTTGTGATCTGCGCCACCCAAACCTGGGGACAAACCAAAAAACCAAAAACTCAACCGGCCCGGGGGCCAGCCGCCGAGCCAGCCCCTTCACAGGCCAAAGGAACCGCCCAGCCCACGACCGTCAACACGGTCGAAATCCAAAAAGTTGCCGAGGGTGTCTATGCGGCCATCCGCAAAGAGCCACCAGGACTGATGTTTAACGGCAACTGTGTGTTTATTATCAATGACGAAGATGTGGTTGTCGTGGATACCACCATCACCCCCAGTTCAGCTCGCGAAGTCCTGGCTGAACTCAAAAAGCTGACCAGTAAACCAGTCAAATATGTCATCAACACCCACTGGCACGATGACCACATCATTGGGAATCAGGTTTATCGCGAGGCATTCCCAGGGGTTGAGTTTATCGGGCATGCCAGTACGCTGGTGGATTTACCAACTGTTGGGGCCTCAAACCGCCAGCAACTGCAGGAAGGCGCCCCTGGGTTTGTCGAGCAAATCCGCGCCACGATGAACAACAAAAAAAATCTTGTCGGCGCTGACCTGACCGAGGAAGAACGGATCAGTTTTACCAGTGATATCGAACAGGTCGAGCGGTATTTATCTGAAATTCCAAAATTTCAGGTTGTCTTGCCAACTATCACAATTCAGGAAAGTTTGACTTTGCATCGAGGCAGCCGAACGATTGAAATCCGGCATCTCGGGCGCGGACACAGCGGCGCGGATCTGGTCGTCTATTTGCCCAAAGAACGGATCGCCATCACCGGAGACCTGGTGGTCTGGCCAGTTCCGCTGGTTGGGTCAACCTCGTACCCGGCTGAATTTGCCGCCGCGCTCGAAAAACTGGTGGCACTGCAGCCAGCCATCATTATTCCTGGCCATGGCCAGGTGATGCACGATGACACCTATGCCCGGCTTCTGATTCGGCTGTTGACCTCGCTCAAAGAGCAGACCGCAGCGGCGGTTGCCCGTGGGGAAACGCTGGAGCAGGCCCGCAAAAGTGTCAATCTCGATGAATTTAGAAAATTGATTGCCGGGGACTCACAACTGAAGAATTTTATCTTCAGGTTTTATGTCAGTGGCCCAGGCATTGAAGCCGCCTATCAACAGGCTTCCCAAAAGAAATAATTTCAGTTTGTTGTCAGATGTCACCAGGCTCTGTTGATATTTTGGGTCGTGTATTGAACTACCGTAGTGGAACCGTGAGTTGAGACTGGCCTTTCAAGATCGGGAAATGAAAATGGCAATCGGTGGCGGCGATGGATCCCAAATTTGATCTTTCCCGGCGCTCTCAGTACCGGTCTCAACTCAACCACTGCGACGTGGCGAAAAAATGTCAACAGAATCTCAATCAACCTGAAATCTTGTACCTGACTCTCAGTTCAAGCATCTCCCACGGCATTTCTTCCGGGGCGACATAAATCGCTTCGGCGTGGAGTTGTGCGCCCTGTCTGAGCAATAAATGCAGGGTCTTGTTTTCCCGACGTGGAATGTAGCCAATTTTCACTCCCTGGTATTCGATCCGAACGGCCAGTGAGTCATAGGCGTTTTCGGGCTCCGGGATCAGTTCAAAACGATCCCCGATCTTAATATCTTCAATCAAATCAACACCTTCATAAAATTGAAACCCGGCTACGAAGAATTCATTGAGCTGATACCACTGTTCCTGAGGCCCGGCGGCTTCAACCTGGGCTGCCTGCGCGACGCCCCAGACCAGGCTCCAGAAAGGCAGTGTGGCCAACCATCCGACAAAAAGTCTGCGTTGTTCGTCCATAGATTCCACTCCCAGCAAAGGTAAAGTCAAAAACTGGCTTTCAAGCGGAAAGCATCTCCTGTGCATTACCAGTGCTTCAAATGCCTCCCGTCGAAAGCCGATACCTGGACATCAAGTCAAAAATCGTGCCAGTTGAATAACCACCCGGCACATCTCTGGCTCCACCAGCATTGGTCGGGATTGCGGGTTTGCGTTTGACCACACGTCGCACCGTTGTGAACTGCAGTTCCATAAAAATTTTTGTCTTGATCACAAAATCTTTCTTGATTCACAGGTTTAGTCAGTTGACCGTCCAATAGAGTTTCAAATGATACCAGTTTGCAGTCACCAGTCAGCAGTCAGTAGTCCACGAAGTTTATTTGATTGAATTACTTGACTGTCTTTTCATCAGGGCATTTGATTAAAAATTGGCAGTCCAGTTCTCCGCACCCAGTCAAGCCTGACGGCATTCTTCAGGTGATGGTTCTGCCTCTGGCATGACATTTGCGCAGTGGGAAACCCGGAAGTTGAAACGCGCAGGACCGCAGACGTCCTGCTTTTCCCACTGGAGACCTGTTTATGCTGTCACTTTTTATGTCGGTTCGTCATTTCTTTTTCAACTCAATTTTCTTTTTCATCGCCTGTTTGTTTCTCGGCTGCGGACTGAATGGTGGATCGGTCCAGGCTCAAACCATTGGACAACCGCACTATCAAACCACAGCTCCCACTCCTGATCGGTTGTCGCTTGATGACCGGCTGGCCACCCAACACAGAATCCATGCCATCCTGGCCAGTCAGCCAGGACATCAGCCTGTCCGTAGATGGCGGGGCAAACTTCCTCGTCACCGTGGCCACCGGGTTGAGCGGCAATACCCAGAGCTTTGTTTTCACGCCATCAAGCACGCTTGGAAAGTCAAAAACCTCGCGCATTCGGGTCAGTGCCCGCGATCAGGCCGGTAATGCCGGAGTTGACACCAGCGACGGCAATTTCAAGCTCAAGTAAGAGGTTCCGGGTTCCGGGTTCCGGGTTTGAAAAACCGGCTGAGGGTTTTCAAATATACCAGGAAAAGGATTTCAGGCCCTGAGGGTCGCTGTGTAATAGCCGTGGTGCGTAGCCCACGGAAAACCGACCAGCCAGGGATTCGAAAACCCGGAACCCGGAACCCGGAACCCGGAACCCGGAACCCGGAACC
>CAZXCE010000782.1:0-3826 GCA_964639175.1 uncultured Clostridia bacterium
CCCGGAACCCGGAACCCGGAACCCGGAACCCGGAACCCGGAACCCGGAACCCGATTCATTCTCAATTCTTCATTCTCAATTCTTCATTCTTCAGGAGCGGAATTCTGACTTTCATGGCAGCGCCGCCGTGAACGCGGTTGCTGGCCAGAACTTTCCCTCCATGATCTTCAACGATGCGCTGGACAATGGAAAGTCCGAGGCCGGTGCCGCCGCGCCGGCGGGTGAAAAAGGGATCAAAAATCTTCGGCAGGTCTTCGGAGCGAAATCCGGGGCCACGGTCTTTGACAACGCATTCTAGCCAGGGAAGCTCGTTGATGTGAATTTTTTTTGCTTCAACCAGGACCGCACTACCAGCGGGAGAATGCTGGATGGCGTTTTCGATCAGATTATGAAAGACCTGGGCCAGTCGTCTGCGATCCAATCGAAAGGCCGGAAAATCAGTATCCACTGTGACTTGAAGTTCAATTTTCAACTTTTCAGCCGTTGGTTTACAGGATTGGATGGCCTGGTTCAATACATCCTGAATGGCACATTCGGCAAAAGTGAGGTTGGTTGGCCGGCCAAATTCAAGCAGTTCTTCCATCAAATTGATCATGCGGGTGAGTTCTTTGCGCAGCGATTGAATATAGCGCTGGTATTCTTCACGCGCACCAAATCGGGCTTCAAAGGCGTCGAGGACCGCCGTGATGCTAAAGAGCGGGTTCCGGACTTCGTGGGCGACGCCGCCAACCACCGCCCCCATTTTCGACATGACTTCACTCCGGCGGAGTGATTCCTGCAACTCAACCAGATGGGTGATTTCACGGATAATCAGAATCACCATTGGATGAAACTCTTCATTTCCAGGCGAGGTTGTGACCGGGTTAACGGTCAGATCCCAGGTTTGGCCGGTTTGTTCAGTGTGGACCTGAGATGCGGTTGGGGAAGCCGTCTGGGCAGCCGCTTTGACCAGGGAGACTGCTTTTTCCCAGAGTTGACCCGTCGCCACCTGTTCGAGCACCGATCCAAGAGCGGCTTCAACACTGATTTCCAACAGAACCTGGGCTGCCTGGTTCAGCCGGGTGACGCGGCCTTCCATATCCAGAATGACAATTGGGAACTCAATGGTATTAAACGTCAGTTGCCATTGTTGCGCGACTTGATTGACCGTGGTTTGGAGGCGCCGTTGGGCGGCGGCGATTCGCTCGCGCTCGGTAATATCACGGGAATTGATGATGACCCCAGGCATGGCCGTATCATCCAGTTTTCGATTGGAAATGGCTTCCAGTGTCCGCCAGGACCCGTCCTGGTGTTGATGGCGATAGTGGAAAGTCACCGGAGTCGTCTCTCCGGTGTCCTGGGCCGGTTCATCGTAGAAGAGCAGGTAGAAAACTTCTTCAGCATCATCGGGATGAAATACCTCGCTGATCTTTTTACCGAGCAAGTCCTGAGGTTTAAAGCCCAAAACCCGCTCAACCGCCGGACTTTCATACACAATCGTTCCATCAGGGCTTAGAACCGTAATCACATCCAGCGCATTTTCAATCAATGACCGGAAGTGCTGTTCGTTGTGGCGGAGTATATCGTCTGTCCGCTTGCGTTCGACCGCAATGCCGATCAAATACGAGGCTACTTCCAGCAAGTGTAATTCGTAGTTGCCTGGGCTGCGATGTTCTTGAAAATAGAGGGTCAGCGTGCCGAGCACCTCCTGGGTTGAGGACAGCACGGGAACGGACCAGCAGGCTTTAATCTCGTTGCGAAATGCCAGTTCGGAAAAATCTTCCCACAGCGGGCTGCGAGAGATATCGGAGACAATGACCGTCTTTTTATGAAAGGCAGCGGTGCCACACGATTGGGCATTGGGCCCGATACGGATGTTGTCCCCAGAGGCCATATAGTCCTGCGGTAGCCGGGGAGTTCCTGCAAAGTGTAACCGGTTTCCTTTTTCCAGAAACTGAATCGTGCCAATGGCACCCTCAACCTGGGTTTCAACAATGTGAGTAATGGTATCAAGGATTTTGGAAAGCTGGGTTCCTTTGGCAATCAATTCCAACACCAGCTTTTCACCAGCCAGAAAGGTGTCAGCCCGTTTTCGCTGGGTGATATCAGTCGCAATGATGACCGTGCCGTTCATTTCGCCTTTGGCATTATGGAGGGCCGCGACAGAAATACTTAAATCAATTGGGAAGCCGTCTTTTCGTTGTCCAATGGACTCCACACCCCGGAGCGACTGGGCCAGCAGCGGTTGCCCTTGTTCGATTTCTTGTTTGAGCGGTTGGTTTTGGGGAATGATTGGATTGGGAGACCCCAAGACTTCTTCTTCGCCCCAGCCAAACATGTATTTTGCCGAGCGATTCCACAGTTTCACTTTGTCTTCCAGATCGAGGGCGATGATGGCCAGCGGGGACGCCTGAATCAGGGCCATCAGGTTCTGGTGAGTCTCGCGCAAGGCATCTTCGGCCTGTTTGCGCTGGATAATCGTTCCAAGCTGGGCCGCAACGCTGGAAATCAGTTCAATCAATCGTCGGTCTCGTTCGCGGGGTTCAAAGGCAAAAAAGATAAAAATGGCCACCACATCCTGATCAACCAGGATGGGGATTCCAAAGCCAGCTTTCAACCCTGGATCTTCGGGCCCAAAACAACCCGAAAATTGAACATCTTGTGAAATATCCTCAAACCAGACAGGCTGTTTTGTCGCCCAAATCTGCCCCGGCAGCCCTTCACCAGGGAGAAACTGACGGCTCTGGCATTTTTGGCGGAGCGCTTCGAGGCTGGGTTCACGTCCATACCAGGCCGGGCTGCAGGTGAGGGTTCCCCGATGACGATTGGGGATCCAGGCTTCCCCAAGTGCCCAGCCGGTGACGACACAAATCAAACAGAGCGTCTCCGCCATCAATGAATTGAGGTCCTGGACTTCGAGGGCGACCCGGGTGACAGATTGGAGCAGATGACTTTCTTCTTCGGCTCGCTTGCGTTTGGTGATATCGCGCACAATCACCGTAAAGCCCAACTGGTGGTTGGCGACAAATTCACTCAGGGAAAATTCCACTGGAACGGTCTCGCCGTTTTTCCGAGTGCCGGTGGTTTCTCCCTGGAGGAGTTTGGTGCCTTCATCGAGAAAGCCACCAATCGGCATAATCACGTCAATTGACTGGCCAATAATGTCGGCTGCCGAATAACCAAAAATACGTTCTGCCGCCGGGTTAAATCCGTCAATGTTTTTATGCTGGTCAAACGTAATGATTGCATCCAGGGCATATCGAACGAGCGATTCCATCCGGGCTTCAGTTGTGTTGAGGGCATTTTCAACCTGACTGGCCTGGAGCAAATAGCGGATCCGTTTTTGCAAAACCGTATAATTAAATGGTTTTGTAATAAAATCGGTGGCGCCAACGGCAAAGGCGTCATCAATTGCCTGCTGGTCATTCATCGTTGTTATAATTAAGACGGGGATTTGCTCGCCACCAGGTAGTTGTCGCAGTCTCGAACAGGTCTGAAATCCATCAAGCACTGGCATCATCAGATCTAACAGCACCATATCCGGTCGGTGTGCTTCAAATATTTCGAGTGCTTCCTGTCCGTGTCGCGCTTCGAGTACACCATAGCCCTCGCGTTTCAGAAAGGACTTGAGCATAAACCGAATTGAATTATCGTCTTCGACAATCAAAATCAAAGGAGCGGATGAAGGGCGCGGTAGATGTGCCATGCAGGTGTCCAGTGAAAAGAAGAAGATTCAAATTGGTATAACGTTAGCGCATTTTATCGGAAATCGATCAAAAACACAGAACTTCGTTTCCTTTTTCCATCTGGAGTCACTTTGAGGCAAGTCACATTGACGGGCAAGCTG
>CAZXCE010000783.1:0-3806 GCA_964639175.1 uncultured Clostridia bacterium
TCCGGGTTCCGGGTTCCGGGTTCCGGGTTCCGGGTTCCGGGTTTTCGAAACCAGGAGCCCGGAACCCGGCATTTTCTTCATTCTTCATTCTTCATTCTCAATTCTTCATTCTCAATTCTTCATTCTTCATTCTCAATTCTTCATTCTTCACTGCCCCAAACCCATATTTCTGAAGGATTTGCTGGCCTTCTGGACTCAAAACAAACTCTACCAGCCGTTTGGACTGGTCTGGATGCTGGGTGCGTTTGAGGATACATAAGGTCTGGTTGAGCGGTTGATAGAGTCCTGAATCAATCGGAAACACGTGTCCTCCGGCGCGGCTGGGTATCAGGGATTTGGCCACCAGACCCACATCGGCATTCCCCGTGCTGACATATTGGAACGCCTGACTGATATTTTCCCCCATAATCAACTTTGATTGGACTTGATCATAGATTTTTGCGGCTTGCAGCGCCTGAATCGCCACTTTGCCATAGGGAGCATGGTCTGGGTTCGCAATCGCAATGCGGCGAATGGCAGGACTTGTCAGTTCCTGCAGCGATTTTATCTGGATGGGGGCATCCATCCGTTGCCAGCCAGTCAGATACCCCTGGGCATACGGTCTGGCCGTATTTTCCAGAACCAGCGCTTGTTGAAGAAGTTGATCGGTATAGCTTTGATCGGCGGCGAAAAAGAGATCAACCGGGGCGCCTTGCTCGATTTGGCGGGTGAGCAAACCGGTTGAGCCGAAATTGATTTCCACTGCTTGACCAGTTTTTTGCTGAAAGAAGGTCACAATTTCCTGCAGGGCTGGATTGAGATCGGCGGCGGCCGCAACCCGTAATGGCTCGGTGGCCCGGGGGCCTGGTGGGAGAGTACATCCCGGCTCCGCCCAGGCCAAAACCAGTATGAGAAGGCAAAGGAGATTTTTCATAGGTCGGTTTTCAATCAGGGTTTTGGGAAGCTTCATTGAAAGTGTCTTTGCGTGGTTCAACCGGCTATGTTATAACCAGTGCCAGCCTTTGACACCTCGTTCCTCACCTGAGGTAGAAAAGAATCCCAAGTTTGTCACAACTTTCATACTGATCTGGTTTTTCGCCAGCCAAGGAAAAATCTGTGCCACGTGAAATTATAGGAAAATTAAATGCTGATGGCATGCGGTGTGCCATCGTGGTCAGTCGCTGGAATGATCTGGTTGTCAACCGATTGCTTTCGGGCGCAACTGATACGCTGGAACGCCTTGGAGGATCACCTGAACTATGGGCGGTTGTCCGGGTGCCGGGCTCATTTGAAATTCCGTTGGTCGCCAAAAAACTGGCCGTCAGTGGGAAGTGGGATACTATTATTTGCCTTGGTGCGTTGATTCGGGGTGAAACACCGCACTTTGACTATATTGCCGCAGAAGTCACAAAAGGAATCGCCGCCGTTTCCCTTGAGTCAAACGTTCCGATTACCTATGGGGTCTTAACGGCTGATACCGTTGAGCAAGCCCTCAATCGGGCTGGTTTGAAAGCTGGAAACAAAGGGGTTGAGGCTGCGATGGCCGCGGTGGAGTTATTCAACCTCTACAAAGAACTTTCAAGTTAGGGTGCAGAGTGCATCTGGAACCGATTCCGCTGGCGTGTATGCCGACCCAGTGCTTTCCAAGTTCCGGCCTCTTTAATTTTTTTCCCGTCTGTAGGATTTGAAATATTATGGGTGTTCGTCGTAGGGCTAGAGAGTGCGCCTTACAAATGCTCTTTCAATTTGATTTAGCAAAACCAACTCTTCCAGAACTTCTCAAAACATATTGGGAAGAACTCAATGACACCAGTGTTGATGCGCAGGAATTTGCCACGAACCTCACCCTGGGGGTAATCGCCCATCTTGATGAGGTTGATGCGTTGATTCGTCGGCGCACCGAACACTGGCGGATTTCCCGGATGGCGGTGGTTGACCGGAACCTCCTTCGGTTGGCGGTCTATGAGTTTTTGTACGAGGCTGAGACGCCAAAAACTGTTGTCATCAATGAAGCACTTGAAATTGCCCGGCGCTTCAGTACCTATGAAGCGACCCAGTTTGTCAATGGAATCCTTGATGGCATCAAGCGTGATTTAGAGGGTGATGAAGAAGACCCGGCGCCATTGACACCTCAAAGTTCGTCTGCAACGACCGCGTAAAAACTTGATGGAGATTAACCGATGAGCCTTGCCGGGACACTTGAGGAACTTCCTCTGGCGGACATTCTTCAAATCATCAGCCTTGGCCGGCGCACCGGAATTCTTACGCTGCTCACTGCGGATGGTCGCTTTACGATGTCCTTTCGTGATGGACTGGTGGTCGGGGCAACCGAAGCCCAAGGCCGCCCATTGGGACAGGTGCTGATTGATTCCGGGTTTATTACTGCCACCCAACTGGCAGCCGCCCTGGACTTGCAAATTTCCGGTGATTGGAAACCGCTCGGCGCCATCCTGGTTCAGCAGGGGGTGATTATCTATGACCAGTTGGAGGATGTTGCCCGCCGTGAACTGGAGCGCATTACCCGCCGCATCGTCCAGCTCCAAAAAGGAAATTTTAGTTTTCAAGTCGCCGAAGTTCCCACCTATGGCAGTTGCCGCCTCAATGCCCAGGAAATGCTGCTCGAAACCGCCCGGCAACATGACGAACTCCGTCACCATCAGGCCCTCCACTCCACCAGTGATCCCCATCCCCGCAAAGGTTACATTTTGATTATCAATCCCCACGGGGAACTGGTTTTGCCTCTGCGCCACGCACTGGCGAATCTTGAGGTCGAAGTCCATGCGGTGAGCAATCTGGCACCCGAAGCCCTGGTCGCCGGGTTTGATGAACTGGTTCACAGCGGACTACCCGCCCTGGTGATTGCTGACTTTGAGGAACTTAGCTCCCAACCTGGCGGAGAGCCAAAACTGGCCTGGAAGTGCTTAAAAGATATTGGGGAGCGCTCTATCACGTTGATTACGGCTGAGTATCCAACCCAGGTGACTCAGGCAATGCTGGATGCGTTTAATCCGTTGCGAATCCTGTCACGGCCCAATGTCCGAAACCTCCAGGGCTCTATCTCACCTCATGCCCAGTCCCAGCTAACAACCTTTGTCGAGCATATCAAGACCGTTGTCGCTCAATTGACCAGTGCCTCACTTTTTGAATCAATGCACCCCGACGCGGCTGATTTCTTTTCAGATGTTGGGATTCCGATTGTTTTGCCAGAACGTCAGGACGAAGGGTCTGAAAAGCGGTTGCTCGAACTCCTCCATGAATCGATCTCCCAGTTAAAAAATCCAGACGAAACCACAGAAGTTTCCCTGTTGTTAATGCGACTCCTGGCTGAATGCTTTGACCGGGCACTTTTCTTTCTGGTCAGGGGGGATCAGCTCATTGGACGGGGTGGTTTTGGGTTTTCGGCAGCGGCTGAAAAAGCAACCGCCAAAGTTCGCAAATTACGCATTCCTCTCGCTGAAAGCGAAACCTTTGGTCAGGTGTGTGCTCAGGGAAAGCCGTTTCGCGGCAATCTCAACCCGCACTGGTGGGTTAAACATATTCCAGTTGAAGTCGGTGAGTGTCCTTCGCGTGAAATTGTGATTTATCCGTTGCAAACCCAGGGAGGAACGATTGGACTTGTGTACGCTGACAACTCAATCCACCACCAGCCGCTTTCAAATACCCATGTGCTTGAGATTTTTCTGTTCCAGGCCGGGATTGCCCTTGAAAATCGCAATCTGCAACAACGCCTGATGGGCCGCTCGGCAAGCTAGATCCCGAAGCCTCTGAGTCAGTACCACCCGCGTCAGTGGGTGGGCCGGCTTTTAACCCCACCCGCTCACGCAGGT
>CAZXCE010000784.1:0-3788 GCA_964639175.1 uncultured Clostridia bacterium
AAGGGTGACCGTGCTCCAAGGAACTTATTTTTTAACGCCCCCTAAGCACCAAGCATCAAGCACCAGTCACTCCCCACTGCTTCCCTTATCCACAAACCAGATAATGCGGACGTTTGGATCTTCGGTTTGGATTTCAACCCGCATTTTGTCTTCATCTGACGGACGGATTGAATCTTCAGTAAAACCGCTGTTGGCCGGAAGTGATTGAATCGGTCCAGTATTGGCAGCAACATTTATATCTTTTTGAGAAACAGTGGGTTGCGATTGTGGGCGATGCACTCGCCGGGTGGTCTTTTGCACTGTGGTTTTAGCAACTGTTGGTGGAACAGGACGTGAATCGCTGACCACGGGTGTTGATGCGGGTGCTGGCGCTTCATCTGGAGAGTATCCAATTGGACCATCTATTCTGACGGTATTTCCAGGTTTGGGTTGAAACACCACCAGTGCCAGCGGCAACACCACCAGCGCCACCAGCACTGACGCCAGGGCGAAGCGCCATCCCCAGCTCATCGCCAGCCGCTCCCAAAAGCTCGGTTTCACAGGCTCAAGCAAGCGAATCTGGGTCATGACTTTGTGACGGACCTGATCCAGCACGGCATCTTCAACGTCTCCGCCAGCAAATGTTTTGAGCGCCAGTTGGCTTGTTTGCAGGTCACTGGCAAACGCCCGGCACGATTCGCAAATTGCCAGATGTGATTCAATTTGCTGGGCTTGCAGAGCGGTGAGGTCACCTTCAACATAGAGCGCAATGTCGAATTCAAATTCCTGGCAATTCATCGTGACCTCCCTTCCGATTGACCGAAGCTGGTTTTCCCCAGCCATTTTTCACGGAATTTCTTGATCTTGACCCGCGCCATACTGATCTGGCTGCGAATTGTTGTTTCGGTTGACCCAAGCAAGCGGGCGACTTCGCTGGTGTCGAGTCCTTCTAAATCGCGCAACACCAGCGCGGCACGTTCCTTTTCCGGCAGCGAAGCAATTGCCTCGGCAATCATTTGGCGTTCCTGAGCGGCACCAAATTCCTGTTCCTGGTTGTGTGCACTGGCCAGATGGTCGAGTGCGCCACGTTCCTGTTCCTGGTCCAGCGAGAGCATCTGGCTTCCAGGTCGTTTGGCGGCAATCTCGCGGCAAACATTGACTGTCACTTGATAGAGCCAGGGCGAAAATTCGCGTTCTTCGTCAAACCGATGCAGGTATTTGTGCAACCGGAGGAAGACTTCCTGGACGGCATCACCAGCATCTTCAACATTTCCGAGCAACCGACTGGCCGTGCGCATCACCTGCCGCTGATAGCGGATGAATAACTCTTCAAACGCCTGGGTATCGCCGGATTTGACTCGCACCACCAGTGATTGCGCCACGGGCTGGGCGTCTTTCCGCGCCTCATCTCGCGACCGCAGGGCAATCATGGCAAAAGAAGTAAGTTCCGAAAGCATGGCGTCACTCATTTCCAAACTGTTTTAGGATTTTTACCGGGTAACACCATTTGGGTCTGAGGGGATCGGGTTCCGGGCTAGTGGCTGAAGCCCTGGTTTTTTCAACCCTCAGCCCTCAGCCCTCAGCCCTCAGCCCCAAGCCCGATGTGTTTTTTGGTGTTCATTGAGGTATATCGAACAAAGCGCCAAAACGTTGAAAATTATTTTTCAGAAATTTTCCAGTCCCCTGATTGCCAGTCCCTCCAGCCAATCAGAATCAATGGCAGATATTGAATGACATAAGCCAGCCACGATTCGTGCCAGATTCCGGTTTCCAAACGAGTGGCCAGCACCAGATAACTCACCGGGCATGACACCAGCCACCACCAACCTGATGTTGACCAGCGCCAGCTCAACGTGATGGCCAGCCAGAGCAAATACCAGGGATAGACGGTTGGCGTCAGCAGGAAAAAACCAAACCACAACCCAAGCATTGCGGTCTGAAGGTGCTCAACTCGGGTTGAAACCCTCCACATCCAGTAGAGTAACCCGAGGGCGCACAATGTTCGTGAAACCGGTCCGCCAATCAATAATTTTCCCAATCCGTACAGCGGGCCGTTAAATGACCACGTTCCGAGATACACCAGAAGTGATTGAATAACTGAGACTTCGCGTGAGAATTCAATAAACGGCGCGTATCCGGCAACTATCAACGTTCCAAAAATCAACCCAAACCGCCAGCGGTCAGCTTTGGGCAAGTGGCACCACACCCACAACAGCAAAATCACCGGCACCAGTTTGATCAGCACGGCACCAGCCAGTGCCACTGCCGCCAGCGGAATTCGTTTGTGCTGGATTGAAAGATAAAAAAGCACCAGGAAGAGGATTCCCAGGCCATCCACATGGGCGGCCATTCCACATTCCAAAATCGGCAGCGGACACCACGCATAAACCACAATCCAGAGCGGATTAACTAAGGCTGAATTCCCTGCGAGCAATTTGAAAAGCAGCCAGAGCGTGCCGCATTCGGCTAGAAACAAGAGACCTTTGATCCCCCAGAGGGCATTTCCGGCCAATCGGTAGGCAGCGGCAAAGCACACTTGAGCCAGCGGCGGGTAAATTGTGCGCAATTCCGGATGGTTGATTTTTGGGTAAACAACTGTGTCGCGGAGCGGTTCCAGTTCCCTGGCCTGTGGTGGGTAGCGATAGGGATTGATACCAGCAGCCGAAACCCGTCCGTCCCAGAGGTAGCGATAGATGTCATCTGAGGTCGCTGGCGGCAAGGCAATTACTGAGAGCCGAAACATAATTCCGCCAGCCACAATCAACCAGAGCAGCGCGCGCGGAACAATGTTAGATGAACCAGCGGATGAAACTGTGAAAACGGTAAAAACGGCCAGGCCATAGAGCATTCCAGCCAGAAAAGTAACGAGAATAAAGTTTATCAGACCGCCGGTTGTCGTAAAATCCAACCACCACACGGCCAGCCAGCACATCTCAATCGCAACGGCACACAATCCCAGCCCCCACAATGGATACATCCCGGCCAACGATTGAACCCACTGGTAAAGGCGCCGCCCTGGATGAACCATATTTTCTTTCAGGCTGAAAATTTCCGGGCTAGAGGAGTTGCGGCAAGATTTCACCGGCTTTTCCCTGCAGGCTCAGGCTCATAGACGAGGAAAGTTCGGTTTCCTCCGGGTTGACTTCGATGACTTTGGCGCCGTAACTCAAAGCAATCATTGGTAATCGGGCTGCCGGATACACAACGGCTGAAGTACCAACCACCAGAAAC
Source organism: uncultured Clostridia bacterium (assembly GCA_964639175.1). GTDB lineage: Bacteria > Acidobacteriota > Blastocatellia > Chloracidobacteriales > Chloracidobacteriaceae > JACQXX01. The sequence goes on from CAZXCE010000784.1 coordinate 3,211, forward strand.
ACATCACAGTTTGCGGCGGCCTGTTCGGCTTTTTCAAACGCGCCGGGAGGGAGATATTCGCCAAAGAGCACGACATCGGGTCGTAGCACCTGCCCTTGCGGCCCACGCGGAGGCAATTCGGGTAACGGCGTTTCAGGTAATTCAAACACGTCACCGGTTTGGGCACATCGCCCGCGCCAGATATTGCCGTGCAGTTCGACCATTTTGGTGCTGCCAGCTTTCTGGTGGAGACCGTCTACGTTTTGCGTGATGAGCAAAAATTCCGAAAAGTGCTTTTCCCAGGCCGCCAGCGCGTAATGCGCCGGGTTGGGCTGGAGCGGAGCAATCAATCCTCGCCGATATTCAAACCATTCCCACACCAGCTTTGGGTTGTCTTCCAGAAGGTCTGAAGATGAAAGCGTCATTGCCGGTAATCCCCGCCAGACAGCGGTGTTTCCTCCACCACGAAACGTCGGCACCCCGCTTTCGGCTGAAATCCCAGCTCCGGTGAGGATAGCAACTCGTTTGGCTTGTTGAAGATAGGTGCGTGCTTTTTCAATATTGTCGGTCATTGTAACCTCGTGGGAAGTCAGGGTTCA
>CAZXCE010000785.1:0-3785 GCA_964639175.1 uncultured Clostridia bacterium
TGTCGCTGCAGACACGCCACGTCACGCTCGGTCTTTTCTTCATCGTCGGGATCGAGTTCAGACATCAGCTTATGAACCGGGCCATCCCATCGGCGCAGGTCAAGTTGTTGGCGGTTGGTATCCTGGCGCAGTTCCTGGCGATAAGCCTGAAACCGGGTTGCTTGTTGCTCAAGAGTGGTTGTGTCAATTTGAGTTTGGGCAGGAATGCAAAAACACATTCCCCAGGCAGCGAGGACTAGAACTGTAACTCCAGATACCAGGTGCATAATTCGAACTCATCGCCGGTTACTTATTGGTGAAAATTACAAATGATTTCGGGTCAATGACTTGATTGTTGGTCATCTTTTGAAACTCAAGGTGCCATACAAATTTCCTCCCACCATTGATGCTATAAATCAGCTTATAGTAGTGGGGCAAAACAAGCCCCTGGTCATTCCAAAAATCGTCAAACTCTTCGCTGACCCGATAGCGTTCGGTGATTTGCTGAGCTGATTTTTCAGGTGTTTCACCCATTTGGGCTGAAACGATCTGCTCATAATCGGTTCGGATATGGTGAAATGTACTCTTCTCAAAATACAACTGAATGGTGACATCAGAACTTCCTTTTGGCTTATAGCGCAATAGATAGGCTTCCGTATCGTCCAGTTTCTTTACTCCACCATATTCAATATCAGCTTTCTCCGGCGTGAAATGTAACAATGCCCATCCGGTTGAGAGTACTCCTCCAAACAATCCATGTTGGAAAATTACTTTTTTGGGCAAAAGATAGTCGCTCAAAACAGACCGATCACCCGGTTTAAAGTAGGCCGAAGTGACCTGAACTCCGTCAAAAGCAATGAGTTCTTTCTGATATGCCGCAACGCTGAACTTCATACCCAGGACACTTTTGGTTCCTTCGGATGCAAAAATAGAAGTTCCCTGAGCGTCAAATTGTCCAGGCACCTGGGGGCGAAAATGGGCAAGACCTTCCAGGACTCGGGTCTTGATATTCATTCGGGCATCGGTTGACCCAATTGAAAGCAGATGTTTGGAAATGATTTCTTCCGATTTCTGTTTTTCCTTACTAACTCGAACTGGCGTTTTGGCCAGGCTCGTGTCGGGAATCAGAATGAGAAGCAGGCTTGCCGCTCCAATAAACCGTACCCATTGCAGGCTCCAATAAAAATTCATACAAATTATCAAGCGCCATTAGAGTTAAAGGCGCTCTTTCTCCTGAAAATGTTGTGCTCCGTGCACATGCTGACACCTGTAAGAACCCAAAACCAGCGAACCAGCGTCTCCCTCGTTCAGTCTGTTCTCATCAACCGCTCTGTGAGGGCAGAGCGTTTAAACCGCTTCACGGAAAATGAACTGTCACAAATACACAGTGAGTGTCTTGATAACAGTGATGATTGAGATGAAAAGGTGACGGGTCAGAGTGTACCTTAAACTTGAACTTCAACCCATAATCTTTTTTTGATTTTTGGAAAACTGGATCTGCATCAAGCCTACTCATTGAGTTTATTTTCTGTGTATTCAGTGGTTTCTTATTCTGAAAATCTGTAGACCAGTTTCGGCACTCGTAACTCAGGGGGGCGTTTGGGTGGTAGAATTTGCAGCCACAGCCCTCTACCCATCCTCGATTAGTCCAGCGAGTAGAGCAATATTGACGGCCATCAGCGCGAGAGCCCTGCTTTTCGACTTCCAACCCAAGATGGTGAGTTTCACCTATCGGTATTCCCCCTGTAACTGGAAAGCTGCCCAGTGAAAGGGTTGACACCATTGGGGATGTTTGCGTTTGATCATCTCAATTTGTGCTTTTTGCAATGCCTGAGCTGGCGGAAGGGGATGGGTTTTGGAAAGCAGGTGCTGGTAAAAGCACTTCATCAGTTCGGCGGTACTGGGATCTGAAACATTCCAGAGCGAAGCGATAACTCGTGGCGAACCGGCATACATAAAGGCCCGCGTTAACCCAATCACGCCTTCGCCTTTGAGTTCTTTACCAAGTCCGGATTCACAGGCGCTCAAAACGACCAGATCGGCATTGAGTTTGAGGCGATAGATTTCCTGCGACAGGAAATAGCCCGGTTGTTTGTGGGCCTGTTCATCCACCAGCGACAGGACCAGTCCGGAAAACTCAGGCCGGGTGCTATCAAACCGACCATGGGTGGCAAAGTGAACAATCCGAAATGGCGAAAGATCAGTTTGGGTGAGGAGCTTTTTGGACGCCGCAAGCCTTCGACCAACCGACTATCCTCTATCATCTTCCAGGCAGGGAACGGAACAAATTGAACCTCACCCCTTTCCTATGGATATTTGTATTTAGAAAGCCGTGCGCAGAAGCCGGTTACTGAACCCAACCATATTTCTGACTACAGGGGAACCCCAATCAACGTCTTGGATTGTATAGTAGCTTCCAGATCGTATAAGGCAGGGGATTGTAACCTTAATTTCAGTTCGCACAGAAACGACTCTTGAGAAAGGACGATAAGTTATTGGGTACACAGCTAAATCTGTTTGAGTCATCCCGTCAATGGTTGATGGGGGATTGCAAGTCGCGATGATTTCAGGGAATTCACGATCTGAGGTAAAGATCTTTGGGTCTTTATGAAATTGAGGGGTGTCACCTTCCAGGTACGGTACTGGTACGCCTGAGACCAGTATTGGCTCGTCTACCTTAACATGGCTCAAGATGTCACATTGAATATTATCAAAATCAATCACCGCCCTTCGTGGCAGCGCAACAGAAAAAACATCTTCCGGAAGCATTGGCGCCCCAGGCAGGGGAATGGTTCGTGCTGACCGAACGTGGATCCGGTAACCATTGTCGCTCTGTGTGGAAAAAGCCCAAAATCCACCAATTTGATAAGTAACGATAACAACGATTCGCGAGGCACCTGAAGCCTCTTTGCGGAAATATTGTGCCGTGCGAATCGGCTCCTGATCTGCTCGCCATCCCTCCTTGACTGCAATCCAACGTTCAGACGTCATACAGGGGAACCCTTTTGAAGGGGATTTTTGCGGATACATAAGTCTACTCTCTATGGTAACCATCTGCCAAGTTTTTTTGAATTGGGGGGAAAGTGGAAAAAGCCCGGATACCACGCAAAACGTTATATCCGGGCTATAATTATGTCAGATTAGGGTGAGGGAATCTCCCAGGCTGGATCTCCAATCAAGACATACATATTGAAGTTGTCTCTTCGAGCTGATTCAACGGTCAGTGTGTTCGTGGCAAAACCACCAAGCGCTTCTCGTAAAATCTCACCAATCGCTACTGGCTGAGAGCCATATTTAGTGGTGAGGATCCGAACTATTGATTCGAGGAGCTCAAGGTTTTTCTCAGATTCAGCTTTCCGCGTAGCCCCAAAAAACCAGGGAGACTTCGATTGTTCAATCCAGGTCAGCCCAAAAGCTGGGTTGTCGTTGCATCCTTTAGGAAGAACTGCCTGCGTGCAACTACCGCAACCCGGATGCGATCCCGGCACAGAACCAGGGGTATCCATTGTTCCGGTACAGCAAGTGCTGCTGATTATTCCATGAAAGCGTTGAGTAATCGGAGGAATATGACTGCTCGTAAACGCATTCCAGGCACTCCACTCCGTCCGAAGCCCATGTCCGCGATACGTTACGAGGGTTGGTTTTTCTTGTAGGTGATCAGTAATGTGCGCGGAGGCATTTGCAATCCCCTCTAAAGACTTATGACGTACACCGTTTAGGTGAGGACGTGTTAAGCTACTCTTAAAGAGATCTTTAACCTCTTTAGAGTACTTGCCTGGGCCACTGAAAAACAGCCAGGGATTCCA
>CAZXCE010000786.1:0-3775 GCA_964639175.1 uncultured Clostridia bacterium
AGACACACCAAACTGCCAGAACCAGTATTATTTTCTTCATTCTCAATTATTCATTCTCAATTCTTCATTCTTCATTCAAGTAACGGCAATGCCTTTGATGACTCGGACGGCGCTGCTTTCGCCAGTCGCACGGGTTTCGGCGAGATAAAGGTTCCCAGCCGCATCCACGGCCAATCCGGAAATAGAAGCAAGCCAGACATTGATGGCGGGCTTTCCGTCACCATCTGACCCGAATTGATCAGGCGGACCGTTACCGGCTACGGTTGAAATCACTCCGGTTTGGGCTTCGATTTTGCGGATGACCCGGTTGGATAAATCCGCAAAAAAGAGATTGCCGGCACCATCAATCACCAGTGAACCAGGCTGGTTGATGAGTGCTTCCGAGGCTGGCCCGTTATCTCCACGATAGCCAAACTCATTGCCACCGACAACAGTTGAAATCATTCCGGTTCGGGTATCAAGGCGGCGGATACGGTTATTTGGAGGATCAGAAATAAACAGATTCCCTTCCCGGTCAATGGCTAAAGATCCAGGCGAGAACCGTTTCCCTTTGACCAGTTCGCTTCCAACCTGTCTGGCTGAAACCAGCGTGGAAATAAGACCGGTCCGAAGATCAACCCGGCGAATCTGGCTGTTGTTTGGATCAGCGATCAGGAGCTGGTTGTGGGTCAGGTCAGGCAACACCGCCCAGGGTTCGAGGCTGGCGGCAGTGGCTGGTCCGCCATCCCCAGAGGCACCAGATTTGCCGTTTCCGGCAATCGTTGTAATCAGGCCAGTTTGAGCGGTTACCTTCCTGACTCGAAGTGATGCACTATCAACAATATACAGATTATCTTTCTCATCAACCCCAAGCTGACTCACGGTATCAAAGGATGCTTTTGTTGCGGGTCCGCCATCACCTTTTGATTCAATTTTGCCATTTCCAGCAAAGAGAGCGACGCGACCAGTGAGCGCATCCACTCGAAAGACCTGACGCGTTACCAAATCAGAGACCAGAATATCCGCGGTCGAAGTAACCGCCACATCGGTTGGAATCTGGAGAAAATAGCTGGTGGCCAGATCACCCTCACGACGTTCAATGGCAATGCCATTCCCAGCCACAGTGGTAATGATGCCGGTTTGGGCATCCACCCGGCGCAGGCGGTTATTGAAACTGTCGCAAATGAACAGATTTCCCGCACCATCAATCGCAATTCCGTGCGGATATGCCAGCCGGGCCTGGGTTGCCAGCCCATTGTCACCACCAAACTCAAATCCACCCAACCCTGCCGGCCCACTTCCAACAATCGTCGAGATACCACCGCTTGATTGATTGACCTTGCGAATGCGCTGGTTTCCCGCATCGGTGATGAGCAAATTGTCATCAGCGTCAATCACAACATCGAGAGGATAAGACAACCGGGCAGCCGTAGCAGGACCACCATCTCCGCTTAATCCTTCAGCACCGGACCCGGCAACGGTGGTAATGATGCCGGTCTGGGCATCCACCCGGCGAATTCGATGATTCTGGCGGTCTGCAATGAAGAAGTTTCCGCGACCATCCACCGCAACATTAGACGGTCGAAACAGCCCAGCGCGGGTCGCCGGACCGCCATCACCGCTGTATTCACGTTTTCCAATACCAGCCACCGTAGCGATGATGCCAGTTTGGGCATCCACGCGGCGAATCCGGCTGCTGCGATCAACAATGAACAGATTCCCAGCCCGATCAATTGCAAAGCTATCCGGATTGATTCCAGCTTCAATGGCTGGCCCGCCATCGCCACGGAAGTTCGGAGAACCAGTACCCGCAATTGTCGTCAGAACACCGGTTCGAAGATCAATCCGCCGAATTCGGAAATTATCATTGATGAGCAGATTTCCGGCCTGATCAATCACAACTTTGTCGGCAGCCAGATCAGCCGTAACGGCCAGAGTACCATCTGGACTAAACCCTCCGCGCCCTGTCCCGGCAATCGTTGTGATAATGCCAGTTTGAGCATCCATCCGGCGAATCCGATGCGAACTGTCCACCACATACACATTGCCGGAACTATCAATTGCGGTTGAGGTTGGGTAATTTACGGTGGCGGCGGTTGCCAGTCTCCCATCACCCACCCCCTGCATGCCTCCGACGACCGTGGTGATTTCACCTGTTGCCAGTTCAGAAAGTGGTTTTGAAATGACCGCCAGGCTGCGTTGAACCAGGCCACCTCGGGTTTGAATGGTGAGCGTCCGGTTGCCATAGCCGCGTTGTCGTGGGACTCGAAACCGACACTCGGTCGCGCTCTCAATCTGTAAATTCTCCACCAGCGCATCCCCAAGGCTGACAATTGATTCCGGGGCAAAGTTTTTTCCGGTGACAATGACTTCTTCGCCACCTTCGGCTCGAACGGTCTCACGACTGACATCAGTGATTTCAGGGCCACCGACGGTTACAATTTTCAAAGCCTGTCGGTCTTCAATTGCCCCAGGATCGAGCACAAACGTATCCGTGCCGCGAATTGTAACGCTAACCGGCTGATTAAAAGTTACTTCCGGCTGGGCCAGATCAAGCTTTCGTGCGACATCCCCAAGCGGCTGCGTTATCAGAAAGGCACCGGTTTCATCAATCACATTCAAATTGTCAACGCTGTCAAAACTGAGGGACATCGGTTTTGAAAACTCAATCGGCTCGTCAGTTTGCGCGGTTGTTTCAAATGCCCGCGCAGCAGATTGAGTACCGACGGTTGACACACGGCAGGTCAAGCCACCACTTTCAGTTTGGGTTAACTCAAGCAATCGCACGCGGTTATTGTCCTGATCCGCCACGGCCAGGACACGTCCGGTTGAGTTTAACGCCAGTCCAGCCGGGCGTGAAAACCGGGCTTCGATACCTGTTCCATCAAGCACGCCTGATTGCCCTGGGCTTCCAGCCAGCAGCCAGACGCGTTTGGCGCTGAGGTTCACAAAGTAAATGGCATGGTTATCTGTATCCGCCAGAAAGAGGTTGCCACTGCTTTCAACCGCGATGCCGCGTGGGCTGCGAAAAACCATCTGGCTGAAGGCAGCGCTTCCCTGGCTGTCAAAGACCGGGGTTCCGGGGTCACCCGTTCCAAGCACAGTTTCAACCTGATTGGTAAATCCAATTTTCCGAACACAATGATTTAAGGTATCCGCGACATACACCCCACCGTGAACCCGCCCATCAATGCCAATCGCGGTTGGTCCAGCAAACAGTGATTGAGTCACGCTTCCGTCTTGCAGACCACGGGCACCGCGTTGGCCGGCAAAAATTTTCAAGGAGGCTTTCAACGCATCCGTGGCTCGCAAAATGGTGTTTTGGGCCGGGTTGGTCAGATAAAGCCGCCCGTTTTGATCAACTTTGGTTTCACCGGGGACTTTCTCAGCCGGTCCGTTTTTGACGCGAGTCACCACAACAAACACTGAATCCGTCGTGGTGCCATTTGAAACCGTAACGGTGGCAAACCCCTGACGGACACCGCGCACCCGTCCGGTTTGTGGGTCAACCTCGGCTATGTCGGGGCTGCCGGAACTCCACATCACACCGCTGGCTGGTTTATCCTGGCCATCCAGTGCAATCAGGGAAATCTGGTTGCCTTCGTTGGTAACTGGATTGCGTTGTTTGATCTTGAGGGACGATGACTCGGGTTCCGGGTTCCGGGTTCCAGGTTCCGGGTTCCAGGAATCCAAGGGAGATAAGCGAGAATAAGCAACTCCAGTGAGAGTCCCACACCATAGCCCAGCCGTCACGAAAGCCACACTCAGAATAAAGAGATTGAAAACTCGCAGTCGC
>CAZXCE010000787.1:0-3773 GCA_964639175.1 uncultured Clostridia bacterium
CCAAAAAAAAGACGGAACTGACAGTCAAAGACGCGACGACATCGGCGCAACCGCAAAAAACGACGAAATCTTCGGCGACTGGTTTTCAGACCTGGCTGCGATCATATCAAACAGAGCTTGGGATTGCGCTCGGCCTTCTGGTTTGCATTGCCATCGTGTATGGCAATGTCGTCACGTTTGGGTTTGTTGATTTTGATGACCTGCAGTTTGTGATTGCAAATGCTGAGATCAAAAAGGGATTTACCCAGGAAACGATCAAGTGGGCGTTTACCACCACCTATGCTTCAAACTACTGGATGCCCGTGTCGTGGTTTTCACATATTTTGGACTGGTCGTTATTTGGGTCAAATGCTGGCGGTCATCATTTCACCAATGTGCTCTTTCATGCCGCCAATACCTTGTTGTTATTTGGGTTGTTGCGATATCTCACCGGGCAGGTAGCTTTAAGTGGAGTGGTGGCTTTTTTCTTTGCGGTTCACCCGATGCAGGTTGAACCGGTGGCCTGGGTTGCCGCACGCAAGGACTTGATCTGCACGTTTTTTGGCTTTCTCACCCTCTGGGCCTATGTCTGGTTTGCTCAGCCAAAGCGAAACTGGCTCGCTTATGGACTGACACTGGTGTGTTTTACGCTCTCGCTGATGGCCAAGCCGTTGGGGATTGTGGTGCCGCCAGTTCTGGTGTTGCTCGATATCTGGCCCCTCAACCGATTGCCCGAACCATTCCGTTTTTCCTGGCCTACCCTTAAATCACACATTCTCCCGCTCATTCTGGAGAAAATTCCATTTGGACTCTTTGCGCTGGTGATTGTGTTTTTCACCAGGGCCAGCGGCAAAGTTTCTGGCGGTTCAGAACTCCAGATTCGAAGACCTTCAACTACATTGATTTGGGATGGATTCAGCGGGTATGTCTACTACATCAAAAAGCTCTTGTTTCCAACCAATCTGGCTATTTTTTATGATGTCCCATTAACTCCATACTGGCTTGGGCTCTTGTGCCTGGCTGTGCTGGTGTGTGTCTCTGGATGGGTGGTGTTATTGAGCCGTCATCAACGGGCGGTTCTGGTCGGCTGGCTCTGGTTTGGGGCCACCCTGTTGCCCATGGTTGGGTTTGCCAACCTCAATACACCTCGTTCTGATCGGTATGCCTACTTTTCATTCGTTGGCTTATTTTTAATTGTGGTTTGGGGAGGGCAAGTGTGGCTTCAGTCAAACCAGGCTCACCGAAAAATACTGCAACTGGGTTTAGGACTTGTCATGCTGGCCTGTATCGGGTTGTCGTGGGCACAAACTCAGGTTTGGAAAAACAACCTGACCTTATTTCAGCATGCCGTTGATTGTGGCGCCAGTAACTTTGTAACTGAGTCTAATTTAGGCGTGGAATATTTGAAAAATAATCAGCTTGTTGAGGCCGAAGCCCACCTCAAGGAAGCATATCGGCTGGATCCATCTTTTGTGACGACGCTCTCAGCCCTGGGAAGAATCTATGAACAGCGAGGCCAGCACGCTGAAGCTATTAAATATTATGAACAGGCCCTCCGAAAAAAACCTGACATGCCTGATCTGTTGTTTAACTATGGCAATGCGCTGGTCAACCTGAATCGAGGGGATGATGCGTTGGAATACCTCCAGGAGGTACTCAAGCATGATCCAAAACATGCCAAAACCTATTGCGCGTTGGGGACTTACTATTTCAACAAGAAACTGTACCCCGAAGCGATTCAGCATTACTCGAAAGCCATTGAACTCCAGCCTGATTTTTTTGAAGCCCGTCTCAATCTGGCGAATGTACTGACTTCAAACAGGGATCCCAACGCCGCCATTGTTCATTTGAACTATGCCCTTGGGCTCCATCCAGAGTCAGCCATTGGATTTCAAATCCTGGGAAACGCGTTAAATGCGGCCAATCGTCCCAAAGACGCGATTGATGCCTATCAAAAATCACTCCAACGCGATCCCAATCAGGCTGACGTTCATTACCGACTGGCTATTTTGCTTAATTCGAACGGAAAACAACCTGATGCGATTGGTCATTTGCAAACCGCGCTGAAGCTCAAACCGGGGTTGACTGATGCCAAGAACCTGCTCAACTCACTTCAGGGAGCAGGAAAGCAGGGCTGAGGGCGAAGAAGACTGGCTGAAGAACCCTTGGGTTCAGGATATTGAACCCGTCTTCTTCATCCCTGGTTTTCTCAGTCCAAAAAAGAAAAAGCCATCGGTTGCCCGATGGCTTTTTTTTGAAGCAAATTGGTTGCGGGGGCGGGATTTGAACCCGCGACCTTTGGGTTATGCGTACCACTACAGCTTTCGCTGCCTGAAAATCAGTTTGTGGTCTGGACTTTCTCTTCACCCTCGGTTGATACCGTTCGGGTGCCTGCCATCTTTGCTAATGTCGAGGAAATCACTGAAAACTGAGAACTTATCAACTACTGAAGGAATTGACGGCATCCAGGGGGATGCACATTCCCAAAGCTTTCGGGCCTCATTGTCTGAATAAATGAGCTGGACTCCAGTAATTCCAGGTTCATTGTTTTCAGAAGTAAGGTGACCGGTTGCACCACAGAAACCTGTGATGTGTTCGAGCAACCGTTGTGTACTGGCACGATTGATGTCGGGAAGCTGAATTCCAATCGAGTTGGAATCGTGTACAAACCCGCAATCACTGAGAATTACTGCCAGTCCAATCGGATGAGACAAAAAGCGAACCTTATCGGTAATCGTCTTTTGGTTTGCCCGATGAAACCAGTCGTGGATGACTCTCAGTCGGCCTTCCTGCACAAAAGAGAAACTTGTTTGAGCTGCTTGCTGATTTTGAAGTATCTGAACCGGCAAGCCAAACAATCGTCTCACTTCGGAAGCTTTCCACTCAGCCAGGTCAGTTTGTGCCAGACTGTGAACCACCGTAAATGTGGCGCGCAGCTTATTCGGAAGATCTGTTCGGCGCGATGTCGCACCAGCCAGGAGCATCCCGATCACAAATGACCGCTTATATGAAACAGTTATCAAATGATCAATGTCCTTCATCAACGTGTCGGACCTCTTCGAACATCAGTGACAGTCTCTACACCTTCCCAAAAATAAACTTCATTTTTGGGCTTGGCTCGGGATTACCCCACCAGTGGCTTCCCCGAATTTGACAGGTCAACATATGTGAGTTACCCCACATACCGCCCAATGCAAGAACATCTCCCCATATCACGGACAACGACGGTGGTTATTGTCTGTAAGTGCCAGCATTGAATTGATTTGTGATGAAGTCAAGGCTGACGGGAAGGGTTTTGCGTCTTGAGCCCAACGAGCTACCAGGCTGCTCCACCCCGCGTCACTGGAAACGTCGGATTGTACAGATAAACGACTGTTTGTCAACGACTAATTTTTCCAAAAGCAAAGAAAATGGGAGCCTGAATTACTCAGGCTCCCATAACCTTAATCAAACATTGAGTTTAAAGGTTTATCGGATTTTGCTCGGAGCGCGGAACTGGCCGAGGCCACTGCCCAGACCATTTGGCGTTCCAACCAGCACCCAGGTCGCACCGCTCAAGAGCTTGCCTTGAATCCGGTTGTTGGTCGTGTCGCTGACCACCAGGAATTCACCGCCGGTCAGTGCCCCAGCCGTGAACACGCTGATGGTGACACCCTCTGGTGCTCGTACTTTGCCCAGCGTTGTGCCGCTTAAGCACAATGCCGTAGCCGTACCAGAAGTGCCTCCGGCAAACCGGATGACCCGATTGTTGCCGGTATCGGCTACATACAGGTTGTTGGCTGAATCAACCGCCA
>CAZXCE010000788.1:0-3756 GCA_964639175.1 uncultured Clostridia bacterium
GATGAAAAACACCTTCGCGGTGGGCAGCCTGGAGCGCTTTCCCAATTTGAAGCACCAGATGGCCAATCCATGGCAGCGATTGAGAACTGGCCTTCAGACAGGCGCGCAAAGTTTGCCCCTTCACAAACTCCATGACAAAAAAGGGTTGCCCACTGGCCAGCGTCCCACGATCAAGCACGGTTACGACCCCTGGATGACTGATGCGGGCCAGCGCTTCGCTTTCGCGCTGAAACATTTGCCTTGCCCAGGATTCGCCGGCGTGTTGTTCAAGCATGACTTTAACCACCACCGGGCGACCGTGTAGTTGTTGATCCCGAGCCAGGAACACAATTCCGTTTCCACCCCGGCCCAGTTCGCGTTCGATCAGATACCGGTCACTGATGCTCAAATTTTGGCTTTGATCAGAAGCACTGGCTGGATCTTGATAGGTTTGAGTAACGATAAACTCATTGGCAGACGGCAATAGTTCTTTAAATTCAGAGTTTACAAGCAAGGGTTTTTCAATGAACCCTTCAGCTTTTGGATACATCCCCAGCAGCGATTCGACCTCCTCTCGAATTTGCAGGTCATCGAGGCACAGCCGATCCAGCAACGTCACCCGATGCTCTGGGGCGCATTCGATGAGGTCTGCAAAAATTTCACTGACGCGCTGGTATTGCTCGGGAGTCATATCAATTGGGGCTTGGGGCTTGGGGCTTGGAAGATATTGGTTCCAAAGCACGAACCACGAACCACCAGTCACAAACCACTATATAGTCTTTTCATCCTTCAGAATGTTTGAGTTCTCGAAAAAGGAACGTTTTCGCCACGGCCCATTCACGTTTGACCGTTGCGGCTGAAATATTGAGCGCTTCAGCCGTTTCATCAACATTGAGTCCGCTAAAAAATCGAAGTTCGACAATCCGGCACTGGCGCGGCGCAAGGGCTTCGAGTTTATCGAGGGCTGTATCCAGCGCAACCACATCGACTTCGGGCTGGTCAATTGGCAATTCAGAAACGACATCCAGTGAAATGGTCTGATTCCGACTGATCCGTTTTTCCCGCATCTGGCCGCGTACGTGGTCCACCAGGATTCGGCGCATCATTTGGGCGGCAATGGCAAAAAAATGCGCCCGGTTGTGCCAGTTTGCCCGGCGCTGGTTGATCAATTTCATATACACCTCATTAACCAGTGCTGTGGGTTGCAACGTATGCCCGACCTGCTCGCGATACATTGACCGTCTGGCAATCCGGTGCAATTCGCCATAGACCACCGGCATGAGCTTTTCGAGTGCGTCTTTGTCACCTTGATTCCAGGCAATCAACAATTCCGTAATATCGAGATCCATGTGCCAGATCCTCCCTTCAAATCTTTGGAAATCATAGGGAAGACAACCCACATTGGCAATTCAAGCCCAGTTTTGGGTTTAGGGCCTGGGGACTGGGGGCTGAAAACTTCGAGCTGAAGAAAACAGGTTAAAAATCTTCAACCCTGAGCTTGCGAATCTTCAGCCCTGTTTTACCGTTTGACCAGGTGGACTCTGGTGACCAGCAAAGGAGCTTCGGCAGTCGAATTCATAAAAATAGCTGAGGGCGGGGTATCTTGTGGTTTGAGCCCGATTTCACGGGTCACCGCCAGCAATTCGCCTTCGGTTTGGGGACTTCCAAAATCATCAATGGTGCTCTCTCGGAGTGGTGTCTGCCGGGCAAGTTCAATGCGCTGCCAGATATGATCGGAGGGCGACCAGGCGTTGGTGCGTTCTTTGCGGGCATATTTGATCAATTGCGTGCCCGTTGGAATCCCTGGCTGGGGTGTCCGGCTGACGACAAAATAGAGTTCTTCGCGCAAGGGGCCTTCGGTCAGAAAATAAAACCACTGGTTGTCAGGATCCGGTTCTTTGATTGACGGCACCTGGTACGGCACATGGGCCAGGATTTCATTTTCCCCGTTTTGCAGGTATGGGTTGGGATAGATCATTTTTAATCCGCCGGCAGAGTCAGCGTTGAAAATGTAGAGATACCCATCCTGATTTGATTCGATGACGAACCGAATGGCCTGACCAGTTTGAAATGTCTGGTCTGGTTTCACCCGTTCTGGCCGACCAAACGCATTGCGGGAATAAATCGAGTATCCAAGCCCAAGCGGTTGTTTTGGTGTGGCAGGTGTTTTTTTTCGCCCTTTGGATTTGGGTTGTTTCGTTGGTGGTGTCTTTTGACGAGAACGGATAAAGGCATCTCTGGTCACAAGGTTTTCGTCCAGCGGAGCTTGCCCAAATCCGACCGACGTCCCGACCAGCCATACACAGACAATCCACAAAAACCAGTTCCGAATCATATTGTACTCCACACATTGTTTTCCTGATATTTGACTACCTGATTACGCGACATCGTTTTGAAACCAGGCTCGCTTTGAATGAGTGATCACCATTCTTTTCTGGTTATTCTGTCATCTATAAGTACCTTACCGAAAATTTCCAGATATTTTAACCACGGAAAACACGGAAGAAAATCAAACACGTACCAAACCCAATATCTCAGGAAACCTATGACCAGATACTTAGGCAGATTTGGTTCAGGCCGATGGAGCATTGGCGATCACAGCCGTTTGGAAACATCTCGGGAAAGGAAAAAGCAATTCGAGGGAGATTCCTTTTCCTTTTTTGCATTTCCAAGTACAGTTTTGGCCGCCGCACCTTCATATTCCCCACATTGCGCAGCCTTCATGAAAAAAATTACGCTTATCATCTGCTTGATTCTACTCTGTATTTCGTCCTGCCCGGTCTCTGCCTGGAATAATGCCGGGCACATGACCGTGGCCTCAATTGCCTATGATCGATTGACGCCAAAGGCACGAAGCCGGGTTGATGCCATTTTAAAGCTGCATCCAGCCTATCCGGAATGGACCGCCGGGCGGCGGGCAAAATCAATCTATGCCTTTTTATGGGCTGCCCGCTGGCCAGATGATATCAAGCGTCCAGGGTCAGGATTTACCTATGATGCACCACCCGGAACGTCTCCGATACCGGCATATCCAGATATGAATCAACATTTTAGCTGGCACTTTATCAATCAACCGCTCCCCGAGCCAGGGGTACCGGTTCCACCGGGGTTTCCGATTGAAAAAGATGGCAATATCATCAAAAAGATCAATGAAATGACTCAATATCTGCGCACGGCCAGCCCAGATGACCCAAAGCAGGCATACTACCTGGCCTGGCTGATGCACCTGGTCGGAGACATTCACCAGCCACTGCATACGGCTGCCCGGATTAGCAAAACCAATCCTAAAGGCGATAAGGGTGGAAATGAATTTTTTATCGAACCACTGAAAAATAGCGGCTTTAAACGCTATAAGGATGAGCAGCCTAACCTGCATTCCTACTGGGATTCGATTGTTTCACGGCAAGATAGGGTCCCTCAAGTTCGGGCGCTGGGACGTCGCCTGCCCAAAGCCAAACCGTCCAAAATCAAACAGATCAATCCTGAAGTCTGGGCTCAGGAAGGGTTTCAACTTGCGTCTGAGTTTGTTTACTCCATCGGATCTGATGAAACTCCAGGGGTTCACCCCATTACTCCTAAATATCATGCCAGAGCCCGGCAAATAGGCCGCAACCAGGTTGCTCTGGCTGGCTATCGGCTGGCCCAGTTGCTCAATGAACTCTACTCCGAATGAAGAATTGAGAATGAAGAATGTTCTTGGTTCTTGGTTCTTGGTTCTTGGTTTCGAAAACCCGGAACCCGGAACCCGGAACCCGGAACCCGGAACCCGGAACCCGG
>CAZXCE010000789.1:0-3750 GCA_964639175.1 uncultured Clostridia bacterium
GTTCCGGGTTCCGGGTTCCGGGTTCCGGGTTCCGGGTTCCGGGTTCCGGGTTCCAGGTTCCGGGTTCCGGGTTTTCGAAAAGATGAAGAATGAGAGATGAAAAAAATCGTCTTGCTATCTTGGCATCAACATCAGAATAAAAATTTCAGGCTGGAAAGCCACCTCCTGTTATAACCGTGGCGCTCCATCTCACGGAAACAGGGCTAATTGGAATAAAAAGAACTTGATTCACAAACCCGGAACCCGGAACCCGGAACCCGGAACCCGAAAGGGTTTTCATGACAGACAACTACTATCCACCCGGTGCTTTTTACTTTAGCGTAGCCGTGATTGGGTCAGGTTCGATCCTTTCGCTGTTGACTGGCATTGATGCCAGTTTTCAGGAAGTGTCGGGCATCCAGTCTGAATTTGGCTTTGAAGACGTTGGTGAAGGTGGTGAAAACCGCTACAAACATCGGCTTCCGCTGCCAGCCAAATATTCAAACCTGGTGCTACGTCGCGGAGTCGTCACCACCGACTCATTTCTCTCAGAGTGGGTTGGGCAAACGATTGGATCATCCTTGTCACTTCCTATCATCACTCAAAATCTGCTGGTGACACTCCTCAACGACGACGGGATCCCATTGATTGCCTGGGGGTTTGTAAATGCCTATCCACTCAAGTGGGAATTTTCGGCCATGAACTCACAGGAAAATAAGATCCTGACCGAAAAGATGGAGTTCACCTACAACTACTTTGAACGAGTTACTTTGGGAAGTCCGGCTTCAGTTGCTGTCAAACTCGCGCAACTGGCCGCCCGGATGGCCCTGTGAAACCAATTTAGGGTTCAGGGTTCAGGGTATATCAATTTTCCATTTTGGAATCAGGCCCTCAATTTATCAAAAAGTTAAGTCATTGGAATGACTGTATTTCCCTAAACCCTAAACCCTGAACCCTGACTTATGTCCTTAGAAATCAGTGAAATCACAATTCGCATCGGTGTCCGGGAAGACAATTCTGGGGACGAACCCCGTCAGCCCAAAACCGAAATCCGAGAAGTTGAACTCTTCGACCGGGAAGAGATTGTCGAAGACTGTGTCCGGCGTGTGTTGTATCTGTTGAGAACTCAAGGAGACCGATAACATGGGCTTTTCCGGTAGTCTTGAAAAAATGAAGATCACTGCCTACGTCAACAGCGACTTCACGTCGCAGGTGGGCGAGGTGTTTTCGGTGTACATCAACCCTGAAAAATACTCGCACTCCTATAAAATCTGCTACAACGACGTTCAGGCTCAGGGAAGCAACGGCGGTTCGCCTGAATTCAACCGGATTCCGTCGGAAGAGGTCAAATTCGAACTGGTTTTTGATGGAACCGGCGTGGTGCCAAGCCCGATTCCGGGTGTGATTCCCTTTACCGGAGACGGCATTGCGGCTCAGATTCTCGCCTTCAAAAACCTGGTTTTTCGGTTCAACGGCAAAATTCACAGCCCCAACTATCTGAAAATTGTGTGGGGAAAGTTCATTTTTCCCTGTCGAATGTCAGCCTTGACGATCAACTACACGTTGTTCAAACCGGATGGCACGCCGTTGCGGGCCCGAGCCAATGCCACGTTCATCAAATTTAACAACGAGCGTACGCTGGCGCTGGAAGCCAACCAGAACTCGCCCGATCTGGCGCACATCCTGACCGTCAAAGCCGGAGATACATTGCCGTTGATGTGTTACAGCGTGTATGGCAGCAGCGCCTACTATCCACAAGTTGCTAAAGTTAATGGATTGACTGATTTCCGAAATCTGGTGATCGGGACGCAAATTGTATTTCCACCCTTTGAAGGAGCCACGGTCCAATGACCACGCCGACGCCCTATTCAGTTGATACGTCACTGGTTTCCTTCAGCATTAAGGTTGAAGGGAAGGAAATTGACACCACCTTTCAGGTGTATTCGATCAACACCTGGGTTGGCGTCAACAAAATTCCCAAAGCTCAGATTCTGATTTATGACGGCAGTCCGTCAGAACAGACCTTTGAAATCAGCAACCTGTCCACGTTTTTGCCTGGGAAAAAACTTGAAATTGCAGCCGGGTACAACACCGGAAAACTCACTCCGATTTTTAAGGGCGTGATTGTCAAACAGGGAATCGAAATCACCCAAACCCAGGGCTCAAAGCTCATCGTGGATGTGACCGATGAAGCCATCAAAATGACCCTCGACCGCAAAAATGCCCTCTTTGAAAAGATCAAGGACAGCGACTTGATTGGGAAACTGATTACCAGCAATGGGTTAGCCAAAGACGTCGCGGCAACCACCACCGTTTATGAAGAAATTGTCCAGTACTATGCCACTGATTGGGATCTGATGTTGATGCGTGCTGAACTCAACAGCATGGTCGCAATTGTGGACGGCGGCAAAGTTACGGTCAAAAAACCTGACACCCAGCAATCCCCCGTGTTGAAAGTCGAATATGGCGACACGATCCTGGACTTGCAGGCCGAAATGAACGCCGCCACCCAGTACAAATCTTCAGTCATTAAAAGCTTTACCTGGGACGTAGACACCCAAAAGTTGATCGAATCCGGACCCGGCTCGGTCTCGGTTCAGGAACCGGGAAACGTTTCATCCGACGAACTGGCCAAAGTTTTTGACGTCAAGAAATACACTCAGCAAACCGGCGGCCCGGTGGAAAAATCGTCGCTCCAGGACTGGTCATCTGCTGAGATGCTCAAATCAAAACTGTCTAAAATTCGTGGCCACGTTCGGTTTCAAGGCAGCGCTCTGGTTCAGCCTGGCAAAACCATCGAACTTGCCGGTTTAGGGAACCGATTCAATGGAAAAGCCTATATCAGCGGCGTCCATCATTCGATTATCAACAATAAATGGCTGACATCAGTGGACTTCGGGCTGTCTGCCCGCTGGTTTGCGGCGGAAAATCCTGATATTTCCGCCCCGGATGCCTCCGGGCAATTGCCTCCGATCAAGGGTTTGCAAACTGGAATCGTCAAAAAAGTGGCCCAGGACCCAGGCGGAGAGTTTCGGGTGCTGGTCAATCTGCCCATTTTACAGGATGCGAGCAAAGGGGTTTGGGCGCGACTGGCCACCTTTTATGCTTCAAACAAAGTTGGAGCGGTGTTTTACCCCGAAGTCAATGATGAAGTTGTCGTGGCTTTTATGAATGAAGACCCGCGCTATCCGGTGATTGTCGGCAGCCTGTACAGCAAAAAGATGGCCCCGCCCTACGCGCCAGATGAAAAGAACCAGAAGAAAGCCATTGTGACCAAAAGCAAGCTTGAAATCACCTTTGACGAACAAAACAAAATCATCGAAATCAAAACTCCCGGCAAGCACTCGATCAAACTGGATGACAAAGCCGGGTCCATCACCATTGCCGACAGTAACCGAAACTCAGTCGTGCTTTCAAAAAGTGGAATCAATCTTGAAAGCGCTTCAAACATAAATATTAAAGCCAAAGGAAATATCAGCCTGGATGCGACTGGCAATCTTTCCTTGAGCGCCAAAGCCAACGCGACAATGGAAGGGTTGCAGGTCGCCCACAAAGCCAAAGCCAAATTTTCAGCCAACGGCACCGCTTCGGCAGAAATTACCTCTTCGGGAATTCTGACCGTCCGTGGAACGCTGGTTAAAATCAATTAGTCAGTAATGTCAATGAAGAGTTGAAAAAAGGGTGGAGTCTTCGAAATTCCATGAACATCAAGCGAAGGAAGGATTGAGCATCCTGAAAGGCTGCCGTTCAGATAGCCGGTGGTTGCGAGGC
>CAZXCE010000790.1:0-3746 GCA_964639175.1 uncultured Clostridia bacterium
GGTCAAACCGCCACTCCCGCCGGTTCCAATCAGGTTGAAGGAACTCGACCCACTCACTGTTCCAGAAATATTAGGCGATCCCAATGCACTATTTTGGGCCACGATGGTGTTGGTCAGCGTCACCGTGCCATTGTTAAAGATGCCGCCGCCACTGTTTGAGGTGTTGCCACTCACGGTGCAACTGGTCAGCGTCACCGTGCCATTGTTAAAGATGCCGCCGCCATTGGTGGCGGTGTTGCCGTTCACGGTGCAATTGGTCAGCGTCACCGTGCCATTGTTAACGATGCCGCCGCCATTGGTGGCGGTGTTGCCGTTCACGGTGCAATTGGTCAGCATCAGCGTGCCACTAGCGTTAAAGATGCCGCCGCCGGCGCCAAGACTGGTTGCAGTGTTACCGCTCACGGTGCAACTGGTCAGCGTCAGCATGCCAGAGGTGTGGATGCCGCCGCCGCCGCCGCCGGTTACGGTGTTGCCGCTCACGGTGCAACTGGTCAGCGTTAGCGTGCCAGCGTTATTGATGCCGCCGCCGCTCGTACCGGCATTTCCATTGGTAATCGTCAGTTTGTTGAGCGTAACGGTGTTCCCGCTGCTGATGTTAAAGATGCGGAAGGTCCCTGACCCCCGAGTCACCGTCACACCTGATGCACCACCGTCAATGGTCAAATTCTTGCCGATGGCCAGTTCCGCCGAAGTCAACGTCACCGTTGTCACCCCGGCCTGGAATGTAATCGTGCTCCCCGCACAGGCATCAGCGATGGCCTGTCGCAAGCTTCCGGCACCGTTGTCATTCCCGTTGGTTACCACCACACCACAATTGGTCGGAGTCAGAGAAAAATCATCCACTCCCAAACCATCATCAGCTCCTGAGGCATCCAAATCTGACCAGCGAATCCAAAAAACCGCGCCGTTTGCCAGATTTAACCCTGAAATGGCAGAACTGATTGCGGTCCGATTGGCAGCCGTATTGCCATTGAGAGCACCAGTTCCGCCTGCCGTGATCGGCGCCGTAAAGTTCAACGCCGTTACTGCCGTCCAGGTGCCGGTCGAGAGGCTACTGGCATTCAGGCTGTATTCAAAATTCAGACGATCTGTCCGCCCCGTAGCTCCCAACCGCCATTGTTCCCCAGTGTAGGCAATCGTCAACCCATTGATGGTTGTGCCGGTATTGTTGGTAAAGCTGGCGCCGACAGTTGAAATCAAGTTGCTACTGAGCAAAGTACCAAAAGCCCGGTCGCCGGATGCCCCGGTACCGAAGCTGTAGGTGTCACCAGTCGTAGAAGAACCTGAGCCGGCAGCATACAGCGTATCGGCATTGGTACTGCTTTCACTGAAATCCCAACCGGTGGGCACCGTGCTGGAGGTTCCGCTGGTGGCCAGTGTATCGAAATTCTGCGTATATGCCGCACCAATCGTCGTCAAACTGACGCTTCCAGCATTGGGAACAAACCCAGGTCTGGCGGCTGAACCTGATACCACCCGCAGTGAAACCACGAGTGGATCGCTCATCGAATACGCCCCAACCGTGATTCCAATTCGACCCTGACCATAATCAGTCAGAGAAACGGGGATTTCGAAGGTTTGAGTGTGTGCTTCCTGAGAAGCTTTGATGAAAAGGGTTCGGGGTTCCTGATTGCCATTCAAATGAAGAATCAACTGATGGTTATCGTCATATTCAGTCCACTCGACGTCGGGGAACTCAAGCTGGATCTGGGATGGATCTGCCCAGGGCAGCACGGTCCATTCGATGGCCATGTGATCTGATGTCCCGCTGACCCGTCGTTTGAGTCCAGGCGAAACCTGTGTTTCCAGTTGCCCTCCTGATTGCTCAAGCTGGGCTTGCAACTCGGGGAATTGCTCCGCCGCCGCTGATGGAAGCTGCGCTCCAGGCACCACCCGGAAGGGCAAGTTCCCCACGCTCGCGGGCGAAGTGGGCAGGTGCATTCCAAAACCAGAACTGGTCGCAGCACCCGCAGCCTGGGGACGAACTTGAAGGTACACCAGGCCAAGACACATCACACCGAGCACACCGAAGGTAAGGGGCAAAAAACGACGGATACTCATTAAGAAGCTCCAAAAAGGCAAAAATATTGAACTCAATCAAAGGCAGATAAGTGGGCGGTGTTCCAAAAGGCGTGGAACCAGCACTGGGGAGAAACAAACCAGTTGATTTGTGGGTGGATCACCGATAAGTCATTGAAAAAAGGTGTAAAGAAAGTCAGCCTACTAGATGAAAATAAAAAAATCCAGGTATTTAACCAGTAAAATCCATCTCCCTGTCAATTCGATAGCCCCTATTTCGTCTTTCGAGACTTTTCCTCCACGAGCATTAGGACTTCCTGATTTGTGGTAATGTTATGAGAAAAGAACAAGTTGGATAAAAATACACAGGCAATCTGTTGTTATAAAGATACAAATGAAGTACCCACAAACTGGATTTCTGGGTTCACCGGAAAATGACAGGGTGACAAAGTAACAGAATAACGCAATGAAAGAAGGGCGCGGTTACTTTGAACCGCGCCTTTCTCGAAAACCCGGAACCCGGAACCCGGAACCCGGAACCCGGAACCCGGAACCCGATTATTGGATCTTGGAGGGTGACCGGAACTGGCCCGTACCAGTGCCGATGTTGTTTGGCGAACCAATCAAATTCCACTGTCCAGTTGGGATAAACCGGCCCTGAATTCGATTGTTTGAGGTGTCTCCCACAATCAACATCGGGCCTCCTCCGGCAAAGGGTCCACTGGTGAAGGTCACCACTGTCACGCCTTCCGGTCGGTTGACCTGGCCCAACTGGCTTCCGATCAACGCCATTGTGCTCGCATTGGCTGGATTGGCATTCACCCACCGCAGGATGCGTGAATTCCCGGTATCCGCAATAAAGAGCGTCCCATTGGAATCAATTGTAATTCCCTGTGGATTCTGAACCTTGTTCATCCCCGTTCCAGACGTCGCCAGGATTGTTCCGCTCGCTGTTGCCACGGTTGTATTCGCATTGGTAATGCGCAAGATACGGCTATTACTTTCATCCGTGACAAACAATCGGAATGTACTGTCAATTGCCAGCCCGCGTGGACTGCTGACCTGACCACCTCCAGTTCCATTGCTGGCAATCACGACACCCGTTCCTGGAGTACCGCCGTTAAAGCGGAGCACTCGCCCGTTGCCCGTATCCGACACATACAGGTTGCCTTGTGAATCCAGTGCCAGTCCTTGCGGCGCTTTCACCTGATCGCTGGCTGGCCCGCTGGTGGCAAAGTCTGCCCAGCTCACACCACCATCGGTTGACCACTGGATGCGGTTGTTTCCAGTGTCGGCCACATAAATCCGACCTGTAGTGTCAAAGGTTACAGCTTCCGGCAACCGGAACTGGCCATTTCCTGAACCCACCGTTCCGACTCCAATCACGGCCCAGGCTGTTCCATCAAAGCCCTGGATGCGGTTGTTGGTTGTATCTGCCACCATCAGCGAATACTGCACCACTGTACAATTGACAATTGTAATCGTCACCGTATCGCTCACCGCACCGCACGGTCCGGCTGGATCGTCGGTCGTCAGCGTCAAGGTCACCGTCCCGGCGGTGATTTCTCCGGCGGATGGCGTATAGACTGCATTCAGAGTATTGGCATCCGGATTGAATGTTCCAGCGCCGCCGCTCCACGTTGCTGTCGCGGCACCGCCACCGATCACACCAGCCAGCGTCACGGCTGGATTGTCGGCACACACCGTCTGGTCTGGTCCGGCATTGA
>CAZXCE010000791.1:0-3738 GCA_964639175.1 uncultured Clostridia bacterium
ATTTCCTGCATTCCGGCGGTGAGCTTGACCACATAGGCCTCGGTTGCGGCCTGCAGGTCCGGCAGCGTTGCCCGGGCAAACGATTTTATTTGGAGTCGCCGACTTTCCTGCCGCGTGATTTGCACATTCTGCACCGTCAGTAACTGCAGCATTGAGCAAAAAATACCGCAAAAAATCAGAAACAGGAACGCCACAGTTAACAACAATCCGTTCCCCTGACCATGCTCGGTTCGCCGCCTCCAAACCACAATCGGGACTGACGAACGTTTATGATACCTTCCCTTCGATTGACCATTCATATGCTTTCACCTGCCCGATTAGAGAGAACCAACTGATGCCTCTCTTTAACTATTCTTTGATATTTATGAAACGTTAAGTCATTCACAAAATTCATTTTACCGAACGACTGACGACTAACTATTGACGACTGACTGATTAACCTAATTTGCCTGATACAGGTCCGAAGCAACCACGGTAACGCCCTTGGGCCCCGTCAACGTGACATACACATAAATTTTTCCATCCGCAACCGGCGACACCGAAGCGACATAGTCATAGGTTTTGGCGCCGACCGGGTTCCGAGCTTTGGTTTCCTGATCAATCGCAATTCCCTCTCTGGTTATGACGATTTTGCCTGTCTTTTTTGAAGCCAGTTTTTGGACAGCAAAGCGGTGGGCCAGGTCTTCGACAGCCCGATTTAAGACCAGGGCGTCATCCGTAATCAGTTGGCTTCGATAGTCGGTCGTCACAAATGAGCCAACCATCAAAATTCCAATCATAATCACCACAATGGCCAGCAAAACTTCCAGTAAGGTTAACCCTTTCTGTGATTTCCAGGCAGTTGAGACAGGTTTGAAAACTGGGTGTCGCATTGGGTGTATCCTCTATTTAATACACGGCATTGGTCATAGGTTCAAAAGACTGCTGGTCTCCATACTGGACAAACCGTCGCAATGGGCCAGGAATCGAGGGAATCACCACACCTCGGGCGGTATGGGTCACCGTGTCACGAACAATCACCATTCCTGAGACGTCTCCGGCGGTGCGTCCGCTTTGAGGTTCAAAGACCAGTGGTGTTGAAGCTGGTAATACCGCAATACCTGACGGCAACAGACTGGGCGAAACACTGGTCACATATTCGACCCCGGTCGGGAGCTTTAATCCAGCGAAGTTGACTGATCGGACGTCCTGCTCGTTGATGCCCAGCCGTGCCTGTTGACGGGCTTGATTAATCTCTTTGCAAATTAACTCAATCGCCTGCAAATCCCGGTATCGCTGGCCACGTCCGTTTTTATACAGAAGCCCTCCCAACCCAAGCGCAAGGCATCCAACCAGGGCCAGTACCATCAAGAGTTCGATGAGTGTCATGCCGTAAGTGAATCGGCGAGATCGGATGCGATTCATAAGGCGCTCCAGGGTTCGACAAAAGCATCAAAATTCAGTTTGTCGGTTAAGCTGGTGGTTGGATCCAGGATTTCAGCCGCAACTCGAATCCCTCGCAACTGGCTGGTATCGGCTGGAAACGTCAGTGAAGTCCCGCTGGCCGTCACATATTGAAAACTCAAGGACTGATTCATCAATGGCGTCAACCAGGTCGTATTTGGCTGGGCAGCCGTATTTCCAGTGGTGCCACACACAACCGATTCCTCGCGGAGAATCCCGGAATTGTCGCTCCGGTACCGGACCAGCCGGGTTACAGGAATCACCTGTCCGCCTAAATTGACGGTGGATGAAAGACTCCCCACCCCTAAGCAAACCGGAGCCGGGGCAAAAGTGAGCACAACCGTTCGTTTCAGGTTATAGACCACACCGGTATTGACTGGTAGATCAGAAGTTGTTGCTTTTCGGGGTTTGGCTGAAAGCTGGACCAGCGCAGGTTGGCCGCCTCCAGGTATCGTACAGAACACCAGGCTTCCCGCCGGGAGTTTGGTCCACCGTTCGGCAACCACGCCGTTCACAATGAGAGATGAAGCCGCAAGCTGAACGATATTGCCGGCGCCTTCGCGATCAGTCGCCAGGATGGTCAGCGCGGTTCCGTCAGTATTTAAAAAGACGGTTGGTCGCACACCGTTGTTCTGAGCGTCTTTGACCACCAGCGCGGTCCCCGACAGAGAAGCGACCCCGAGTCCTGCGGTTTGTAAATCTTCAATCAAAGTGGATGAAAAGACGTGAGAAAGTTCTTGCAACCGGTTTCGACTCGATGAGTGAAGACGGTATTTTTGGAAGGCTTGAAAACCGGAAATCAACACACCAACCAGAACCACCGTCACCAGCAAGGCAATGACCACCTCCAGCAGCGTCAGCCCTCTGGCGAACCGGGTATTTCTATGGGGGGGGGTGAAATTCGAGGCATATTGGCGCAATCCTTCTACCGAAAAGAATCAAAATCCGAAAAGTCAGAGGGCAACTGACGTGCCATGAACGGCTGCTTCCCCGATAGGATTTTTTCACCACACCAGCAGAAATTCGCCGAAATAGAGCCGTGGGGCCATAAACCAGTGAACTGGCAGGTGAGCTAGTTTTTAGGGTAACTCATTGGTTTCAAGGACGGTTGTCCTTGATCGAAAACAGTCAACTGACAAAGGTAGTTGCTATTTTGGAGGGACTTTTCAAAAAGTGCAATCAAATTTTTGGGGTTCAAAAAAGCGTGTCCCGTAACAGCAAAAGGCAGGTACCGAAACCATCACTGGAAATCAATTTAGAATTAAATTCGCGGTTAAATTCGAAATTCAATTTGAATTTAACCGGTCATGGCATACGTCCTGTTATGTCAATTGAGGGTTGACTGAGCCAGAAACCAAAAGACATAAGGGACATAAAGGGCAAAGCGGAAGTCAGTTTCGTCACCACGAAGGCCCAGTTTTGGTGAAATCCGATTCAACTCAATGACCAGGTCACCTCCTGTTTCCGAGGGCACCGCGACCTGGTCGAGACTGATCTGTGAGCAAGGTGGTGCTATGTTGGGAAAAATTCAGGTCATTCTTCATTCTTCATGCTTCATTCGCCTCGTTTGCGGTTGCCGGTTGCTATTGCGGAGTTCCGTTAACACCAGTTTGGCAATGGCTTTCAGTGTTTCAAAAACACCGATGCCCTGGCTGGCAGTGGCCTCAATCACCTGTTCATTTTTGCGCACCAGTTCGCGTTTCATCTCGCGGACGGGGACGATCCCCGGCGCATCCCGCTTGTTGAGTTGGAGCACATAGGGCACCTGATAAAAATCCAACCCTTGTTCCTGCAAGTGTTCGGCCAGATCATTGAGCATTTCGATATTGGCATCCATTCGTTCAGACTGACTGTCCGCCACAAACACGACGCCATCCAATCCACGAACAATCAATTTCCGGCTGGCTTTGTAGTGGTACTGGCCCGGCACGGTATAGAGGTGAAATCGGGTCCTAAATCCTCGGATTTCACCCAGCTCCAACGGCATAAAGTCAAAAAACAGGGTTCGTTCGGTATCAGTATCGAGCGTGACCAGTTTACCTCGCGTGTGCGGCGCAGCCGTTTCGTGGATATGCCGCACATTGGTTGTTTTTCCGCCCAGACCGGGCCCGTAATACACGATTTTGCAACTGATTTCACGAGTTGCCATATTGATTGCGACCATTGCAACGACCTCCAGAATCAGGGTTCTTTTATTCTGGAGTGAAGGAAATGGCTCAAACCTCGGAATTTTTTTGTAGCTAAGTACCTTGTCAAAAGTTTCCTGAGATATTGAGTTTGGTAAGTGCTTGATTT
>CAZXCE010000792.1:0-3737 GCA_964639175.1 uncultured Clostridia bacterium
ATGCCTGCCCTCCAAATGAAAACGGGAAGATAATTTTTAACGCTCCCTAAGGGCTGGTTTAATACCCCAAGCCCTTAGCCCCAAGCCCCCGTATTTAGCCCTGGTTTTCGTGCTGAATACCCCAAAGCCCTTAGCCCCAAGCCCCTGTTTTTCAACAAGATGACACTTTTCAATCGTGAATCCCAATCACCTTCCGTCCTTCCAGTCTGGAAACGGCAACTGGTGCTGTGTGCGCTGTGGATGATACCGGGGATTCTGATTGTGGCCCAGGTGACATTTGGCCCTTCGGCGCGCCCGCGACCTCATTCCTGGGGATGGGAATTGTTCTTTCAACTTCTGTACTGGGAGCCGCTGGCACTGGCAACGCCATTTATATTCTATCTCAGCCGACAGTTCCCTTTTGAGGTTCCACGACGTGGACGCGCCTTCGGATTCCATCTGGTGGCAGGCATTATCTTTGGATTTGTGTATGCCCTGGTCTTGACCCCAGTCTCACGCTGGGCAATTCCAGACGCACGTATTTTTGAATCACTTCAGGGGTTTCTCGCTGGCTATATCAGGATGATCAATTTTACCCTGCTGTTCGG
Organism: uncultured Clostridia bacterium; assembly: GCA_964639175.1. Taxonomy (GTDB): domain Bacteria; phylum Acidobacteriota; class Blastocatellia; order Chloracidobacteriales; family Chloracidobacteriaceae; genus JACQXX01. The sequence goes on from CAZXCE010000792.1 coordinate 588, forward strand.
GCCGATGGTGTACTGGATGCTGGTTGGAGTTGGCCACGCCGTGGTGTACGCCGAACGGTTGCGGGAAGGCGAACGACAAACCGCCGAGTTGACACTGCGGACATCTCAACTTGAAACCCAACTGGCCAATGCCCGGTTACTGGCCCTGAAAATGCAACTTCACCCACATTTTTTATTCAACACGCTGCACAGCATTGCCGCTCTGGTTCGTGAGAATGATGCCAGAGGCGCAATCCGGATGATTGCAGGACTCAGCGATTTACTGCGGTGGGTTCTGGACCGATCAGACAATGAACAGGTTCCGCTTCGACAGGAACTTGAATTCCTTGAAAAATACCTTGAAATCGAACAGATACGGTTTCAGGATCGCCTGACCGTGTATAAAAATATTGCGCCTGAAACGCTTGATGCCAGCGTGCCGCCCCTGATTTTACAACCACTGGTCGAAAATGCCGTTCGCCACGGTATTTCAAAACGCATTGCGGCTTCCCGAATCGAAATCAATACCTGGCGCGAAAATGGCCGGCTCTGTTTGCAAATCAACGATGATGGCCCCGGTCTTCCGCCTGATTTCATCCAGACCAAAGCCGGAGGGCTTGGATTGCGCAATGTCGAGGCACGCCTCCAGGGGTGTTTTGGTTCAGATCACGATTTTGTGGTTGAAACCATCAAGAGCGGCGGCACCTCCGTGCTGATTTCCATTCCGTTTACGTCCGGGCGAAATTGTCCCGGCAGTGAATCTCTCCCATGACACTTGAAGAACCGGCAAAAATTCGAACCCTGCTCGTTGACGACGAACCGTTGGCTCGCCGGACCCTTTCCCTCCTGCTCAAGAACGATCCTGAAATCACCATCATTGGTGAATGTTCAAACGGTTTCGAAGCAATCGAAGCGATTCGACGAGACCGACCGGATCTGCTGTTCCTCGACATTCAAATGCCCGAAATGGATGGCTTCGAAGTGCTGAAAGCTGCTGGTCCCGACTTTGCCGCAGTCATTGTTTTTGTCACCGCCTATGATCAGTTTGCCGTGAAAGCGTTTGAGGCCCAGGCGCTCGATTATGTCTTGAAGCCCTTTGATGATGAACGGTTTGAACAGGCCGTCAAACGCGCCAAATCGCACATCCACCACAACCGATCAGCCGACATCAACCGGCGGTTGCTTGAGTGGATGGCCAGTCACCAGGCGACTTCACCAGGTTCAACCGAAAAACCCCATTACCTGCAACGCCTTTCAGTCAAGAGTGGCGGACGGATTCAGTTTCTGAAAGTGACTGAAATTGAATGGATTGAAGCCTCAGATCAATATGTCCTGTTGCACGTCGCTGGCAGACAGCATTTACTCCGTGACAGTTTGAATCGGCTCGAAACGCAACTTGACCCGGACCAGTTTTTTCGCGTCCATCGGTCAGCGCTTGTCAATTTGGATTTTGTCTGTGAACTCGAACTCAACGAAAACGGAGACGGCACGATTGTCCTCAGCAATCGCACCAGCATCAAACTCAGCCGAAGCCGCCGGGAAAAGTTCGAAGAAGCATTGGTGCGGCGGTCTTGAAGGCTCACACCTCTTTGGAGTGCGGTGACTTGTCACCGCTTTCCTATGAAGCGACTTGTCGCGGTTTTGTGGCGACAAGTCGCCATGTTCCAAAGCTGCAACAAGTTGCAGCACTCCAAAATTTCGTTCTGGCTCACCCCTGATTTCCCTCAACTCGCAACACGCAACCAGCAACTCGCTCCATCGGCGCAACCTTCCCTGCCGGGCAGTCGTGTTGACGGTGGAACCCAGGTCGGAGTCATCCAGCGGCCTGATCCATCCCCCACCAAAATTCAATGGAGCATTGCTATGACCACCAGATGCCAAGTTGCAGGAATGGTCTTTCTGCCGATTTTCTTTCTGCTGTTTACCGCCAGTGCCCTGGGACAAGCCCCCACGCTTGATCCCAAATGGAGCGACGCTCCATCACCTCGAATCATTCGGGCCATCATCGAAGATGAAATAATCCATTTGGGCATTCAGGACAAAGTCACGGCAGAGGACCTGGATGCTTTAACCAGACTCAAAGTCAAAGCGGACTCACTTATGGCCAGCGATGAAGAACGCACCCGTGCTTACAAAGAATTATTGACCAAACTGGCCCAATGGACGGGCGCACCAGCCGGAGTTGAAACCCGTCTTGATCGCACCGTGCAGGTGGCGGTTGGTCTTTCAAAAGGCAGTGTTGTCTTACCGGGCGAATTTTCCCAGATCGAAAAACGCGGTTCGGGTCCAATCCCGGTTATTTTGATTCCCGATATCGGGCTGGATTGGACGATGTATGAATCGTTGATGAACCGCAATTTAAAAGCCTACACGATGTACGCCCTGACGCTTCCAGGTTTTGCTGGCACATCTCCCTATCCGCGTCCCAAAATTCGGAATTTCAGCCATACGGATTGGTGGAATGCCGTCGAGCAAGGCATTGTCAATCTGATCAAAAAGGAAAATTTGAGTGGTGTGGTTCTGGTTGGCCAGCAAGCCGGTGCTTATGTCGCGATGAAAACGGCTCTTGATCATCCAGACCAGATCAAGGCCGTCGTGAACCTCAATGGACTGTTGTATAGCCCAATGAGTTCCCCAGCCGATAAAACCAAACCGGCAACTCACCAGGAGCGTGCTCAAATTATCAACAGTTCCCCATCGCTGGCGCTGTGGCCCAACAGTTCCTATAGCCAGTCGCTCCAGTTTGCGTCTGGTTTTTCAACATTTTACTGCCAGAACGAAGCCCGGCAGAAACTCTTGTCTGAAATGATGGCCAAAACCCGGCTCGACGTGATGTACCGATACTTTTATGAACTGATGACAACCGACCTGTCTGAAACAGCCCAAAAGCTGACGGTCCCGTTGCTGGTCGTCATCTCTTCTCCCGATGCCAAAATGACGGTCCCAGGTGGATGGAATGCCAATCGGATGCAATGGGAAAAATTCAAAGCTGAAAACCCCAAACTTCCACTGACCCTGGTGACCTTTGAAGATACCCGTGCCTACGCCACTGAAGACAGCCCGGAGGATTTGGATCGGGCGATTGGTGAGTTTCTGGCTGGAAAACCAGTTGCCGGAAAGACAAAAACTGGAGGATAGAGTTCCGGGGTCGGGGTTTTCGGAAGGGATGAG
>CAZXCE010000793.1:0-3735 GCA_964639175.1 uncultured Clostridia bacterium
CTTGACGTTATCCTTTTTTCAGTGGCCCCAGTTTTATCTCCGATAAGGTCTATTCTTCATTCTCAATTCTTCATTCTTCATTCTTCATTCACTCCGCTTCGGGCAATTGCCACACCCGGACCTGTTTGTCCCATCCACCTGAAGCCAGATGCGTAAAGTTTGGGGAAAAGGCAACGCTGGTGACGCCCAGGGTGTGATCTTCAAAGCAACACAATTCGCGTCCGGATTCGACATCCCACAACCGGACCGTGCTATCCATCCCGCCTGAAACCATCAGCATTCCATCTGGTGAAAATGCGACGGAAGTGACCGGTTCCGTATGCCCATCAAATCGGGCCACCCACTGGCTCGTCTCAAGCTGGAGCAGGTGAATGGCTTTCCCACCGCTTCCAACCACCGCAAACGCGCCGTCCGGTGAAAAGGCAATGCTCGACACACTGTCCCATTGTTGAAGCGTTTTCAAAAGCTGACCGGTTTCGATATCCCACAAATACACATGCGGATCATGTCCGCCGGAAAGCGCCCAGCGTCCATTGGGTGAAACTGCCACCGCCAGAATTGAGCCGTGCGGATTGCGAAGCCGCCAGAGTTCGCGTCCGCGCTCAACGTCCCACACTCCCAATGTATTGTCACTGCTGCCAGAAACCGCATACCGTCCATTTGGCAGAAACTGAAGGCTATGGATGGCACTTCCGTGACCTTTGAGGGATGCCAGCTCGCGTCCAGTTTCAAGATCCCACAGCCGCAGTACCCCTGCCCGTGTTCCTGAAAGCAGCAGGTTCCCGCGTGGCGAAACCGCCAGGGATTCAATCGCTGACGGAGGCCCCACGGCTGGCAACAGATTCCCGGTTTGCTGATTCGTTTCGACATCCCAAATTTTGATGGATGTGTCGTGACTTCCGGAAATCACAAACTGGCCGTTTGGCGTGAAACACACGCCGCTGACGCCGCTGGTATGCCCTGACAGGACTTTGACTTTGCATTTGGAGGGGCTGATGTAGAAATTTGTTCCAACCGGCACCGCCGGAGCCATCACCTGGGTATCGCTCTGTTTGCCAGGCGGAATCATCTGGGCCAGTGGAGGCAATTCCTGTGATGGATGAATGACAGTGGCGGCTTCGCTCCCGCTGCTTCGGGCTTCAGTGCTATCCACTGTTTGTCGGCTGGCGGTTTTCCGGGTTGGACTGGTGTTTGAGAGCGGTGTCGTCCGCCGGGCCCGCAGCGATTGGCGGAGTTCGCCAACGCTGGCCGGACGTTGTTCGCGGGTCAGCGCCATGGTTTGCTGGAGGGCCTGTCCAATTTGAAGTGGAACGGCTGGGTTGACCTGATGCGCCGGAGTGAGCGGATCGGTTGAATTGCTGATGAGTTGCATCGCCCGGTTGAGCGCATCCACTGGTTTTCGACCTGTCAACAGATGATAGAGCGTGGCCGCTACCGAATAGAGGTCGCTTCGTTCATCAGTGCCGGTGCCCTGCATCTGTTCGGGCGGGGCATAGTTTGGCGTGTAGCCAAACACGCTCCGATTGTCGCCTCCGGTTGCAATCGTGGCTGAAGACGGACCTTTTGCCAGACCAAAATCGAGCAGAATGAGCTGGCCCTGCTGATTGAGTTTCAGATTTTGGGGTTTGATGTCGCGATGAATGATCGGCGGTTGTTGCCCATGGAGGTACTCGATGACATCGAGCAACTGGTCAGCCCAGCGGGAGACTTCTTCAAGGGAAAACGCACCGCCACGGCGCTTGAGCATATCACCCAGATCAGTCCCCGGAATAAATTCCATCACCAGAAACTGACCCTGTTTGTCGGAAAAATAATCGCTCACCCGTGGGAGTGCCGGATGTTTGAGCCGGGCCAGCAGTCGGGCTTCGCGTTCGAAAGCCCGCCGGCCCTCATCTTCATCAAAGAAGGTCTCTTTGAGCGCCACCGTATGATTGAGCCGCTGGTCGCGGGCTTCGTAAACAGCCCCCATCCCGCCCTGACCAATCAGGCGCACCACAAGATAGCGATTCTGCAGGAGCGTGTTGGGAGACAACATACTGAGCGAAATAGTGAAAAGCGAAGGAGCGCAGTGGCAACTGTGAAAACCCTGGATGTATTTTTGTGTGAAGGAAAGTACCTAACAGATTAGCATTGAACCGGGGAAGTTTGAAGGGACGTGGCAGCCAATCCAGTCAGGAGAAGAAAGTTTTTACAGAAATAGCGAAAACTCATTCAGTTTCAATCAAATAACTGAATTTCAGGCTCTAGGTATAGAGGCTTTTACCGGGCTGTTGGTATTGCCGCCCAAGGCGCACAAAGACACCGATCTTGTGGAAAGCCGGGTCAAGAATTAACCAAAATTGTCGAGTGGGGAATTGGTCGCGAGAAAGAAAATGGAGGCGGCGATCGGAATCGAACCGATGAATAAAGGTTTTGCAGACCTCTGCCTTACCACTTGGCTACGCCGCCTCACGCCTGATTTGGAAAACAAACTTGAAAGTAGGGGTGCGATGCTAACCGCCGGTCTGGGCTTCTGTCAAGTGGAGAGTGCTGTCGCCCGATGAGTTGTGTGTCCGAAACACAAACGGTTTACCTCTGAGGCAGACTTGGTGTAGGGTATGAGTATCCTGTCATTTTTATCCCCTTTGCCGCAAAAATCACAATTTCCAGTTCTGGTTCAGTTTTTGCGGGAGCACCTGAGACGCCATGATCGTTGCCTGCCCTTCGTGTCACACCAAGTATCAACTCAATCCAGCCAAAGTGGTTGGCGACTGGGCTCCGCTCATTTGCCGACATTGTGCCACTCGATTCAACGCCGTGGTGGAGGAGCGTTTACAGCGCGTGCCTGCCGAGGGGGTTGTGCTGATGGCGGCACCGCCCTCCTCTCCGGTTCGGGATCCGCTGGTCAAGGCGCTTCGTGAACAGGGGCTGGCGGTGAAAGTGGTTGAGCAGGCTGCCGCGACGTCGCATTACCTTGGTTTGTGTGCCCCGGATATTTTTCTCACCACCCCATTCTTGTCAGATGGCAGCGCTCAAAAGCCCTGTGCGCAAATTCACCGCGACATTCATCTCAAAGGGTGTGCGATTGTTTTACTTGGAACACATCAATCGGATGAAACCCAACGCGTGCAATTTTTTGCCGATTTTATCCTCAATACTGAACAGCCGTTTGAGTCGGTCCTGCGGGACTTTGCGGTGTTTTTAAAGCATTTCCGGGCAAGCCAGCAGCAACACGGACAATTTTTAAGCGAGCTTCGACGCGCTGAACGTTTGGCACGCACCATTCTTTCAGATATTATCCTCTACAATCCTGAAGAAGTGGAAAAAGGAATTGTGGAAGGTACCTTCAACGACCTGCTGAGCGAAGAACTCGAAGACGCTCGAAAGTATTATGCTGAGCAGGTTCATCCCGATGTACTCCGCGAAACCGACATACTCGAAGATTTGCTGAAAAAATTTATGGTCGAACAACGCCAAAAACACAGCGTTGGGCTGACCGGGCACAGCGCTCAATCGGCAAATGCTGAAAGTCACTCGTAGCTGCCCATCACGAGTCAAATTTGAAGACACTCTTCAGGCTAAGGAGGAAAATCTACGACCCGTTTCAAACTTTCCGAACGGGTTTTTCTGAAAGAGTGGAGTCAACCATATGGCAGGCATGAAATTCCGTCGCTCGTGTGACCGTTGCAATGCGACTTTTTTCTCAGAAGATCGAAAAGCTCGATTTTGCCCCAAGCACCAACCCAAACAGCAACC
>CAZXCE010000794.1:0-3727 GCA_964639175.1 uncultured Clostridia bacterium
CGGAACCCGGAACCCGGAACCCGGAACCCGGAACCCGGAACCCGGAACCCGGATTCTTCAGGAAAGCAACAGTTCCAGGTCTTCGCGACCCAGATCGCGCAAGGTGGCGCTGTTTTCGCCCAGAATCGCATCTGCCAGATTGCGTTTGTTTTCCTGGAGTTTGAGCACTTTTTCTTCGACGGTATCGCGAGTGATGAGCCGATAGGCAAAAACCTGTTCAGTTTGTCCGATGCGATGCGTTCGGTCAATTGCCTGGGCTTCAACCGCCGGATTCCACCACGGATCAAGCAGAAAGACATATTCCGCTGCTGTCAGGTTGAGACCAAATCCGCCGGCTTTCAGACTGATCAGAAACAATTTGCTTTTTGGATCAGTCTGGAATTTTTCCACCAGTTCGCCCCGGTTCTGAGTTTTCCCGTCCAGGTACAAATAGGGAATCTTTTCCTTATCAAGTTGTTTGCGAACAATCGAAAGAAAACTGGTAAATTGCGAGAAAATCAAGGCTTTGTGGCCTTCATCCACAATTTCGGCAATGTAAGGCAGTAAAACATCCAGTTTGGCGCTTGATTTGGAGGCCTGTTTGGTATCAATGAGTCCAGGATGGCAGGCGGCCTGGCGCAACCGGAGCAGGCCTTCGAGGATTTGCAGTTTGTTTTTTTGGATGCCTTCGGTTCCGATTTGTCCAAGCAACGTGGCCCGGTAATAATCGCGCAGTTCAAGGTAGTGCTTGCGCTGTTCGGGCTCCATTTCACAATAAATCGTTTGCTCGGTTTTGGTCGGCAGATCTTTGGCGACCTGTTGTTTGGTGCGCCGAAGCAAAAATGGCCGGACAGCTTTGGCCAGCAATTCACGCGACTCGATCTGGCGCAAATTGGGGTCATCCACGAGTTGCTGAAAGACCGAAGCCGTGCCCAAAATCCCTGGATTTAAGAATTCAAAGAGGCTCCAAAATTCACCAAGGTGGTTTTCAATCGGTGTTCCGCTCATGGCGAGCCGTCGTCGCCCTTGCAGCAACCTGGCAGCTTTGGAGGTTTCAGTTGAGGCGTTTTTGATGGCCTGCGATTCATCCAAAATCACAAAGTCAAACTGGATGTCTTTGAGTTTGAGAATATCGCGCAGCATGGTGCCATAGGTGGTCAAAATGATGTCAAATGTCTGGAATGAGTCAAATTCCTGATCGCGCCCGGTGCCGACATGAGTGAGGATTTGAAGCTGCGGGGTAAACCGGCGGGCTTCTTCCGTCCAGTTAAACAGGAGCGACTTGGGCACGACGACCAGTGATGGACGTGGGCGACCTGGAGTCGCTTCTTTATGCTCTTTGGCTGCCTGAAGAAACGCGAGTACCTGAACCGTTTTTCCCAGTCCCATATCATCGGCCAGACAGCCACCGAACCCAAATTGATCCAGAAAATGGAGCCAGCCCAGACCTTCCTGTTGATAGGGACGAAGTTCCCCAATAAATCCAGGTGGTGGGAGCTGAGCGGCAACTTTATCAAATTGATGCAACTGGTCACGGAGCTTGATAAATGGTTCATCCACTGCAATTTGAGGCTGGGCAGAAAGAAGCGCATCAAGCAGCCCGGCCTGTGACCGCCGAAATTTGATGGTATCTCCTTCGGCCTGACCAACGCCGGTCAACAGGCCGTATTTGGCCAGCCATTCTTCAGGCAGCATCCCAAACGAACCATCACCAAGCTGGACAAACCGTTCGCCACGCCGCAGGGCTGCCTGGAGCTTGGGCTGGGAAGCCGTCTGGCCTTAAAAATCAACTTCGGCCTGCAACTCAAACCAGTCAAGGCCCGATTTGACCTGGATTGAAACCTGTCCTGGCGTCCGGAACAGCTTTCCTTCAGCTTCCACTCGCCACCCCTGAGCTGTCAGTTTTGAGACCAGCCGGGGAAGTTCCTGGGGAGGGAACTGAAACGAGGTGCTTTTGCCTTTGCCTGTGTCGCGGAAGGTATGCTCTTCAACCCCAGGATGTTGCGTCAATATCTGGACCGCCTGTTTTTCAGCCATTCGATTCCGTCGGTAAAAATGTTTGGTCTGAGCGTCATAGTGTCCGCCTGACGTATCATCCATTTTAAACCGGAGCTGATCATAGACAAACTCCAGGTTTCCTTTGAGGATCGCTGAAGGTTGATTGCGTCGAATTGAAAGAAACGGCAGCGGTTCCATTTGACTGACTTGAACCTGGTGTGAGGCTGGAAGCTGGAGCGGTGGGGCTGACGGAAGCTGGGTCATTTCGTGGAGAAAGGTATCAAGTTCAGCTTCTGGAATCACCAGCGGTACTTCTCCCCGCAGATAGGCGACGAGCGGAAAGGCCCCAAAGTGATTAAATTTCGACACCTGGGTACGGGTAAGTAAATAGCCGTCGCTTAAAAGCAAAAGTACTTCTGACGGGGAGAGTTGGTTTTCCTCCCGCTTGAGCAGTAACTGGGTCTCAAAGTCTGACGACTTGCTGGTTACTCGATTGAGGCCGAGATGAAACTCCCACGGCTTTTCATGTGGATCCCAGGCGAGCGGGCCAATAAACTTTCGCTCACCTTGCTGTTCCTGAATGATAAAAAACCGGTTGGTGGCACAGAGTTGAGGAAAGACACCTTCCAGATCAGGTCCGCCGACGTAGTACTGAAGTGGTTTATAGGATTCACGCCCAAGATATGCCTGGAGACTGCCGCTCAGAGAGAGGGTATTGCTGCCCAGGGCATTCATCCCAGCCAGGGTCAGCAGCAACTGGCGGTCTTGTAGGTTCGGATGGACCAGGAAATGTTCTCGTTTCAAGTGGGTTTGCTTGGCTTTGCCCCAGTCGCCATTTTTCTTCCGTTCCTGATAGTACAAGTCAATGGCAATGACCCCAGTTGATTTAATAGCTTCGATATCAACGACATACAGGAGTTGCCAGTTTTCAGGCCAGGTTGGTGATTTATTGACCTGCTCGCGGGTGACCATCACTTCCTTGAGCGGTGCAAAATAGTCTTTCCAGGTCGGTGGTGGTGGGGGAAGATAGCGATCTTTGCTCCGAGGTGCCAGTTTTGAACCTGAAGATAACCCCAGCATTTTTGAAAGCTCCTGAACCAGGCCAGAGTGGCTGGTGTCATTGAAGAACAGGTCCTCATTCTCATCAAAAAAATCATCATCCTCGGTGTCGTCTTCAAAATCATCTTCAAAGAGGCCTGGACGCAATGACGCTGTCCGAATTTTTTGTTGAACCGTGACCGGAGAAGATTGATCAATCCACATCATCAGGGCCCACAAATGAGCGCAGGGGCCTTTTTGAAATTTGGAGCAGGTACACCGGGCAAAGGCACTGAGTTCAGTTGCGTTTTTGACCTCAAACTTGAGCGTGACGGACTCGGTTCCACGGCTATCCTGGATGTCAGCAGTAAAATAATTTTCTTCGACCTTTTCAAAATCAAAGTTGGGATTCCTGGTGAACTGTGTTCCCCGGGTCCGGATTGGCAATGAAAAATAAATGGTAAACAGTTCTGTGAGTTTAATTTGCATAATGAAGTGTCTGGGGGTGTGACTGATACTGGGGTTTCAAAATCAAAACTGGCTATTCTAACCCAAAAAGACAAAAGAGGCAGCCAATCTTTGGCTACCTCTTAAAAATCCAGGGGCTGAGGGTTGGGGGTTGAAGACTTCGGGCTGAAGACGTTTTTTCACGTGTAAGTTTTTGGTTTTGCACCGCGAAGCGTTGCAGTTCGGATAGCCGGTCGGTTGGCCG
>CAZXCE010000795.1:0-3725 GCA_964639175.1 uncultured Clostridia bacterium
GAAGAATTGAGAATGAAGAATTGAGAATGAAGAATTGAGAATGAAGAATTGAGAAAAACGATTTTAGCCGCTTTCTTTCTACATTCTTCATTCTTCATTCTTCATTCCTGTATTTCCTCATTCTTCATTCTTCATTCTTCATTCTGTATCACTTGACCAGCATGACCGGGCATTGTGCCAGAATCCCAACCTTGTAACTGTTGGTGCCCCAGTTATATCCCGGATTGCACGGGTCAATCCGGTGTGAAGCCAGTACAATCAGGTCGCTTTTATTCTCTTCGGCAAACCGGACAATTTCCTGAGCCACCCGGCCATAGAGAATGACCTCTTCAAACGGAATTCCTGCGCTTTCCAACTGGTTTGAAAGCCGGTCAAGGTGTTCGTGGGAAGTTTGTTCCAGGCGATCATAGAGATCCTTCCCTTCTTCCAACGACAGGCCGACGATCAATTCGATCACGTGCAGGAGCGTCACCTTTCCGCCGTTTTGTCTGACTAAATCGCTGGCAACTTTGAGGGCGCCAGCATAGCGTTCTGAAAGTCCGACGGGGACGAGAATATTTTTAAACATATGACCCTCCGTTCCGTCCGCAGGGCCACTTTCCTCATAACTCTTCGGGACGTTCGAGGGGTGGTGCAACTGCGGTAAAATCCTCAGAAATCCGCTCCTCATATTGAGAGAGCAAATCCTGTACCCGCTGATAACTGGGTGAAGCGACGATAAAACCGGCGTGATAGCGTTTTTTCACCCGGTGAACAATCTCTGGATCAGTATATTCCGAGGTATCTGGCCATTCCTGACGGGCCAGCGACATAATGATCCCGGCGTATTTGTTGGCTGCAAATGGTGGTTTATAAGGATTTTGCGGGGTGGCAGTCTCCAGTTTTGCCCATTCGGTCCAGAGACTGATTCCGTTGGCGGCTTCGCAGGTCTCGGCAATAAAGGCCCCTCCAACCCGCGAGGCAATCTCCAAAAAGTAAAACTCCCCATCAGCCGCGCCTTTGATAAATTCGACGTGCGCCACACCGTCCGTCAGCCCCATGCTGTCCAAAATCTGTTTGTTATACTCAAAAAGCAGGTTTTCCTCATCGCTGCCGTGCTCGATGATACAACTGATGAAAATTCCGCCATGATGATAAATGTCAAACGGTGGACGGCTATACCGACTCGCCGAACAAAACACAATTTGCCCGCCTGAAATCAATGAATCAACGTGATAGACATCCCCTTTGACATACTGTTCCATCAGGTGATGAGAGGGGCGTTCGTGGAGCAACGGTCGGTGTTCGAGTTCTTTAATGGTATTCCAAACCTGATCTTCACCGCTTAATTTGCGGATTCCAATTCCGCCAGCACTTGACCGTGGTTTGAGCATCCACGGCGGCGGTACCCGATGCAAAAAGGCATTGATGTCATCGTGATTGAGCACCTGCACAAAGTCAGGAACCCGAACGCCCGCTTTCTGTGCCGCAACTCGCATGGTGTATTTGTCGCGGAAAAACCGGGTTTGCGAGGCGGTCATGCCGGGGATAGTCATGTGTTCACGGATCAAGGCAGCGGTCAACACATCAAATTCGTGCAATGCCACAACATGGTCAAGTTTGTATTTGGAAGCAATGTGGCTGCCGGCTTCGATATAGAGGTTGTTGTCAGCATCGTTGGGCAACGCAAGCAAATCTTCCAGGCTTTCGCGAGGCCAGTTTTCTTTGAGTGCTTTTTCTTTGGTGAGTAAAAATACGCGATGCCCAAGCCGGCGACATTCACGCATAAATTCTGCACCAGCAAACAAACTTGAAAGACACAAAATGTTGAGGGGGTTTGTTTGAGCCATAAGTATTTGAAAAATGGAAAGATTACCAGGGTTAATGGGGCAACAAAGCTTTCATTGGAATGATTGGCGGAGGTAACGCGGGGCAATTCTACGGGTTGGTCGTAGCTTTTCCAAGTAAAGAAAGTGAAAGCCTTGGGGGAACCTTTTTGAGACCAATGAGACTATGAAGAACGGGCTGAGGGCTTGGGGCTGAAGATTTTGAGCTGAAGGCTGAAAACCCAATGTATCCAAACAATCTCACGCTCCAGATACCAGTCGCTAAATACACAACACAAGGAGTTCCTATGATTTTCCGGAGAGATTTGATCATCATTGCCCTGATTCTGGCCACAGCATTCGCCAGTGGTTTGGTTTATCGAAATTTCAACCGCTCGGGCGCTTCGATTCCAAAAGTGTCAGCCCAACCGGGTTCGGTGATTGACGAACTGGCAATCTCTGCAATCATTCCCCAACCTGATCAACCGGAAAAGAAACCAGTGGAAAAGAAAAAGCTGGTACCGCTTTCGGCTCAAGAGTTTGCGGCCTATACCAGAGTGGTTTCGGATACAGCCCAAATGGTTTCGAATCAGCGGGCAGTGGCACTGGCCACCAAACAGGGGCTGGATATTTTAAACGTCACCTGGGAAGACACCGGACGCTATAAAGGCTCAGCGGTCGGTTCAAACATCAGTGATATGACAATCCAGGTTTCAGCCCGCGACCCAAAAACCGAACGGTTAAACGTCACCTGCATGCCGGTAATCCGGTTTCCAAATTTTTCAGATAAAAGTTGTGATCTTGACCCACGCGATTTCACGCTACTGGTTGGCAATCAAAACGATCAAACGCTCCAGCGGATTTCGCTCTATGAACTCCTTGAAAATCCGACCATGTACCTGACCAATCCTGGTTCCTGGAAAGCCCCAAGGAAAACATTGATTGCCCCACGCGACAGCAAAGTGCTGGTAAGTGCCCAGGCGTGTTTCCTGCCAATTCCGAAAAATGGCTCGGCGACGTTTAACCCGGTGGTATTTAACTATCAATCCTATGCCGGAGACCCTGCCGTGCTGACCGTTTTGGCCACCCGCGAAGGCACCAGCGTCACGGTCATTGACAACAAACGCGATGCCTTTGAAACCGGAGCCGTTTGGGGCCAACGGTTGTTTCACAATGCCGGCGGCCAGCGTGCCAGTCTGACCGGTGAACGTGAAAGTGATTTCCGGGCAAAAACTTCTCATCCGGGGACGGCTCCAACCGTTGGGACTGAAAAAACTGAGACAGGACTCAACATGGTATTGCTGGTTCAAATCCCGCTCAAACAAAAGCGTCCAATGCAGTTTGAGGATGAGGAGAGCGACCTGACAGCGGCCTGTGCGGCACCGCCAGCAATGAATTCATACCGCAAGAGCAGCGACGTTGAAAATGCAGTCATTGGCCACGGAGACATCGAAGGGCCATTCACGGAAATTGACAATCTCGAAATCGAACGCGATGAAAATCTGCCGGTTCGGGTGACTGTTCAGTTTTACAAGGCGACTTCAAACGGAGTGGTCAGCCCGGCGGACCTGTCATCCATCAAACAACAAATTGACCGCGTGTATGCCCAGAGTGATTACGTCGGAAGTCTCGTCACCGAAGGCGAAACCGGGCGCGTGACCGAATATGTCGGGGCGAAAATCCAGCCGGCTGACTGGTGGGAAAAATTCTGGCAGCGGCATCAGGCCAACACCGGCGATTCGCCTGAAGTGGCCATGACCAAATTACAGGCTCTGCTTGGAAAGAACTATCAGCAACAACCTGTAACCGAACTGTATGTCCGGAATGTGCTCAAAACTCGAAAATAACCCTGTGGAGTGCGGTGGCGTGATACCGCTTTGGTATTACTTAAGTACCTTACAGAAAATTTACAGACATTAT
>CAZXCE010000796.1:0-3714 GCA_964639175.1 uncultured Clostridia bacterium
AACCCGGAACCCGGAACCCGGAACCCGGAACCCGGAACCCGATTCTTCTTCATTCTTCATTCTTCATTCTTCATTCTCAATTCTTCATTCTCTTCATTCTTTTAGGTTTCAATCACGCGGGTGCTATAGCCAGCCAGGTCGCCGGTTGAAGTTTTTCCAACCACATAGACGTCAATGCTGATCTCTCCCAGGCGATACACTTGAATATCAGTCAAGCGGGTCTTGAGTAACTCGACCACCTGACGAAATCGGGCAGCGGCTTCTTCTCCATACAAATCATCGCGGATGGCGTTGCGGAAGAAATTATCAACCGTTCGGGTCTCAACCAGCGTTCCGGCTGGATGCCCGGATTTGGCGAGCAGCGTGTCAGTGTTAAAACCATCCGCTGCTTTTTCCCACACAAAAGCTGTTAAGGGATAGTCATTTTCACTCATAAACAACAAACCCTCTGAGGCTTGCTGCAATTCCTGAAGCAGTGAGGGCTGGTTTGTACTCTGTTCCATAAGAAGTTTTGATTGTTTTCGTTTGGGTGGTGCGTGTTGAGCGGATGGCACAGAGGATTTGACGGGACGAACCACCGCCGCCTCTGTCCGATATGTTGTCAAAAGTAGAGGTGAAAAACAGGATAATAAACAAATCAAGAAAAGTTGATTTTGGGTCCAGGTTGATTTCATTGTAGCGCTTTTGGCCTCCAGAAGAAAAGAAATAGCAGGGTTCCCTGCGGTTGGAAGCGCAATGAGCAAAGGTCGGACCAGAGAAAAGAACTAAACTCCTACACAATTTAGCTCCTAAAGTAACTGCTTCATTATGAATCAGTTAAAGTTTCTTTTCAGAGCACGCTGAGATCAAATTGCGGTCACAGCAGAACACCTCCGGCTCAGCTAATCAACTCCAAAGAGCAAAATGATCCTGGGATAAATTAATTTAAAAATTCAATTACAACGAAAATAGCGACGTGTCAGTACCACCTGCGTGAGCGGGTTGGGTTAGAAGCACGCCGACCCACCCGCTCACGCAGGTGGTACTGACTCAGTGGTTTTGGCTGACTGGTCTGCAATACCAAATCTGGTAGACGTAGAATTAATCATTGATTTTTTTTTCTTTAATTTGCTATTTTTTTTCAAAAATAAAGAGACTTCAATTCCTCAAAAAATTTATGGCAGAACCTCTCGAAATCAACGAATTCATCACGATTCCAACCGAAAACCTGACCTGGAAAGCGGTTCGGTCATCAGGCCCAGGCGGCCAGCACGTCAACACCACCGCGACCTGCGTTGAACTCCGATTCGATCTGGCCGGCTGCACCGTGCTGGGCACCGGCGTCAAAGAACGCCTGTCTGCCCTTGCCGGGTCGCGACTGGTGGGAGGTGATACCTTGCTCATCACCAGCCAGTTGTCCCGCGATCAGGCCCGCAATCTCGACGATGCCCGCGAAAAACTCCGGAAACTGATCCTGCGGTCACTCGAACCGCCCAGGCCACGCCGGCCCACCGCCCCGACCAGAGCGAGCCAGGAGCGGCGGATAGCGGAAAAAACCAAACGCAGCCAGACCAAGCGAATTCGCACTGGGAAACCCGATTTCGATTGATTTTTTCACCCAGGATTGAAAAACCGGGTTGGAATCACCTGCCGACATAGCGCTCAATTGCGTTTATTTGACCGCTGAGCGCTTTTTCACCTACCCGATAACACATTGCATATCCCAGCCTTCAAAAATCCCGTAAAAGTCAAATAAACCCGATTTCAAATTTTCCTTCCTGGATTTCCATTACAACCGCCCCAGTTCCTGCAGTGCCAGTTTGCGACCAACCAGCCACGAAATGTGCTCGTGGAGGACGTTTTTTTCCATCCGGGCATAGACTTTCCAGTGTTCGGACTTGCGCAGGGTTTCGAGTTCCGAGGCTACCAGTGAGATACGTTCCCCCTCGGACAGGCGGGAAAAAAGCTCTTCGCCAAGCGTTTCTAACCGCTGTGATTCCTCGATTTCAGCCTTTTCGGCAGCCAGGATTGGGTCTTCAGGCTCCGGAGTCGGCGGGACCGGGGGCACAGGCAGGTTTTCAGCTTCCAGCAAGTTCAGTTGCCAGGCTTCCAGAGCCCGGTCGGTGTACTGCACAATCCCGTTGAAACTCTTGGGAACAAACCGGGTTTCCTTCGACGCCTTGAGACTGAAATCCACAATCCACCGGCTTTTTTCGCGAGTCAACTGGTACTCGTAAATCAACTCCCGGGCCTCAGCCAGCTCGGTTGGGCGGGGATGTTTGCGGTTGATGCGAAACGTTTTCAGGAAATATCGCACCAGGTCATCGCTTTCCTGATCGAGGTCCAGTCTGGCTTGAACCAGTTCGGCAGGCTCGGGGGTTTCCCCGCCGTCAGCCGGGTCGTCCCCCGTGATAGCGGGAGCCGGAGGAGCGGGCGGGCTGGCGGAAATCGGGGCTTGATCCTCCACTGGTTCGGGGTTATGCACGTAAACCCGCTCCACAATGAGCTTGAAATCCTTGCCGCCACGGGTTTTGTCGAGCACCAGTCGCAGGACGCCTCCGCGTGAGGTCGGTTTGTCTTGCAAAGTCGGTAAAATACGCTCCAGCGTGCGTTTACGGCGTGAGACAAACTTGTATTCGTTGCCCTGGAGCTGCAGATCGTCGAAGAGTTCGCGGGTTCGGCGTTCGTAGTGGTCGTTGTTGGCCAGCATCAGGTCCAGGTGGCTGTAGAGCATCTGGGCAATCCCATCCTCAAAGCTTACAACTGTTGTAAACAAAAGAGGTTTTGTGTATCCGTTGAGCAAATTCTTGTAAATCAGTTCGTGAAATTCGCAGTAACATTCCTCGGTCGTGCGGTGGCCATCCACCGATTCCTCGGCGATTTTGAGGTCTGAGAGAATGTTGAATGTGCCCAGGGTTTTGATGGTTTTCTGGTTGGTGCTGTCGTAAAACGAGTCGGTCCAGACGAAGAGCGTGCCCCGTAGCCGGAACAGTGAATCGTTAATCGCCTTCGATACCTTTGACCCCCATTGTTTGCCCAAAATCGTCGCAATGCGTCGGCGTGAAAACACGATTCGGCGCTGGCGACCGCTGTCTTCCCAGATCTTTTGCAGCGCGTAGTACAGCTTCTGATCCTCCGTCGTGAGCGGGCCGTACTCGCTGTTGGCCGTGGCCACGACGCGGGCCAGGAACTTGTTGTTGAGCTGCATCACCTCGCGTTCGATGACGACTTTGTTTTGTTTGTTCTTCGACTGGATCGGCTGCCAGAGCACCGGCCACTTTTCGAGGTTGAGTTCAGGACGAATGACGTCCAGGTTTGTGGTTTCGTCGTCGAGAGGGTGTTCTGGGAAGAGCATAAACCGGCTGGTTACCTCGCTTGCCAAAGTGGGAACTGTGTTTTTGATTGAAGTTTGAAAAAGAGAAAAACACACACACACACAAGTTTTCAAGCACACACCAAGACCGCCTCGCGCGCATGGCGCGGCACGCGCGCGCGCAGGCGGGATTGTGTGTGTGTGTATTTTGTATTTCATGTATTTACACAGAGTATTTAAGAAAGTAGGAGTTTTTTTTCCACAGGATAAACTATTGAAAATAAAGAAGTTGTGGATTTGGCTCTGGTCACGGGTACACCAAGTTCTGGTCACGGGTACACCAAGTTCTGGTCACGGGTACACCAAGTTTTGGTCACGGGTACACCAAGTTTGGTCACGGGTACACCAAGTTTGGTCACGGG
>CAZXCE010000797.1:0-3697 GCA_964639175.1 uncultured Clostridia bacterium
GTGGTGAAGCCCCATAGGCCACATAATTTTGCACTTCTTCAGGGGCTTCAGCGCCTTTTGGATGCGTCGCCGCAACCAGTCGGGAAATATAGCGCGAGACCGGGCGGGGCAGAAAAATATGTTCCAGCACCGAAAAAATCTGTTTGAGTTCAAGTTCTGATAGCGCCCAGGTTGGAACGGGTGGTGAACCACGACGGCGGGTGGAGATGATGCGATCAATTGACTCAACATCGACCTGAGAAACCATCAGCTTGAACATAAACCGGTCAAGCTGAGCTTCAGGCAGTGGATAAGTGCCTTCGAGTTCAATTGGGTTTTGTGAGGCGAGGACAAAAAACGGGTCTGGGAGCGGGCGGGTATTGCCAAGCAGGGTAACCGCCTGTTCCTGCATGGCTTCCAGGAGTGCTGATTGTGTTTTGGGCGATGCCCGGTTGATTTCGTCCGCCAGCAGGATATTGGTAAAAATTGGGCCTTGATGAAACACCATGTCCCGCGTTCCATCTGCCGCATCCTGCAAAATATGTGATCCTAAAATATCACCTGGCATCAGGTCTGGAGTGAATTGCACCCGTTTAAAATTCAGGTTAAGCAA
Organism: uncultured Clostridia bacterium; assembly: GCA_964639175.1. Taxonomy (GTDB): domain Bacteria; phylum Acidobacteriota; class Blastocatellia; order Chloracidobacteriales; family Chloracidobacteriaceae; genus JACQXX01. The sequence continues at coordinate 593 of CAZXCE010000797.1, forward strand.
TTGACCCAGTGCTTTGACCAGTGCCGTTTTCCCAACCCCCGGAAGCCCTTCGAGTAGAATATGCCCCCGGCTGAAAATGCCGACCAGAACCAGGCGATGTAACTCGGTCCGGCCCAGCAAGATTTGATCAAGTTCGGACAGAACTTTCTCTGCCAGTTTTACGGCTGGCGCCAATTCATCAGGTTGTAAGAGTGTAAAGGACATAGATTGAGGGTTTGGGGTGAAAACCAGGGTTCAGGGTTTAGGGTTCAGGGTGAAAACCAGGGTTCCGGGTTCCGGGTTCCGGGTTCCGGGTTCCGGGTTCCGGGTTCCGGGTTCCGGGTTTTCGAACCCTTACCGCTAATGCAGGTGGTACTGACTACTTGTTTTTGCGCTCGAAATAGCGTTTGACCGCGCCTTTGTGGCGGGGAAGGATCTTCTGGGTATTGGCTGAGGCATTGCCAGTGGTTGAGCCTGCCAGGGCGCCACCGGTTTGCGGCCCGGCATTTTCAACTTTTGGTTCACTGACGCTGAGCCCGGTCATCTGGCTGTCTTCCGGGTTGAGCGAGTTTGACGGCAGGGTTTGTTCTTTAAATTTTGCGCCCTCTTCAGTGGTGCCCTCGGTCCAGGACATTGGGGCATCACCTTCACCACGGGAGGTTCCGCCGCGCCCCCACTCTTTCATTGATTCTTTGACTGATTTTCCCGACCCTTCGCCCTGGCCATTTCCGTTGTTCTTCTCTAAAAAGTCCTTGAGTCCCTGACTGTTACACTGACCTGCTTTTTCACATTGCTGGAGGGTTTTCTGATCAATCAGACCTGATTCCTTCAGTTTTTTAAGCTGGTCAGCCAGACTTTGCTTGCTGTTTTTCAAGGCTTTGGCGAGTTCTTTGAGTTCTTCAGGGGTAAGCTTGCCCGAGTCGAGCGCCTTTTTCAGGTCCTGGGACAGTTGTTTTTTGAGAGCCTGTGATTCCGGCGCGTTTTCCCCAAGCGATTCTTTCGCCATTTCGGCCAGTTCTTCAGTGGCTTCCGCCATCAGTTGATCATCCATTTGGGCGCCTTCTTTCGACAGAGTCTCAGCCAGGGCTTCCTGTTGTGACAGGCGCTCAGTCGCCTGGACGTCTTTTTCGGCAGCTTCCTGGGCGGTTTTTTTCAGGTTCTGGTCAAGATGATCAATGGCCTCAAGGGTTTTGACGGGGTCATCACCTTTGGCTTCCTGCTGAATTTTGGAGAGTTGCTCTTCGAGGGCATCAGCCTTTGGTTCGTCAATGAGTTTTTCTTCTTTCAACGTCTCAAGTTGTTCGTTGAGTTGAGAGACTTCTTTTCCAACGTCAAGTGTCTGATTCATTCCCATCACGGTTGAAGAAATCGGCACCAGAAAACTCGCGGCCAGAAACACAACACCAATGCCAAACAGCGAGAGTACACGTTGGCCTTCCCAGGTAACGCGAGGCAGCGTCAAATGTGGAACATATCCATCCCAGCCTTCAAGTTTGGTTTCGTGCGAGGCCATCAGCAATCCGCCACAGGCGCTTTCGCGATCCAGCACTGCCCGCAGCTTTTCAACCGGAGGGATGTGTTTTCGAGTCGCCATAATGGCCAGGGCCAGCACTGGCAGTACTCCGAGCAACCCCCACGCCAGCCAGGTGCGCGGCAGTTGCGAAGCCACCCGGATTGCCAGAACCAGAATTCCGTATCCAAAGGCCCAGATGGTGAAAAAAAGCAGGGCATATTTCAGAAAGAGAACCCGCGCCAGTTGACGCCGAAAACTGGTTAATTCCTGTTCATACGTCGCCGGAAACAGCGAACGCTGTGGCAAAGGGTGGGCAGGCATCACAGACGACCTTTCTTTGGGGCTGAAAAAAACCAGGCTGAAGATTCGCAAGCTCAGGGCTGAAAACTTGGGGCTGAAGAATTGGTTTTATTTCATCCCTCATCCTTCATCCCTCATCCCTTCGATTGCCCCAGGCCTCATGATTGGAATTGTTGCCGCATGCTGCGGTGAGTTGCAAAAAATAGCAACTATTTTCAACTCATTAAACTGACTGGTATTCGGGTAAAGCTGCGGATTGAACTCTGGTTCGTTTTTCGGTAACACAGGTGTAAGAGTGTTGTAACTGCTCTCCATAAGATACAGCTTCCTGTCTTGTTTCACTTTCAAATGCCCTCTATTGACACATCAGAACTCATTTTGTTCCAGCTTTTTACTCAAGGAATTGTTTTGCTTCTAAGACAAATTCACCTGACTACTTCAATCAATCCAGGGATTTACGCTAACAGGTTGCACCGATTGGAGCAGTATGTTAAAAGAGGCGGTTCTCACGAGATGTATTGAACCTCAAACTCTTTCCTACATCTCCACCACCTTTCTTTCATCAACTTATTTCATTTCTTCAGGTTTCGAGAACCAACCCGACTTCGCTTCAAGGGGGCTGTACTCCTTCAGCACAGCACTCGCGAGGCCAATGTTCCCTTCATTGGCTTGACAGGGTGCTTGTGGTTCGGGGCTTGGACTTTCACGGTTTAACGGGGGAACTCTATGTTATCTGGCCTTTGGGAGACTCGAAAGAAACACATCCTGGTGTCTCTTTCCGCCATTTTTGCCTGTATCGTGGCGCTGGCATTGCCAACATCACCGATTCCGACAGCACAAGCCGTATCAATCAATGGGACTTATTATACCTTCACCGGCGCGGCTGGGAGCGAGACGACCTTGCCGCCAGATATGCAGCCAATGAACGGCATGTTAAGTTCGATCAGCCGTGGGAGTGGTTTGGCCGCTTCAGCGGCGGCTGATTCGTTTTCATCGAGCGGATTTACCACGGCGGCTTCGCTGGATGTCAATGATTATTACACCATTACCATTACCCCAAATGGTGGATCTCAACTCACGCTGACCCAGCTTCGGCTGGATGAGCGGCGGTCAGGAACGGGGATTCGAACCTGGTCGGTGCGATCAAGCCTGGATGCGTTTGCCACCGATCTGGCCGTGTTTAACGTGCCGGATGACACCAACACCCGAACTGATCAGACGATCAATCTGGGTGCTGCATTTATGAATCTGACCAGTTCGGTCGAGTTCCGGATTTACGGATATCTGGCTGAAGCCAGTGGCGGCACCTGGCG
>CAZXCE010000798.1:0-3697 GCA_964639175.1 uncultured Clostridia bacterium
GATAACAAGGTGGACCTGGTGGCGAAAGCTGACCAGGAAGTCGCCGAATTCCAGCGGCAGTACGAAGAAGGCACGATTACCAATGGCGAACGCTATAACAAGGTTGTTGCCATCTGGTCTCAAACCACCGAAGCCGTTGCCGAGCAGATGTTCAAAGCCATGAAGACTCGCGAAGAGAATTTTGGCGAAATGAACCCAATTATGGTTATGGCTGACTCTGGGGCGCGCGGTTCGGCACAACAGATTCGCCAGTTGGCCGGGATGCGCGGTTTGATGGCCAAACCATCTGGCGCGATTATCGAAAAACCGATTCGGGCTAATTTCCGCGAAGGTCTTGACGTGCTTGAGTACTTCATTTCAACCCATGGCGCACGCAAGGGGCTGGCGGATACGGCACTCAAGACGGCGGACTCAGGTTACCTGACCCGACGTCTGGTGGACGTGGCTCAGGACGTGATTGTGTCGGAAGATGATTGCGGCACGATTCGCGGCATCTGGGTCGAAGCCATTACCGAAGGCGGTGAAGTCATTGAATCGTTACGCGACCGCATCATTGGGCGGGTGGCGTTGGAAGACGTGATTGACCCGGTAACGGGCGAAACGATTGTGGCTGCCAATTCGGAAATTTCAGAATTACTGGCGGCTGAAATTCAGGATGCGGGTGGGATTGAACGCGTGAAGTTGCGTTCAGTGTTGACCTGCGAATCACGGCGCGGCATTTGTATCAAGTGCTATGGCCGGAACCTGGCCACCGGGAAAATGGTCGAAATGGGTGAAGCGGTTGGTGTGATTGCCGCTCAATCAATCGGTGAACCTGGAACCCAGTTGACGATGCGGACTTTCCACATCGGCGGTGCCGTTTCCGGATCATCTGAACAGTCATCACACGAAGCCCGCAAGGGTGGTCGCGTTCGCTTCTTTGAACTCAACACCGTTCAGAATCGCGACGGCAAGCTGGTGGCCATGAACCGCAACGGGTCAATTATTGTGATTGATGAAAAACGCAACAATCGCGAAATTGCCCGCTATCAGATCGTTTATGGTGCGAAATTGCTCGTCAATGATGGTGATATGGTTGAGGAAGGTCAACCACTGGCTCAGTGGGATCCGTACACCTTCTCAATCCTCACTGAAGTCGAAGGAACCATTCACTTTAAAGACCTGCTTGACGGTATCACAATCCACGAAGAGGTGGATGAACACACCGGCAACCGCAGTATGATCGTGATGGAATCAACCGATGAAAAACGGCAGCCACGGATTGAAATTCTGGCACCAGATAGCCGGAAAGTGCTCAAGAGCTATCAAATGCCAATCCGGGCTAACCTGACCGTTCGGGATGGCGACAAAATTGCTCCGGGCGACATCATTGCCAAGATCCCGCGCGAATCAACCCGCGCCAAGGACATCACCGGCGGTTTGCCGCGGGTGGTCGAACTCTTTGAAGCCCGTCGGCCACGGGAAACCGCGGTCATGGCTGAAATCAATGGCCGGGTCGAGTTTGGGAACGTGACCAAGGGCCAGCGCAAGATTCGGGTTGTGGGTGACGATGGTGAAGTTCGCGAGTATTCAATCCCACGCGGCGTGCACCTCAACGTGCAGGAAGGCGACCGTGTGCGGGCTGGCGAACCCTTGATGGACGGACCACTCAACCCTCACGACATTCTGGCTGTGCAGGGGATGGACGCATTGCAGAAGTACCTCGTGAATGAAATTCAGGAAGTGTACCGTCTGCAGGGCGTCAACATTAATGACAAGCATATCGAAGTCATTGTCCGTCAGATGTTGCGGTGGGTAAAAGTCAAAGAAGTCGGGGACACGGAATTCCTGCTCGAAGAACAGGTTGACCGCTTCCGCTTTGAAGACGAAAACAAACGGGTTCTCGAACAGGATGGTCAACCGGCGATTGCCGAGCCGCTCTTGCTCGGGATCACCAAGGCCTCGCTGTCAACGGAAAGCTTTATTTCGGCTGCCAGTTTCCAGGAAACCACCCGGGTGCTCACCGAAGCCTCAATTTCAGGCCGAACTGATTACCTGCGCGGCTTGAAGGAAAACGTCATCATGGGGCGGCTGATTCCGGCTGGAACTGGGATGGAATTCTATCGTCGCTTCCGTCTGATGAACGAATCACACATTGAGGACACTCATCTGACCATGCGTGAAACTGAAGAAGTGCTGGATACCATGGTAAGCCATGAAATCAGTGCTCGTCAGGCAGCAAAAGAAAAATAAAACGGGTTGAACTGTCATTAACAGAGACCGTCTGAGTTCTTTCCAGAACTGAAAAAACAAAAGGGGCTGATGAAAAAACCTTCATCAGCCCTTTTATTATACATAATTTCCGGATTGGAAAAAAAATAAAAGAAAAGGATAACTACAACTGGAAGAATAGTTTATTTGCAAGAATATAACTATAAGATGCTGTGAGGTGTTTAAAAATGAATCAGAACATAAAAAGAATTGTTGACGGCTGAAAACTATTGATTATGATGCACCCCCATAGACACTCTCTCAGGATCAAAATCACCTCTTACATCTCAAAAAGCTCTGGCCATCCGTGAAAAATTGGGCACAGGTATTCGCCCAATTGTGTCACTTGTTCCAGAGTATGCCTGCCGCATCATCACTTAGAGGAAAACAGGAAGAAAACAACTATGAACCGCAAAACAATGATTACCGGTTTGTTAGCTATTAGTGTGACTTTTGGAGGAATGGCTTGTTCATCACCACCTCCAGCGGCTCCCGCCAAACCAGCCGCTCCGGCTGCCCCCGCCAAGCCAAAACCAACATCAACCAAACCAGCTCCTGCGCCAAGCAAGCCACCTGAGCAGCCCAAGAAAGAAATTCCAGCCGCCACCAAAGTTGCTGTTCCGGCTGACTGGGATACCTATTGGGATAGTGAAAAAGGATATCAGTTTGAAGTTCCAACTGGAACCAAAGCTGAATGGGTCACCGTTGAAGGTGTGGATTGGTTTGAAGGAACCACCCCATCAAACGTCCAGGTAAACGTGGCAGCTTATAAAGATAAAAATGCCTCAAAAGAGGATTTATTAGCGCTTGCAAAACAATTTTGCCTCCAGGACGGTGATACAGATGTGGTGATTGGTGCGCCCAAAGAACTCAGCGGCGATTATTCTTTGGCTGAAGGCAGCGGGACCTTGAAAGATGGTAAGAAATACAAAATGAAGATTTTGGTCGCGACAGATGTGACAGATAACTACATTGTGATTCTGTGGACAGATGTCGATAAGTATGATGCCAATAAGGATATCATTGATGGTATCTGGGGCAGCTTCTCAATGTACAGCGGTGGGTTCACAGGCGAAAGTTAAACCCAACCACTCGACAGTTGGTTTACAATAGGGGCGAAGAAGGTGAAATCCTTCTCGCCCCTATTTATTTTTTCATACAACAACGAGGTGCTATGTTCCGATTCACAACGGCTGGCGAATCACACGGCAAGGCATTGGTGACCATTGTGGAAGGGGTGCCATCCGGGCTGATGATCGAAACCAGCCAGATCAACCATCAACTCTGGCGGCGTCAGCAAGGGTATGGTCGCGGCGGGCGAATGAAAATCGAAACCGATGCGGTGGAAGTTTTGTCTGGTATCCGCCATGGCAAGGCCCTGGGCTCGCCCATTACCTTACTGATTACCAATCGGGATTTTGCCAACTGGCAGACGGTGATGGCCTCC
>CAZXCE010000799.1:0-3668 GCA_964639175.1 uncultured Clostridia bacterium
GAAGAATGAAGAATTGAGAATGAAGAATGAAGAATTGAGAATGAAGAATGAAGAACAAGTGGTTAGTGCCTGGTGCTTAGTGCTTTGGAACCAATATCTTCGAAGAACCAAGAACTAAGAACCAAGCACCAAGTTCATTCTTCATTCTCAATTCTTCATTCTCAATTCTTCATTCTTCATTCTTCATTCTGGTTCAAACTTGCCGTCCATCGTGAGTGGTAAATTTCATCAACCGCATATACACATCCACCACCGGGCCGAGTGCTGCATAATAAGCCAACGTGACTGGCAGTGGTTGGGCAAACCAGCCAAAGAGGGCCGCATACGCCGCCACACCTGCTGCCGTGAAATACCAGTGCATTGGTTGTCGGTCAACGCAATAGACGATAATGAAACTAAACAGCGCGGCGTGGAGACCATATCCAGCCGGATAGAAAAGTTCGAGGACCATGGCCAGCCCATAGGTCAGAACCAGTCCGCGCATATAGCGTTGGGAATCGTGATACCGGGCATAATAAAACGGAACCAGGGTTGACAAAATGGCGGCGGCCAGTGCGGCAAAGGCAACACCCGTCTGCGGATAAAAAACCGCTTTCATCAGGGTCGGATGCCAGGCAAAGAACAAAAACGGCGTTGAAAGATCACGGAAGGCCTTCACAATTCGGCCTTGTGGCAGAAACCAGATATCCGCCAGGAGATAGATGTAATAGACGAGACAGGGAAGGGCTACTTCCAGGAGCGGAACACCCGAGAAGCACGCAATCAACAAAACGCCGAGCGGAACAATTTCATAGGTTCGTAATGGCCAGGCCGGGCGGGCAAACAATTGATACAGCTTATCTGACACTTTGAGCGATGGCAGCAGGCGCTGTTCAATCTGGTCGCGCCACTGGTCCATGACTTCGCGGGCAAATTCAGCGTCGTCACGGTGGCTGAGACATCGTTCCGGATCAGGGAGAATTGGCTTGTGATATTTAACCGTGATTTTGCGCGGGAGTGGAATCAACCGTGACGTCGGCCAGGCATCTTGTGCGCCAGTAATGGTGATGGGGACAATCGGACACTGGTTATAAATGGCAAAGCGGGCAGCCCCAGATTTGACATTTTCGCTCATGCCAGGTTTTTGAGAGCGCCCGGCTTCGGGGAAAATACCGAGGGCGTGACCTTCTTGAAGTACTTCCATGGCCTGTTCAAAGGCTTTTGAATCACGTCGGGTAATATCAACTGGAAACGCGCCTGCAAACCGCATCAGGAACCCCAGGCCGGGTACTTTGAACAGCCGATCCCAGGCAATAAACCGAATTTGTCGCCTGATGGGCAGGGAAATCAACAATGGATCCAGGTAGCTCGGGTGGTTGCCGGCCAAAACCACTGGACCCGACGACGGAACATTTTCAACCCCATAGTATTCAAGGGTAAAAATGATTCGAAACAGTGCATGGATGATGTTCTTTAATATCCACAGCATAGGGAGAATGGGAATGAAGAATGAAGAATGAAGAAAAACAGGGTTCAGGGTTCAGGGTTCAGGGTTTCGGGAAATCAAATACATTCACGGTGCCCATCATCCCAAATAATTGCCAATTCTACAGACAGTAAACAACCTGCCTCAATTCAATCATCGTTCCACGGCAAAATCCGGAATCAGGCCAAATTCGAAAACCCGGAACCCGGAACCCGGAACCCGGAACCCGGAACCCGGAACCCGGAACCCGGAACCCTACTTTTTCTTCTCAATCATCTCCACCAGCCGTTTGGCGTGGTTGCGCGTGATGAGCGGCAGATGGTCGTCCATGCTGAATTCTTTCAACAACTCAAGCATGGCTTCCGGCTCGGCAATGCGTCCGCCTTTGAGATCATATTCCAGGTCCTTCATTTGTTTCGGCGTGTCGAGCGGCTGGTATCGGCGGGCAGTATTGAGCGTCTCAAGGCGACGATGCTGGGTGACCAGCCCACGGAAAAAATTGGAGATTTGCTGAAGTGACGGGTTGGTGGTGAACTGAAACGTCAGTTCACGATTGAGTTCCCCCTGATACACCGTGATGGTATTGGTTCCAAGGTTTGGGTGGTCCATTGACGACTGGTAGGTATCAGTACTGCGGACAAAATTCAGTGTCTCAAACAGTTTCTGAAGCCGGGTCATGGATTCTGGTCGCAGTTTGAGTTCAACCAGAGTTGGTTCTTCTTCGTCTTTGCGTTGATACTTCAAGCTTCCCTGACCTGTGAGGTCAACCTGGACATCAATGCGGGCAATTTCAAATTCCGGACGCTCAAACCGATACACATATCGGTCACCAGTGAGCCCAGAGGGACTGGCGTTTTTGACAATGGCGAGTTGAGCCAGGGTGGTGAGGGGAAATCCGAGGAGGATCAAACATGAAAAGATCAAAGCTGTCGTGCGCATAGCTATTTTTCTGGTTGAAACCGTTTGAGAAGCGTCCCGCGAAAGAGTCCTTCGCAGGCCACGCATATAATAATGATGGCTTGAAGCACCACCGACAGGTCTTTTGACACATGGTCGGTAAAAATATCAATGAACAAACCGGCCCGGATCAAAGCCCCAAACAAAACGGCTGACAACAAAATTCCGACCGGATGATTGCGACCCAGGAGTGCAACGGCAATTCCCGTAAAGCCATATCCTGGTGAAAATCCGTCATAGTAGCGGTGCCGATAGCCGAGCACTTCGCTGATGGCCACCATTCCAGCCAGGCCACCTGAGATTGTCATCGCCAGAATAATGTTGCGTTTGACACTGATGCCACCATATTCGGCTGCCGAAGCATTGTTGCCAACCGCCCGTAACTCATACCCCCATTTGGTTTTCCACAAAAACACATAGACGGCGACACAGGTAAGAAGGGCAATGATGAATCCGATATTGAGCGGCAGGCGCTCTGGATAAGAAATTCCCAGCGGGGTCAGCAAATGGTGAAACCGGGGAATATGGGCTGCTTTGTCAATTTCAAAAGTTTCAAGAATCTGATCCCCAACGGTCCGGAAATGATATTGCGTGAGATAGCTCACAATGGCGGCGGCAATGAAGTTCAACATAATGGTGTTGATCACTTCGTGCGAGCCGAACTTCGCTTTCAGAAAGCCTGGAACCGCACCCCAAAGTCCCGCCATCACAATTCCGCCCAGGATACAGGCTGGTATCAGAATCAAGGATTTAACCGTCGGGTTAACTGCCTCACCAAGATAGACCGGGAGCGTAAACCCAACCCAGGCGCTGGCAAAGGCAGCTACGCTGAGCTGGCCTTCACACCCGATGTTGAGCAACCCACAGTGAAATGCCAGTGCGACGGCTAACCCGGTGAAAATCAACGGGGTGGCATAAAATAACGTGTAGCTGATGCCGTCGAGTGTTCCAAAAGCACTACTGAAAAAGAGTTCATACACCAGCAGCGGGCTATCGCCGATACACAGCACGATCACACCGCCAATCACAAAGGCTGCAATCACGGCAATGATCGGAAACAAGAGTTCAGAAAGCAGTTTTTTCAGGGCAGCGGTGAGATTCATGGGCAATTCGTGGTTGGCGGTTAGTAGTCAGTGGTTAGTGGTTAGTGGTTGATAAGTCAGTAGTCAAGTGTTGGGAATTGAGAAATCCTGTCAAGTGTATTTGGTTCTATTTGAGTCATTTAGGAACAATTCTTTTCAAGAAT
>CAZXCE010000800.1:0-3650 GCA_964639175.1 uncultured Clostridia bacterium
AGGGTTCAGGGTTCAGGGTTCAGGGTTCAGGGTTCAGGGTTCAGGGTTTTCGAACATCTTTTCTTTTTCGTCCTGTTGGTCCTTTTCCTACCTCGGAACCCTCAACTCGTGCCGAAATATCGGCACGCGCCGAAATATCGTCGGCACTGGCGTCGGCACACCTTCGGCAGCAGGCATAACAATCGGGACTATAATTTTTTTAAATCACTGTAAGTAAATAGCTTATAAACTATTTTCATTGTCGGCACTGGTTTGGCAATTGAATTGCCATTGTATGGGCATCGAATGGAGACACGACAATGATGAAAATAACGACTGATAGCACAGACAGATCAATCATAGTAAAACTGGAAGGCACATTAACCACTGATTGGGTGAAAGAACTCCTGGTTTACTGGCACGAAACTTTTGTTTACGAAAAGAAACGCTCTCGACTCATTGATCTCAGAGGCATTACTTTTATTGATGATGCAGGCAAAGCACTGCTGGCGTTGCTTCACCGGGATGGAGCGGAATTGATTGCCGATGATCTGCTGATCAGGAGCATTGTTGACGAAATTACCAGACTTTAGGAAGGGTGAAATTATGTTACGGAATGTCGTACTTATTTTTCTTTTGACTGCTCAAGTGGTTCACGCACAAACAGTTGCACAATCAGACACTCCACAGCCAGTTGTTCGGGAACGCATTGGGGTCAGCAGCACGAAACCCTATGCGCTCACCATGCAGGAAGCCATCACGCTGGCCCTGGAAAACAATCGCGATATCGAAGTCGAACGCATCGGGGTACAGCGCAAAGAGTTTGATCTGGCCGCCGCCAAAGGTGTGTATGATCCAACGATGGATTTGCAATTCTCATACAATCGCCGTGATACCCCGGTGGCTTCGTTTTTGGCGGGAGGTGAAAATGGAAAAGTGGAAAGTTCAGATTTGAGCAATACAACCACGTTTACCAAACGTCTTCCCTGGCAGGGTGGAACGTTCAAAGCAACGTTCGACAACAATCGGGCCACGACCGACAATCAGTTTTATGCCCTCAGCACTGAATTTCAAACCGGATTGCGATTTGAATTTACCCAGCCGCTCCTGCGCAATCGGAGCACTGATTCCGCCCGACGCCAGATTAAAATCAGTTCCAAACAACTCGCGCTCTCAGATATTCAATTTCGGCAACGAGTTATCGAGATTATTTCACAGGTCAACAGTGCCTACTGGGATCTGGTGTTTAGTTATCGCAATGAAGAAATCAAACGCGAATCTGTTGAGTTGGCCAAAACCCAGCTTGAACAAATCCAGCGGCTGGTTGAAAAAGGACAGATGGCACCCAGCGAAATGATTTCGGCCAACGTTGAAATCGAGCGCCGCACCGATGAAGCCGAAGCCGCGATTGAAGCCGTCCAACGAGCGGAAAACAGCCTGAAATCATTGATTCTACAGCCAGATCGGTCCGACCTGTGGAATACAATGTTGCTTCCGGTTGATCAACCGCAAATTGATCAGACCCTGACGTTACAGCTTGACGAAGCGTTGAAAACCGCCTTCCAGAACCGGCCTGAGTTAGAACAATATCGAATCAAAGCTGATTTGAACAAAGTTGATGTTGATTATTTTCGCAACCAGACCCGACCCGAAGTCAATTTGATTGCCAGTTATGGCACCAACGGTCTGGCCGGAGAACAGCGAACCGGAGATGACCCGATCACTTTGGCCAACCAGCCGCTTTTTACCCGGATTAACCAGCTTTCTCAATTGGCCGGACTGCCTGCCATCACGCCAACGATCAACAATGCCGCGCCAGCCCGTTTTATCGGCGGCTATGGCGACAGCCTGCAAACCCTTTTCCGCAATGACTTTAAGAGCTGGCAGGTGGGCGTCAATGTCAGTTTTTCGCTTGGCAATCATACGGCCAAGGCGCAACTCGGTCAGGCACTGGCCGAAGGACGTCAACTTTCGGTGGAACAACAGCGCACGCAACAAATGATCGAAATCGAAGTCCGCAACGCGCTCCAGGCCGTCACCACCGCCCAACGCCGGGTCGAAGCCGCCAATAGTTCCTTCACCAACGCCGGGTTACAGTACGAAGCCGAACGACGTAAATTCCTGGCGGGTCTTTCAACCAACTTCCTGGTGCTCGACCGGCAAAACGCCCTCTCAGCCGCCCAGGGCCGAAGGTTGAAGGCGCTCACTGATTATAACAAAGCCACAGCGGACCTCCGCCGGGCCCTGTCAACTACGCTTTCAAGCGGGAACATCATGGTCAGCTCACGATAAATACAGCAAGTTGGGCTAAAGGTACCAAATCCTCATTCATACAAAGAAGAGTTACAAACTATCGCAATTCAACAGGCGGAGCTTTGCCTGCAAGGAGAAGAAATATGTCAGAGACCAAAAAAGATTCAAAAAAAGTTGCTCGTAACCTTGGAATCCTGGTTTTGTTATTAGGAGTGATCCTCGTGGGTGGGTGGCGCTTGCGGCCCAAATCAAAAACCCAGCCCGGCGTGATCCCGGTCAGCGGACGCATTGAAAGCGACACGGCTTCGATTGCCGCCAAAGTCTCTGGTCGAATCCGTGAAATTTCGGTTCGTGAAGGCGATCAGGTCAAAGCCGGTCAGGTGATTGCCATCCTGGATGACGAACAGGTGAAAGCCCGTGAACTCCAGGCCCAATCAATGGTGGCACAGGCGGATGCAAAACTCCTTGAAGCCCAGCAACAGGTGGCTGTGTTACAGGCCGAACGCGAACAAAGCCGACTTGGCGTCAGTCAGGCGTCGGTTGATGCCGAAGGCCGCATCAGCCAGGCTCAGTCGCTGCTGGCCGCCGCCGAAGCCAACCTGGCCGAAGCCCAGGCCAGTTACCAGCAGGCACTCTATGACGAAGGTAAATTGACCGCACTCGTCGAAACGGGCGACGTGCCAGAACGCGAAGGCAAACAGGCCACGACTGCCACGCTGACCAAAAAGGCAGTCGTTGATGCCGCCGCCAAACAGGTTGAAGCCGCTCGTGGCGCGTTGCAGGCCGCCAAAGCCAACCTGGAAAATCCAAGAATCCGCGCGGCTCAAGTTTTGGGCATTGACCAGCAGATTGCCCAGGCTCAGGCCAAAATCAAATCGGTTGAAGCCGAAGCCAGCCAGATGCGCGCCCAGCTCGAAGAAGTTCGGGCAGATCGCCAGGACCTGCACATCCTGGCGCCGTTTGATGGCACGGTGGCCACGCGTCTGGCCGAACCCGGCGAAGTGGTCACGGCAGGCACCCCGGTGATTTCACTCGTCAACCTCAATCTGGTGTACCTGCGCGGGTTTATTCCGGAAGGTGAGATTGGGAAAGTCCGTAACGGTCAGTTGGCACGTGTCTACCTTGACTCGGCGCCCAATCAGCCACTCGAAGCGGTTGTGTCGCGCATTGACCCCGAAGCTTCGTTCACGCCTGAAAACACATACTTTCGCGATGATCGGGTCAAACAGGTTGTCGGTATCAAACTGCAAATCCAGAACCCGCAAGGCTTTGCCAAACCGGGAATGCCGGCTGACGGTGAAGTGCTGACGGAAGTGAACTAGCAAAATAGCGAAATGTCAGTACCACCTGCGTGAGCGGGTGGGGTTTCAACCCCTTAGCGAAATGTCAGTACCACCTGCGTGAGCGGGTGGGTTTTC
>CAZXCE010000801.1:0-3634 GCA_964639175.1 uncultured Clostridia bacterium
GGGCGCCCAGTGACGTCATCGTTTGATGTTCCATCCCCCCACCCCAGGGAAATTCAGCCATGCCGTATTTTTCGCCGACAAACGGATATTCACCAAAGAGCGGTGCATAGAGTTCGAGCATGCGACGGGTAATGGCAAATTTCTGCTGAGCGATGGTGAGGTGTTCGGGATAGACATAATGCACGATGGGCATGGTCGTGCCGTCGAGCGCGGTGTAGGTATCTTCAATGGTCTTGAAATTGGTAATGGCCAGCGATACCAGGTAGGTCGAAATCGGGTAGCGTTCATCCCAAACATACGTTTTGCGACCATCAGCTCTGGTTTGAACATCTTTCAACGTTCCATTTGAAGCGACGACATACGGATCTGGCACGGTCACGGCCAGTTGTACCGTGGCTTTATCGGCTGGATTATCAACGCACGGCCACCATGTCGAAGCACCATATGGCTCAGAAAGCGTGGCAATGAGTGGGGTTCCAGCGTGCTGGGTAAAAAACATGGCGCCGCCGTCCGGTCCAAGACCGCCAAATGATTTTGGGGCGCCGCTATAGTTGAGCGTCACCCCAAATTCAGTTCCGGCTGGCAGTGGCTGGAAAAACGAAACCACCACCTGATCGGCTTTCCGCGTGAAATCAGCCGCCTGCGCCAGACCGCTGACTTGCAATGAACTGACTCGCAACTGTTGATCCAGGTCAATCAAAAACGTCGCCACCCCATCCGCCTCAGTTTTGGCTTTGATTTCCACCGAGCCAGTGATGAGTTGCTGCCCAGGAGATAACTCCAGGCTGAGCGAGTAATTGAGGACATCCACGGGCTGGACCGTGACATACGGATTCGGCTGGGCAGCTCGGGCTTCCATCGCTTGATGATAGCGATGCTGGCAGCCATTTCGCTTTAACCACTCCTGGTTGAACCGGGCTTCTTCCAGAATGGCACGTACTTCAGGGGAAAGATTCTTCAACCTTTGGGTTTTCCCAAAGGTTGAAGAAAAAGGAGTCAGGATAAAAAGACCGGCAAGCGTCAATGCGACGCAATGTTTCAGGCGAGTCAATCGCATAGGGGAGGAAAACCTTTACTGAGATAAATGAAAGTGATCGTCACTGATTGGAAGTGAATCAAGATGTATGATTTGCAACCTTGCATTACACCAGAGCAGTCTCTCTCCCGCAACCCATCCGCCACGCTTTTTCTTCCTTCTCGTGCAAAACTCACCCGAAAATCCAGTTAAACCAGATGAATTCTTTTCAAGAACCGGGTGGTTTGCTTCGACTCAAGCCATCAATGCGCCACCGGCTGATAGGTACCCGCCACGGCTCGAAAGGTAATCGCGATTCGATTCCAGGTATTGATGGCGGCAATCGCCCAGGTGAGTGCCACCAGTTCCTCATCGGTAAAGTGGGGTTTTACCGCCGCAAAAACATCATCGGGAACGTGTCCGTTGGTAATCAGAGTTACGGCTTCGGTCAGTGCCAGGGCGGCTCGTTCGCGTTCGGTGTAAAAGGGGGCTTCACGCCAGGCATTGAGCAAATACAGACGTTGCTCACTTTCCCCTCCAGCGCGTAAGTCCTTGGAGTGCATATCAATACAATACGCGCACCCGTTGATTTGTGAGGCCCGAAGCTTGATCAGGTGCAACAGCATGGGTTCAATACCGCTCCGTGAAACCTGATTTTCGAGGTGCAACATTGCCTTATAGATACTGGTCGCAAATTTTGAATACTCAATCCGTGTTTCCATACAAAATCTCCTTTTCGAATTTAACTGAAGGGAAATTCCCGTTGTGTGTGACACGGAAAACTTACCAGAATATGGTTAAGTCAAAAGATCCATTTAGACCATTTTGATTAGACCATTTTTATTTCGGATTCCGGGTTCTTCGAAAATATTGAGTTTCAGGAATCAAACCATTTCGAAATGGAATCTTCGTATTAGAAAACAGCTAAACCATTGAAATAATTGCATTTCCCTGAACCCGATACCCTGAACCCTAATTGGTATCAAACACCAGGTAGAGGATTCAACTATGGCCAAAAAAGCGACTTTTCAGGATTTCTCAGCCAAAAGGAAACCCGAAGAACAGACATTGTTTCGGTGGGTATATGACGAACTTCGAAGCGCCATTCTTGAAGGCCGACTGAGACCAGGAGCCCGCCTTCCCTCAACCCGTAACCTTGCACAGCAGTTTGGAGTTTCGCGAGGCACAGTGGTTGTCGTGTTTGAACAACTCCAGGCTGAAGGATATATCGTAAGCCAGACCGGATCTGGTACGGTGGTCGCAACCGCTTTACCAGATGAGTTTACCGAAGTCTCCCAGGCACCATCTTCACCTCAAAACAGATTGGTTTCAACAAGGTCACTTTCAGAGCGCGGGGCTTGCTTGCTGACAAATCCATTCCTCATCCATCGGCAAACCGCGGCGGGGAAACCTTTTCAATCCAATACTCCAGCCGTTGAAGCCTTTCCAATCGAGGTCTGGAGTCGTCTGGCAGGTCGGCGGATGCGCCGGGCAACCCGCTTGCTGCTGAGTTCTGGAGATCCAGCCGGGTATCGTCCGCTTCGGGAAGCATTGGCAGCCTACCTTCAGACCGCTCGGGGCGTCAGGTGCGAAGTTGAACAAATCCTGATTGTTTCGGGAATTCAGCAGGCGCTTGATTTGACCACCCGGCTTCTGCTTGATCGTGGAGATTGGGTTTGGATGGAGGACCCTGGCTACCCTGGTGCCACAAGCCTGTTTCAAGGCGCCGGCCTCAAGCTTTGCCCCCTGCCGGTTGATAAAAGTGGAATTGACACAACAGTTGGAATGCGTGACTGCCCACCGGCTCGCCTGGTCTATCTGACGCCAGCACATCAGTTTCCGTTGGGGGTGATGTTGTCGCTTGAACGACGCCTGGCCTTGTTGAAATGGGCCCAGTCCAATGGAAGCTGGATTTTTGAAGACGACTACGATAGCGAATACCGCTATGTTGAACGCCCTTTGGCGGCGCTACAGGGCCTCGATCAGCATGGTTGTGTGCTCTATGCCGGGAGTTTCAACAAAATTCTGTTCCCTGCCCTGCGCATCGGATATCTGGTGGTGCCACCGTCACTGGTTGATGCGTTTACGGCCCTTCGGTCAACCGTTGATCGGTTTCCAGCCGTGATGGATCAGGCCATTCTGGCTGACTTTATCAGCGATGGCTATTTTGGCCAGCACATTCGTCGAACGCGAGAGCTTTATCACCACCGACTTCAGGTGTTTCTGGAATCAGTCAGCCGTCGGCTGGGAGGATGGCTTGAGGTGGCTCCGACAACTGCCGGATTACAAACCATCGGCTGGCTTCCACAAGAAACGGATGATCAGCAAATAGCTCAGCGGGCAGCCGATTTCGGAGTGGAAACAATTGCAATGTCACGATACAGCATCCAGCATCGGATTCGACCTGGATTGATCCTTGGCTTTGCCGCAGTTGATGAAAAGGAAATTGACCGGGGGGTTGAACGTCTTGGTTTTGCGCTTCAAAGCATACAAAGCCAGCGGCCTTCGCCATAACCGACTAGCCAAACAAGATTTCCTTTGATAGAAACCATCCGCTTTGAAATCCCAGGTACCTTAAGGGAGTCAAATGGAAATATCATACCATCAGGGTTGAGGGTT
>CAZXCE010000802.1:0-3625 GCA_964639175.1 uncultured Clostridia bacterium
TTTCATCTGTTTTCGCTCCCTTTTCCCAAAGACCTGCGGCAGTTCCTCCACCGCCTGCTTTTTCCAGTGGGCTATTTGCACTGGATGCACCCCGTATTCGCTCGCCAACTCATTCGTCGTTTTGTAGCCTCGGATGGCTTCCAATGCCACCTTCGCTTTGAATTCCGCACTGTGGATTTTTCGCGTCGTACTCATCTTCTCCTCCTTTTCTCCTCAGCGGAATTAACTTATTTTCCTGTCCGATTTTCGGGGAGCATTATAAAGTGCAAAAGTGTTCAATGCGACCAGGTTCAAAAGGCAGTATGGCAGGATGAACGATTATCCACTGACCAATTCCGTCGTGGAATTCCAACATCCACTGTTTCCACAGTCAGGCCAGTGTGTACCAGGTCGCCCGGGCTTTCCCATGCCGTCTGATTCGTCCAGCCGTCACTAACTCTCGCAATCGGACTTTTAGCGTATTCTGATTGGCACCGGTTTGTTCCACCAGATCGGCAATGGTCACTCGCTCCTGAGTTCCCAACAGTGCCAGAATGCGCCGCGAAAGAGTTGGAAGCTCCATATCAGGTACGCCCCGTTCTCTCTCCACTTTAGCTGCCAGGTTGCTTTTCTGCTTTTTCAGACAGCGTAGGAAAAAGCCAATCCAGGGCTCCCAATCCGGACGGTCCGTTTTGAGGGTGTTCTGTGTGCGGCGCAACGCCTTGTAATACAAGTCTTTGTTGTCTTCCACGACGCTTTCCAGCGAAGCGTAAGGAACATAACTGTATCCTGCCCGCAACAGCAGCAGCGTTGTCAGAATTCGGGACAGTCGTCCGTTTCCATCCTGAAATGGATGAATTGCCAGAAACACCACCACAAACACTGCCACGACCAAGAGCGGGTGCAGGCGATCTTCCCGGGTCGCCTTCGTTACCCAGGCGACCAGAGCCTCCATTTCCCAAGGGGTATCAAAGGGCGTCGTTGTTTCAAACACAACACCGATTTCCCGCCCCTGGTCGTCCACAGCTACCACATGGTTGGCAAGTTTTTTGTACTCGCCCCGGTGGCGTTCATCCTTGTCACTGTACCGCAATAAGGTTTGATGGAGTTGCCGGATATGGTTTTCGGTAATCGGCATGTCCTCAAAAGCCTGGAATACAAGGTCCATTGCCTGGGCATACCCAGCTATTTCCTGCTCGTCACGGGTCTTGAAGGAGGTTGTTGCGATATTTGAAAGGAGCGTTTCGACCTGCACATCCGTCAACTTTGCCCCCTCAATGCGGGTACTGGAGCCAATACTTTCAATGGTGGCTACCCGGCGCAACCGGTGCAGACGTTCGGGGGATATGTGCTTGAGGGCTTCCCATTTCCCTTTGAATTCGTCAATTTCAGCAATCAGCCTGAGAAATTCTGGAGTAATTGAGATCTGCGGTTCCTGCATAACTACCTGTAGAATTGATAAATTACCCGATTTTACCCGATTTTACCCGATTCTACCAGATAAAGCTTTCAACTGCTTGTGAGGCTAGAATTACAGCCGATGTGACCAATCAGGCGTTGAGAATCGAAGTCTTCCCTCAGCTTCCCTCAGTCTGATACCAGTATCGTTTGGGCTTCCAACCCCCTGATTTGGTTGGGTGTCTGCGGATTGCCCAGGCTCTGAGTTTGAAAAACAGACACTGGTCCAATCGACGGTAGCTTTGCCGGCTACAGACCGTAGAGTCGTATTTTGACCATCCACAAATGATTGGATTGAGCCTTTGAATCAGGGCAGAAGTCTTTGAAGGCTCGATACCCTGAGTGGTGAACCACGCTGATCGTCCTGACTTCACTCAAGCTCAAGCTGCTGACCCGCTGACGTTGTTTCACTGCGTTAGTCACCAACATTTGATTCCAGCGTGGTTCAAATTCTTGACCAAAATCATCAATCGCGCAAAAAGGATCAATCAACCTTATATCAACACTCTCCTTTGTGGTGTCCACCACCGATTTTCATTTTGTAAATGATACCAAAAATGAGAGTTGTTGGCTATTTCTTCGTTTTTCTTACATCAAACTCACGTTGATTAAGTAGGTGACATTGGGACTCAAGAATCATTAACTATCGAATAGCTTCTACTGGAATATCGGTTTTGGGGCGTTGGGTAATTTCTGAAGTGTAGAGTTTGGTCCCGTACCCATAGCGAGTTTTAATGGCGTTTAAAAACTCCAGTCCATTGGTTGGGGATATAATCTTCGGCCCAGTTGTGGATCTTGTTTGGTTAGGAAGAACAACCCCTTGAGTCATTGTCTGTTTGATGAAGCCTGGCAGGTTTGTTGCATGGATTAGATACACTGGATCTGTTTGATTCCACACAAAAGTTCCAATGTGTTGACTTGTAGGTTGTCCGGAGTCGTCTTTAATCGAATAAAGGCAAAGAACATATTCAATTGAGTTGTCCTGCACTTCAATAAGTTGGGGCTGAACTTCCATAATGAGATCCTTTAAAGAATTAAAGATGCTAACCCAGGTTGTGAGTTAGGAAGTTTCGGACAAGAACGCCTTGCCCAACAAAAAAGCAAGGGAAAAGAGCCAAATTTCAGGAAATCGGTGTTAAAGAGTAACGGGACAGAAAACTCGCTTAAGCCTGTTCCGATGACATCCTGTAAATAGTCGTGACATGAACACCAAAAATTTTAGCGATTTCACTCACTGGTTTACCCTCAGCAATCAACCTATGGGCAAGTTTTTGTTGCCCTGAATTGAGTTTTAAAGGACGACCGAAGCGCACACCTCGGGTCTTTGCAGCAACCCGTCCGGCAGCAGTGCGCTCACAAATCAACTCCCGTTCAAACGCGGAAACCATTTCCGATCCGAACGTGTATGGATTCAGAAAAGAACGCTCAACCGCTGATGCCATTGACCAGTGTCATCGGGTTCTGAGCCATCGCGGCGGCGCGAAATGGATTTTAGAGGGCGACATTTGTGCCTGTTTTGACCGGATTTCACACCCGTGGTTATTGGCCCATACCCCAATGGATAAAACCATTCTGCGTCAATGGCTGAAAGCAGGATTCATGCCGGAATCCGTCGTAATGGAAACCGAGGAAGGTACACCACAGGGAGGCATCTGTTCACCCGTTCTGGCTCGGCTCGCCTTGAATGGTTTGGAACACCGACTGCGGGAAATCTTTCCCAACGCCAGCCGCCAAGCCAGTCAAGCCAAAGTCAATGTGGTGGTTTATGCCGATGATTTTGTGATTACCGGCCATTCCCCCGAACTGCTGGAAACACAAGTCAAGCCCCTGGTGGAAGCGTTCCTGCGGGAGCGTGGTTTGGAACTCTCACCTGAGAAAACCCGAATCACGCACATACGGAGCGGGTTTGATTTTCTTGGACAAAACCTCCGACGCTATCGGTCTTGCGTCCTGGTTAAACCATCGGCCAAAAGTGTGTCCTCACTTTTGCACCGAGTCCGGACGATCATCAAATGCAACCGACAGGTCCAACCAGCCATTCTGATTGGGTTGCTCAATCCCATTCTTCGGGGTTGGGCCACCTATCACCGGCACGTGACCAGCAAACGGTTGTTTGCCAAAGTGGATCATGCCGTGTTCCAGGCTTTGTGGAAGTGGGCGCGGAGACGACATCCGACCAAGCCGAAAC
>CAZXCE010000803.1:0-3620 GCA_964639175.1 uncultured Clostridia bacterium
CATTGTGAAGTCGTGATTGCACCCGTCTTCACCTCTTTGAAAACCGTTGCTGATCGTCTTGAAGGAAGCCACATCAAAGTTGCGGGACAAAATGTGGCCGCCGAAGGCCCCGAAGGGGCATTCACTGGCGAAATCAGCGCCGAAATGCTGGCGGATGCGGGCTGTACCCACGTCATCATTGGTCACTCTGAACGTCGTCAGTACTACCATGAAACCAATGATCGGGTGGCTCGAAAGGTTCAACGAGCCCTGGCCGTTGGGCTGACGCCGATTCTGTGCATTGGAGAAACACTGGCGCAACGCGAAGCCGGTGAAGCAGAAAAAGTGGTCACTGAGCAGTTAATTGAAGGAACTGCTACCTTGACAGCCTCTGACCTTTTCCGTATAGTCGCCGCCTACGAACCTGTCTGGGCCATCGGAACCGGCCACGCAGCCACCCCTGACACCGCCCAAGCCATGCACGCCCTCGTTCGATCCGTTCTCAGTGAGAAATTTGGTACCGAAGCCGCACAGCAACTGCGGATTCTGTATGGCGGCAGTGTCAAGCCGGAAAACATCGCTGAGTATATGGAACAACCCGATATCGATGGTGCCCTGGTGGGTGGAGCCAGCTTGAAAGCCGATTCATTTGCCAGGATTGTGTTCTATCAACAGTAATCTGTTGGCCAAATCGGCGTCAGTTTTGACTCACGACCCAGACCAGCAGACATTCATTGGGATTGCCTTTAACTTATTATGCAGTGGTACGTTTACATTCTTTACGCTATTTTCTTTCTTGCCTGTCTGATTCTGATTGGGGTTGTTTTGCTCCAACCTGGAAAAAGTGATGCCGCCGCTGTTTTTGGTGGTGGAAGCCAGACAGCCTTTGGGGCTCGCGGGGCTCAGAAACCGCTTGAACGAATCACCTTTGGCGCGGCGGCAGCCTTTATGCTGATGGCCTTTATCTTCTCACTCCCCGGAGTGACCTCTCCAAAGCCAGTGGCCGCAGGCATCGAAGATTTGCCAGTCACCGCACCAGCACCACCTCCGCCAGCACCGCCAGCCGCACCGGCTCAGTCAGCACCCGCTGCCACACCAGCACCGGCTGATGCGACCAAACCAGCCGAAGGAACAGCCGCACCGGCCAAGGATGACAAGAAAGCGGAACCCAAAGCTGGGGAAACCGATAAAGCCAAGGATCAGAAAGACCAAAAGACTGAGCCCAAAGCTGAACCCAAGAAGAAGTAAGTCGCGATTGACAATTTCTGCAGCCTTCAACCTTCCCGGTTGAAGACTGTACAATGCCGAAGTGGTGGAATTGGTAGACACGCACGTTTGAGGGGCGTGTGGGGCAACCCGTGGGGGTTCGAGTCCCCCCTTCGGCATCCTTCACACAACAACCCGCTTGCCTTAATGGCCGGCGGGTTGTTGTTGTTTGGTCCGTAAACTGTATTTATTGTCGTTGAGGGAAATTAGCAAGCGGCGATTAATCGTGAGGTTGACACCCTTGGGGGCATACGACAGGACATACCACCGGTTGCGAACCTCATCGGTAATGATCTTCATCGCAGCCAGGCTCTCCTCCATTGAAAACACCCGACCACCGGTGCCTTCGGCCAGTTCTTTGGCCACAATCGTCGGCTTGGGACCGAGTTTTTTCGCCCGTGGCGCACCAAAGGTCCGATCACTGCACTGAAGCACATACACCACAATATTTTCAGTTTGGAGGAGTTCTAACGTCTGATCGTAGGTGTACTGTGACCCAGAGTCATACCCATCGGAAAAGAGCAGGATGACCCGTTTGGAAGTACTGATCTGACTCCGCAACGCATCTTCAACCACCGCCGCAAGAGCATCAAACAAGCGCGGCGGCTTCCGTTTGGCAAAGAGTTTCCCGGCCTCAACCAGTTTTTTACCGTCGTCAGTAAAGTCTTCAATAATCTCAGGGGATTCGTTGTATCCAACCACCATCACCTGATCGCCGACAAAAATTTCCTTGGCAATTGCCCGAGTGGCGCGTTCCATATCCGCTGTTTGGGCCTGGACATTTTGCGAATTGTCAACCAGCAGCACATACCGCGCACCAGAAACATCAGATCGAAATCCCTGGATTTCCTGCTCAATCCCGGCTTCATACACCGCAACCTGGTTTTTAGAGATCGGAATTGGGTCAGCCGACTCGACCCCTTTTAAGGGAGGCAGGCCAGATTCATCTGGAACAGGTTGAAGAATGGCATTAATTGAATAGGAACGAGTTCCTGATTCGTTCACCCGACCTGATTGCGCCCAGGCCAGTGGTGAGAGTACCACTGCCGCCAACATCAATAACCACAAGACCGCCATCCGCATCGGCGTCCCCTCCTGGCAAAATAAGTTGATCAACACATCCCGTTTCAGGTGTTTTTGGCACACGCCTCACAATCCCCAACCTGAAACGTCAGTTACTGAAGTGCCTTCAGTTCCCTTCAATGCAGAATTGAGCCGCCAAAATACACTGGATGAGCACATATTTTGCCAAGTGCCTTCCTTCAGCGGCGTGCCTGATCAGCCATCTGAAGAAAGTCAGGGGACCGCTCAGGCTTCCATCACAACCACTTTGGGTTCTGGACGATAAAACAGAATTCGGCTGCAATGATCACAAATATAAATCACATCTCCCTGGCGGACCTCGCTATACACTTGAGGTCTGAGCGTCATGCGGCACGAAGAACAGGCGCCATTGATGACCTGAGACAGCGCCTGGCCAGTCCGCAACTTTGAAACCCGATTGTAGCGATCCATCCACGGGCGCGAGACAGCGGCTTCACATCGGACACGTTCCTGTTTGATGTGCTCCATGTCCTGCTTGATCTGCTGCTGTCGGGCACGGCAATCGGCAATCGCCGCATCAGCTTCTTTGCGCTTGTTTTCGATATCGGGAGAATATTTGGCGGCCTCGTCTTCAAGACGTTTGACTTCATCCATCAATTCCAACAACTGGGTTTCAAACCGGCTGATGGCCTTTTTGGCATTATCAATTTCGGTGAGGGTGGCAGCGTATTCTTTCTGATTGCGAACTCGTTTCTGGTCCTCGTTGTACTTCTCAAGTTTTTGTTGAGTGTCGGCCAGATCGGCTTCGAGTTGCGTGTTTCGGCGGTGGGATGAGGTCAGTTTTGATTGGACTTCGTTGTAGGCAACAGCATATTGCTGGTACTCAGTCTCGATCCTGGTGCATTCCGTATCAAGCGCTTTGATTTGTGCCTGAAATTCAACCAATCGGATGTCAATTTCATGCAGCGCAATTAGATTTTCCAAATCGGGGCTCACGTTTACCTCCTGAACTCTGAGACGGCGGCACCAGGTAAGCAGGAGCGGCGACTCGCATTCGGGGATAAATGATCCGAGCGGAGTACTCGGAGCCCTGCTCCGGTGGGTCAGTCTGCATCGTCTTCTTTGAGCACTTGTTGAATCGTAAAGCCAGCACGACGCACTTCGTCAATTAAATATTCCCATTCAACCTGGGCGCGTGTGGCATCGAGTTCCAGGTCCTGGAGACGTGATTTCAGCCGCTGGTCTTCATCCGTTTTGACGGGGATATACACCACCTCGCCACGCGGCCGACCAACAGGTCGATCGCTCGCGTCGCACCGTCGCCAAACATC
>CAZXCE010000804.1:0-3616 GCA_964639175.1 uncultured Clostridia bacterium
TGACCCCTGACCCCGGACCCCTGACCCCTGACCCCAATCAACCTCAAAAGCCAACCCGGAGTGACATTTGTACCGTTCGAGGGCCAGCCAGGTCAACGCTTTGGGTCGAAGTAATCCGTCCAAAACTTGGTGACGAAACATTGAGCGATGATGGAATGTCAAGATTGGTGTGATTCAACAGGTTGGAAATCGTGGCTTCGTAGCGCACAAACACGCGTTCCGTCAGATTGAATTTTTTGGCCACCGAGAGCGAAAAGACTTTGGTTCCAGGGCCCTGGAGGATGCCGACTCCGGCGTTTCCAAAGCGCCCGATGTCGTTTCCCGGAATGACAAACGCGCTCGGGTCAAAATATTGCTCACGGGTTGGGTTTGAAAGGTTGCCATTTCCAATCCGGTCTGGTCGCTGGGTAGTGGTCACCCCCCGAACCAGAACCCCCGTTCCGGATGGATCTGTGCCGCTAAATGTCGGCGTTAAAAACGCTCCTGATTGAAACAACGTGATGCCTGATATCTGCCAGCCACCAACCAGCGCATTAAGAACTGGGCTGAAATCCCTCGGGTATTTACCAAAAGGCAATTCCCACAAAAACGTGCTCAAAAACCGATGCCGCCGGGTAAATGGCACATTTCCATAGTCGGCGCCAATGTCGAAATAGTTGAGTGTCGTCGGGCCGTTTTCGGCTGAAAACACAGTTGGCGCCGGGCCAAGCGCATTCGATAAATTTTTGGCCCAGGTATAGGAATTCTGGAAACTGAATCCGCGATAGAGTTTGCGCGAGACTTCGGCGGTGAAGGCGTGATAGGTGGCGCTCGGGCCGTTGTCGCGGGTCAACACCGCGTTGAAATTTCGAAATGGCCGCGTGTCGCGCACTCGATCATAGCCCAGCGTGTTGGGTGTAACCTGATTTAAATCAGGGCTATGCACCAGGTTGATTGTGCGCTGGCCAGTGTAGGAAAGTCTCAATCCGGTCCAACCGGTGAGTTCCTGTTCAACCGTCAGACTCCATTGCATTGAGTAAGGATCTTTCAGATTGACCTGATTGGCCCGGCGATAATCGGGTAATCCGCCGCCACTGGCCTGATCTGAAGGGAAAACATTGGGGAATTGCAGGACCGGCTGGCCATCCACAATCGCGTTTGAAAACACTGGCGCGTTACTGGTTGCAACTCCAAGCATTGAATAGAGAACCGAACCAAGCACCGTGACCGTGTAGACGCCAAACCCACCCCGAACCACCGTTTTGGTATTGTCAAATGGACGGTAGGCCAGTCCAATCCGTGGATTGAAGTTGTTTTTATCGGTTTCACGAAGTGCTTCTGGGAAACCGGCTTCGCTTGAGACCACAATCGGCGTGTTGCCAATCGCATCTTTGAACGATTGCGCCACCAGACCCAGACCGGTTCGATTCTGGACCACAACCCGTCCGCCAGGAAAGAACCGGTCAAAGTTGGCAAGCTGATTGGTCTTGTCTTTGAATGGAAGGTGGAGTTCGTACCGGAGCCCCAGATTGACCGTCAACTTTGGCGTCATTCTGATTTCATCTTGCACGAAAAAGGAAATATTGTGGGTAAAAGGGTTTCCGTCGGGCCCGTTCTGGGCATAGGTGGTTGAAGCCGGAAGCCCAAGCAGAAAATCACCAAAGGCGTTCCCCGTATACTGCCCCGTGAAGTTGTATTCGCCAAATTCATCGCCATTGAAAAAGGTCAGAATGTCCGAAAATTCAAGGTACTGGTAATCCACGCCAAATTTCAGCGTGTGGCGACCTTTGACCCACGAAAGAGTATCGGCAAGCTGGATGGTCCGATTTGAAATCGTGCGCGGACGGCCAGGGCTGGTCGAAATAAAAGTGCCGTCGGTGAAGTTGAAATTCGGAATGCCTCCGGAAGCCGGTGTCGGTGGAAGTCCAGTCAGGCCAAGGGATTGAATCAAGTCTCCGCCATCAGCCGCCAGCGGGTAGGTTGTTCGAAAGGTTGACCGCGACAGACCGGCTCGGAATTCATTGAGCACTTTGGGCGTGAAAATCCAGTTAAAGGATCCAGCCAGGTTCCGGACTTCGGTGATGCGTGAAAACGTCCCGTTTTGAAGATTGTAGCTTCCCGTACCGTCCGTGCCGGTGTCGGTGACATTTTTGTGGCTATAGCGGGCAAACACGGTTTTGCGTTCGCTGAAGGCATGGTCGCCGCGCAGGTCAAACCCATTCACGCCGTATGCACCGGGAACGTTGGCCACAAAATTGGGCTGGATGGCGGTTCCCGTCGCCTGATTTTGACGCGGATAGAGCAATTCCAAAATCCTGGCTGACGTCGAGTTGACCGGAACCTGATTGCGGGCAAAGGGTTGGCCCGAAAAAGGGTTAATCAACGGGGTGGAAATACTCGACAGGTCACCAGTTCGGAAGGCATCTGGCGGAACAATTTCGGCCAGGAGCGTCTGATTTGGACGCCTGACACCTTCATAATTGAAGAAGAAAAATGAACGGTTGCGTCCATCGTAAAAATTTGGAATTGAAATCGGCCCACTCAGGTTTCCGCCAAAACTATTGGCCACCAGTGCCGGTTTGAGTCGCTTTCCAGGCCGGGCCGGGTCACTCGGAGCAAACGGGTCAGTGGCATTCAACGCCCGGTTTTGATGGAACCAGAAGACCGAGCCGTAAAATTCGTTTTGTCCGCTTCGCGAAGTGGTGGTGAGATCGGTCACTTGCCCAAATTCTGCGCTGTTGTTAAACGAACTGACTTTAAACTCCGCGATGCTTTCAACCGACGGAAACAAATCTCTGACCGGACCATTAAACCGGCTATTGAGCGTCGAGATTCCATCAATTGAAACCGACGTCATGTAGGGCAAACTCCCGGCAATACTGATGTTGCCGTCACGATCCTGTTGCACGCCCGGCGCCAGCGTGGCCACGACAATCGGGCTGGTGTTGTTTGTTGCGCGGAAGTTGAGCGCCAGCGCGTTGATTTCACGACCGGATTTGGAATCTGAAATGGTTGGAGTGTCAGTGGTCGTCGGTGTACCAGGGACATTAATAGATATGCAGTCACCCGAAGGGCTCAAAGTAAAATCAAATCGGATAGTTTGGCGCGCCAGTAACTGGATAGCAGGCCAACTCAAGGTTTGAAAGTATGGGGCCGAAACAGTTATTTCATAGAGGCCAGCCTCCAGATTGATAATCAAAAGATTACCATCAGCATCGGTATAAACAGCTCGTTTGAGTCCTGTTTGTGCGTTGATGATTTCGACGGTTGCACCACCAATTCGGGCCCCGGTTTCATCAAAAACCGTTCCCACAATTGATCCATAGGTGGACTGAGCGATAATGCTTGAATCAGAAACAAACCCAAAAGAGGGCCAGACCAGATAAAGGCCCACAACCAGACAGATTGCAACAAATCTGAGCATATGGAAGTGCCTCATGGCTGAATGAATTTGAATTTGGCGGAAATCAGAGGATGCACCGACAGCATAGCCTGTCTTTGAATCAAAGTGCCAGAGTTGTTATGCGGGATAGGACAAGTCAGGGTTCCAGGTTCCGGGAAATCAAAAGACATTATCGGAGATAAAACCGGGCCATTGAAAAAAAGATGGCGTCAAGTCAGTACCACCCGCGTGAGC
>CAZXCE010000805.1:0-3611 GCA_964639175.1 uncultured Clostridia bacterium
AAAGGTCGCATATTCACTCATATGATCAGCCACATCAGATGACAAAAATCTGATAGACCATGACCAGACCAACCAGAAACCCCATCACGGTACCCAGACCGAAAATGAACCCAATCGGTGTATATCGGAGTTGAAAATCACGGGCATTCTGGATGAACTCCTCACGGGTCAACACGTTGACGTCATCTGGAAACTTTCGTTTGAGGTCAGCCACAACCTGTTGACGGTCAGTCGTAGGTGCGATGTTCACCAGTCCAAATGTGACGGAACCTGAATCCCGATTCGGAAAAAGATGCAGAAACGTTGTCTCATTTCCAATCAGCGTGCCATCGGTGTTAAAGGTCGCGCCAAGTGAAAATGAGCTGGTCACAGTCACTGTTCGGCGGTTGATTTCAGCTTTGACAGGTTTGCCTTGATCAAGTACCGCCAGCATCGCGGTAAAATTCCCTCGTGCCAGCCGGTCAAACAAAACTGTATCCGGAAGCTTTAACTCTGATTGCCGGGTCGTCAGAGCCGGGAGGTCAAGCGCCGGGCGGTTTGGGTCCATGCCAACCACCATCATGGTTTTGCGTTCGCCAGTCAGCGGAGTCCGCCAGTCAAGAAACCCAACATAGAGGGGCGATGCCTCGGCCACACCTGGGACTTCAAGCGCCTGAAATACCCGTGCCCGTGGAATGGTTCCGGAATTGGCAATGTCACGGGCTTCGGGACTGACCAAGACAATGTCGGCCTGAACCTGATTGTGAAACAATGCGGATGAGTCGAGTGCGGCGGCAAGAACGCCGAGTTGCATAAACATGAGCAGGTCAGCAAAAGTAATCCCTGCCAGTGCAATAATAAACCGGGTCCGGTTATGCCGCAGTTGCAGCCATCCGAGTGGCGTGCGATTGGCCAGAGCGCGAAGTTTGGCAATCATTGGACTATCCTCACGGTGACCTGATGATTGGTAAACTGGCTGGCACGTGCTGACGATGCCTCATCCAGCTTGATTCGAACTTCGACCACCCGGGCATCCGTGTTGGCTGCCGGGTCGGTGTTGACCACTTCCTGGCGTTTGACCAGCAAGCCGATTGATTCGACAACGCCATACAGTGGCTGGGCGATTGACTGACATTCAACCTGGGCTGATTGTCCAATTTTCACGCGACCAATATCTGTCTCATAGATTTCAGCCAGGGCATACATCCGCCGGGTATTGCCCATTTCAGCGATGCCTTGATTCGATATTTTTTCACCTGAACGGGTATGGATTTTGAGGATTTGCCCGGCGCAGGGCGCTTTGACATACGCCTGAGCCAGACTGACTTCGAGCCGCATCACGGTTGCCTGGGCAGCGGCGAGGTTTGTCGCTGCCACCTGCCGATCCACGGCGCGGACTTCGGCAATTTGATCTAAGGTTGCCTGGGCTTCGACAATTTGCAGCCCATCAGCCGATTGAATCCGACTCAGTTGTGCCTGGGCTTCCTTGAGTGAATGCTGGGCCACATCCCAGCGGAGTTTCTTTTCGTCAAGCACCGACTGGGCAATGTCGCCACTTTGGAGCAGCCGCTCATAGCGTTGATAGTCAAGGCAGGCGTGGTCAACTTCGGTCTGGAGCCGGGCAATGCCGGCCTGTTGTGCCGTGAGGTTGGCCATCCAGGCTGATTGCAGCCGTTCGACCGTTGCCTGTTGGGCCTGGATGCGGCTGCCTGATTGTCCGGCCTGGACGCGGGCCAGTTCCGCTTGCTGAACCGCCACTCTCTGCTGCGCCTCTCGAAGTTGGGCTTGCAAGTGCGGCTCACTCTCCAGAACCGCAATCAGTTGTCCATTCTGGACCTGATCACCTTCCTCAACCAGCAACCGGGCAAGGCGAGTTTCCCCCGTTGAAGTGGGTGCTGTGAGCTGGATGACTTTGCTTTCCGGCTCAAGTTTTCCAAGTCCAATGAGAGGCGCCGCACCCGCCATGGCTGATGAGTCGCCAGGTGTGGCCGTCTGATTTGAGGCTGGAAAGATCTGGATTGTCCACCCGATCAGGCCCACAACGGCGGCCACCAGAAGCCATGATTTCCGTGACTTTGAACATGAGGTGCAGAACTTTGTCAGTGTAAGAAAAAATTGGGTGCGCATTGTGAACAAAAGCCTCCGTGCCGTGATCCATGAGTCAAATTCAGGTTTTTACTAAACTAAACCGATTAGTTTAGTAAAGGGAATCTAAACTAAACAGTTTAGTTCGTCAACGCAAATCACCCCATCATCCTGAATTTTGAGTCTCGGAAGGGTTGGCTAAGGCTGGTCGTGATTCAATTCCATTCCAGAACGGATCGAGTTTGCCCGGATGAACGCCCATCGTAGAGGCCCCTCAACGAAGGCTCTCCGCCGCCGCTCCGTCGTCCACCGGGTGGGAACCCTCAATCTCAGGCACTTTTTCCGAAACTGTGGTTGTTCAACTTGTCTCTTTTGCTTGGATTGACCTTCAGGTATTGTGGAAATGGATTTGAACCCAGCAGGAGGAACCTATGCTCTCGGAAGAAAAACGTGCGGCTATATTAAAAGGGGCAATGGAGGAGTTTCTGGCCCATACTTATGCGGGTGCCACGATGGATCGTGTCGCCCAGCTTTCGGGGGTATCGAAAGCGACGATTTACAGTCATTTCGGGGATAAGGAAGCCTTATTTAAAGCGATTATCCAGCAACTGGCAGATCAGAAGCCAAAAACAATCTTAAAAACACTCAATCCGGAACTGGCACAACGCGACCCAGCCCAGGTCTTACGCCAGTTGGCCAATACCATGCTGGATGCTTCGCTCTATGATCCTGAACTCCAGAATTTTATGCGCCTGATGATTGCCGAATCTGGACGTTTTCCAGAACTGGCCAGGGCGTTTGTCTCCAGTTTTCATCAACCGGCTTCAGACCAGATCACCGCTATTTTTTCGCACCCGGCTTTAAAAATTGCTGACCCCGAAACCGTGGCTCAAATCTTTATGCATGCCCTGACCCAATATGTACTGACCCAGGAAATCATGCATGGCAAGGATGTTGTCCCCCTGGATCGCGAACGGTTTGTCAATGCCTTGATCGAGCTGGTGGCGCCTGGAAAAACCGAGCGCGCCAGATATTGAGTGGGAAAAGATGAGCCAAAGGCTTTGGACCTGGGGTTGAAGGAAAATATGAAAGAGGGTTAACTAGCTTACCATCAACATATTATAAGGAATGTTCGCATGCGAACATTTTTTGTTTTTCGAGATCCTCTCAACCCCCACCCTTTTTTCTTCAGCCCAACGTCTTCAGCCCTAAACAGCCCTTCATCGCGGGAATCCGGCGACGTCCATCACGCGTTTGGCCTGCCGGAAATGACGGTGTTCGTGAACCACAGTGATGGTACAGGTATCAAACAAACTGTAGGTCACAATCGCCGCCGCCGGCGAAGTGATGATGGTTTTCTTGAGGTCGATGTGAGCCATTTGTTTCAGGAAGTTGATGAGTTGAGCCTGCTCATCCTGAAACCGGCCAATGATGCCCGCCTCAACCGTACTTTGGGTTGGGGCAAACGCTGGTGGGGCTTTGAGTTTTTTTCCTGAATCGGGCAGGAGTGTTTTAATCAGCCAGCTTCCCCAAAAACCAGGAAGCAC
>CAZXCE010000806.1:0-3595 GCA_964639175.1 uncultured Clostridia bacterium
CTTCAGTCCTTCAAAAACCCGGAACCCGGAACCCGGAACCCGGACCCCGAAACGCTGGCTTTGTTGGTTTTGCCATTTTGAGCAGTCGAATTTTAGGGCTGGTTCGCGAACAGGTTTTTGCCATCTTGTTTGGTGCCGGGCTGGAGTACGATGCTTTTGTTACAGCCTTCCGGATTCCCAATCTGTTGCGGGATTTGTTCTCTGAAGGTGGTCTCTCAACGGCCTTTGTCACGGTTTTTTCACAAAAGCTTGCAAAGCATGGAGAAGCAGCACTGTGGACGCTGGTCAATCGCGTTCTGCACGTGCTGCTTTTGCTTGCCGGGCTGGTGGTTGTGGCCGGAGCCTGGTTTCAACCGCAATTGATGGAACTGATTGCCCCAGGGTTTGGTGCCATTCCTGGCAAAGCTAATTTGACGGTGGGGCTGGCCCGATTGATGTGGCCATTTGTCGGAATGGTGTTTCTGGCGTCACTCCTGATGGGCACGCTCAATGCCCGAGAACAGTTTGCCGCGCCATCATTTGCCTCGGCCAGTTTCAACGTCGGCGCAATTTTCGGAGGTCTGGCCTGTGCCGGCTGGCTGGCCCCAGAGTATGTGTTTGGAATTGCCCGTGTGGTGGCTGGTTTGCAACATCCTGACCATCTGGATACCAGTCGCGTCGCGCTGGCCATTTTTGGAATGGCAGTTGGAACGCTCATCGGTGGGACATTGCAAATTGTCATTCAATTGCCGGGCTTGTGGGCGGCTGGATACCGGTATGCTCCAACAGTTTCGATGACTGACCCGGATGTTCGGCGGGTGCTGTGGTTGTTTCTCCCGGCGGTGATTGGTGGTGCCGCCACCCAGATCAATGTTTTCATCAACACCTATTTTGCTTCGGAGCTGGGAAATGGCCCGGTTGGGTGGCTCAACTATGGTTTTCGATTGATTCAGTTCCCGATTGGCATTTTTGGCGTGGCGATTGCCACCACGACCTTTCCAGCTATGGCGCGGGCCGCCAGCCGTCAGGATTTTGCTGACCTTCAGCGCCAGATTTCACAGGCCCTGGGGCTGGTGATGGTGTTATGTATTCCATCGGCCTGCGGGTTAGCTGTGCTCGGAAAGCTTATTGTGGCTGTCATTTACGAGCACGGGAAGTTTACGGTGGTTGATACCCAGGCAACGGCTTCGGCGCTCGCATGTTATGCCCTGGGGTTGACCGGTTATGCGGCAATCAAAGTACTGGCCCCGGTGTTTTATGCGCTCCACGATACCCGGACGCCAGTTTTGCTCAGCATTGGTTCGGTGTTGCTCAACTTTGGATTGAATCACTTGCTGGTGCGGGTTTTTCACTTTGGCCATACCGGGCTGGCACTTTCGACGGCAGGGGTGATTCTGGTTGAATTTGTGATTTTGGCGTGGCTGCTCAAACAGCATACCCGGCAGCGACTCGAAGGGGCTTTCTGGGTTGGATTTCTGAAAATTCTGGTGGCTTCTGCCGTCCTTTCGGCAACTGCCTGGGGATGTGTTTCTTTCTGGCCGTTGGCCGGTTTCTGGCTGCGTTGTCTGCAACTGATGATTGCGATTGGGGTCTCAAGTCTTGTGTTTGCACTTACTTGCCGGTTGCTGCGGATTCGGGAATTTGACTTTGCCCTGGAAGCCTTTCTTGGAAAAGTGCTCAAATAGTATAGGTTGGGAAAATCTCACCTTCCAAAGATGATTCCTTGATAAATCTCATTTAACGTCAACGAGATCCCAATTGTCGCCAGTTCAACCGTATCTACCAGGCTGTTGAATTCTTCATACTTCCATTCACCAGTTTCTTCTTTGAAAAAATGGGTTACGTGCGGGCGATGCTGAGCAACTAGAAGATATTCCCGAAATGATTGAATTGATTTGTAGTAGGTAAATTTGTCGCCCCGGTCAAACGCTTCACTGGTTGGTGAAAGAACTTCGATAATCAACACCGGGTTGGTAAGTAATTCCTGTTTACCGAGCAATTCGACGTCGCGGTCACCACAGGTAACACTGGCATCCGCATAATGATATGGTGAGGGGGAAGCCGGTGCTTTAATTCGGGCTTCAGTTCCTGAAACCCGACACCGATGGCCATTTGTTAGACGATTTTTCAACAGGCTAATAAGATTGATGATGATATCGTCGTGCCGCAAACTGCCGCCGCTCATGGCATAGATTTCACCTTCCCAAAACTCAAGCCGTTCTTCGGACCGGTGGTCAAGTTCCAGGTATTCTTCCAGTGTGTATTTCGGTTTTGGAAGGGCAGACATAAAACCTCTGAAATGAAAGAAAAAGAAGAACACGTTGTGTGCTTTGCCAGGGAGTTTAACCTATCAGGTCGCTGGATACATCTTGACATCCTCCCCGCAATAAATGTTACTGCTGGCGAAGTCGGTCAACGCGGTTTGGAAAAATCCAAACTCTCGTTATCAGAAAGCTTAAAAGGGTTAGGAGCAAGGGTTTTTGGGGAAAAACCCGCCTTTATCGAGCAGATTCCTCTGGTTGTGAACTCTGGTTCACTTGGGGAATCCCAAGCAAATGCCGCAATCGTGAACGCCGATTGCGGGGATTCCCTTGTGTGACAACTCACTGCCGTTACTGACACAAAGGAACGGGGCCACCAATCAAGGATTCCCCAGGTTCACCCTTCATCGGCCCAGCCCATGCCAGACCTCCAGGCGCCGTGACGACAAGCCCTGCCGCCAGCAAGAGTTCAATCCCCCTTGCCCGGATGTTGAGCGCGGCGTTGTGGTCCCGGTCAAGGCTGACGTCACAGTACGGACACCTGTGCCACCGTACCGAAAGCGATTTTGGAACCTTTTTATGACAGCCGCTGCATTCTTGCGATGTGTATCTCGGGTTGACGTTCACCGCTTGTTTACCGGCCCACGCTGCCTTGTACCCAAGCATTGCCAGGAACATCGCCCACGACGCATCGCTGATGGATTTGGCCAGATGCTCGTTTTTGAGCATTCCGGCGACGTTGAGGTTTTCAAAACAAATGATGTCGAATTCATTGACCAGCTTGCGCGACAGCTTATGCAAAAAGTCCTGGCGCTGGTTGGAAACCTTGTGGTGCAACCGGGCAACTGTTTGTGCCTGTCGCCGGTAGTGTCCCGATCTTTTCTTTTTGCGCGAAAGCTGGCGTTGGGCCTGCTTCAGTTTGGCTTCCGTCCGGCGGAAAAAGCGCGGATTCTCGATCTTGTTTCCCTGGTCGTCGGTCACAAAGGATTCGAGGCCGACGTCAATCCCGACGACCTTCAACGGTTGGGACTCTTTTTCCACGGACGGCACTGGGTCAGGAAACTCACACGAAAAGACGGCAAACCATTTGTCCCCTTCGCGCTTGATGGTTAAGGTCTTGATTTTCCCTTTGATCGGGCAGGATATCCGCATCCGGACACTGCCGATTTTCGACATGTGCAGTTTGTCGCCTTCAAGACGAAAGCCGCTTTGGGGAAAGGTGAAGCTGTCATAACGCGTTTTGCCCTGAAATCGCGGATACCCCGGCTGCTCCCCGGCTGCCACCCGCCGGAAGAATCCTTCAAAGGCATGGTCAACCCGTTTCAACACATCCTGCAGCACTTGACTATGCACCA
>CAZXCE010000807.1:0-3568 GCA_964639175.1 uncultured Clostridia bacterium
ATGCAATCAGCCTCTTGCGCCTGGGCATAGGTCACGAGCAACCCATTAAAGGTGTCTACTTTGACTTTGGCCAGTGGGGCGACGACTTCGCGAATCATTTCCAGTCGCTCTTCAGTGGAAAACATCGGGCGTTTTTCTGGATTGACCAGAATGGCCACAATAATTTCATCAAAGAGCTTGCAACTGCGCTCGATAATGTCGAGATGCCCATTGGTCAATGGGTCAAAGGAGCCAGGATAGATGGCACGCGTCACACGAACCTCTCAGAGATATTGGGATGACTCAGGTGTTTTCCGGGGAAGAAGCGCGATGCTAAATCAGTTGGTTACAGGATGTAAACTGTTTGGGTGAGAATGAAGAATGAAGAATGAAGAATGAAGAATGAAGAGAGATGACTTCTCGTCAAACAAGTCTTTATCTGTGAGTACTTTGGTTTGATAAATACGTTCTTCTTAAGCCTTTTTGTGATCTGACCAACCTGGAAGACCAGCTTTCAATTTGCTTGACAGCGGCTGTTTCAGCATAATGAACAAGTGTTCAATTTCTCGCTGGCTGCGAAATTCCTACGCAACATCACGCAAATTATTGAGGAGTAAGAAGAAAAGGAAATGTCTACGGAAACCACGCTCGATTTGAAAAAAACAGTCAATTTGCCTTCCAAGCAACTTCCGATGAAAGGCAACCTGACTCAAGCTGAACCAGCCCGTCTCAAACGCTGGAACGAAAAGGATGTCTATGGCGAAATGCGCAAGGCACGTGCCGGGCGTCCAATGTTTTTGTTCCACGATGGTCCACCCTATGCCAATGGGAAAATCCACCTGGGAACGGCCTTCAATAAGATTTTAAAGGATTTTGTCCTCAAATCGCGTGTGATGATGGGGTTTGATGTGCCCTATATTCCGGGCTATGACTGCCACGGGCTGCCAATTGAAAAGAAGGTTGAAGAAGAGCTTGGCAAAAAACGCTTTGAAATGTCGGCTATGCAAATCCGCCGGGCGGCGCGCAAGTTTGCTGAAAAACACATTAAGGTGATGAATCAGGATTTTCAGCGGCTCGGGATTTTTGGCGACTGGGAAAATGCCTACGAAACGATGAGCTTTGGCTACGAAGCCGCGATCTTGCGAACGCTGGGCGATTTTATGAAGCTGGGCAGTGTCTATCGAGGGCTGCGCCCGGTTCACTGGTCCATTGGTGCGCAGTCCGCGCTGGCGGAAGCTGAACTCGAATACAAAGATGTAACGGATCCTTCGGTGTATGTGGCATTTCCGCTCAAGTCGGACCCGGCTGAGCTTGACCCGGCGCTGGCTGGCAAATCGGTGAGCGTCGTGATCTGGACCACCACGCCCTGGACGCTTCCGGCCAACCTGGGCATCTGCTTTGGCCCCACGTTTGACTATGTCGTGGTGGAGGTCAACGGCGAAAACTATCTGGTGGCTGAAGAATTGCTCAAAGCCGTCAGTGAAAAATGCGACTGGACTGATCCACAGGTGATTGCCCGGTTCAAAGGTCAGGTGATGGATCGCAAAGCCGCCTGGCATCCGTGGATTGAACGGGAATCGCTGTGTATGGTGGGCGACCACGTAACGCTCGATGCCGGAACGGGGTGTGTCCACACCGCGCCCGGACACGGTGCTGAAGACTTTTATATCGGCAAGGAATATGGCCTGGATGCCTATTGCCCGGTTGATGGCCGTGGTCATTTTACTGAAGAAGTTGAACATTTTGCCGGGATGCAGGTCTTTGAAGCCAATCCGAAAATTGTCGCTTTTCTGAAAGAGAAGGGACGGTTGCTGAAGGTTGAGGATTACTTCCACAGCTATCCGCATTGCTGGCGGACCAACACCCCAACCATTTTCCGGGCGACGCCGCAATGGTTTATTTCGATGGATTCTGCCGATTTGCGCCAGAAGGCACTCGATGAGATCAACAAAGTATCGTGGCTGCCAGCCTGGGGACGCGACCGGATGAGCAATATGTTTGTCAGCCGGGCCGACTGGTGTATTTCACGCCAGCGGGCGTGGGGCGTGCCGATCACAGCGCTCAAGTGCAGCGATTGTGCCACCGAATATGTCAGCGCTGATTTGATGTACCGGGTGGCTGAATTTTTCGAGAAAGAGGGGGCTGATGCCTGGTATCTCCGTGAATTCACAGACTTTGTGGAACCTGGGTTCAAATGCGGTCATTGTGGTTCTGAAAAGTTTGAGAAGGAAATGGATATTCTCGATGTGTGGCTTGATTCCGGGACAAGCTGGCAGGTGATGGAGCGAGCCGGATTGTGCACACCTGAAGAACCCGCGTCAGATGTCTATCTCGAAGGCTCAGATCAGTATCGCGGCTGGTTTAACTCCTCATTGATCGTCAGTTTAGGATTGCGTAACCATGCCCCGTACAAGCAAATCATCACCCACGGTTACGTAGTGGATGGAAAAGGACAAAAGTTCTCGAAAAAGCTTGGAAATGCCATCGAACCGCAAGAACTGATCAATAAAGGCGGAGTTGATATCATCCGTCTCTGGGTAGCCAGCCTGGATTACACCGAGGATGTGCGAATCTCGGATGAAATCATGGCACGCATCAGCGATGCCTATCGCAAAATCCGCAACACGGCCTGTTATCTGGTCAACAATCTGTATGACTTTGATCCCAAACAGGATGCCGTTCCGGTATCGGAGTTGATGGAAATTGACCGCTGGGCACTGGTCAAGATGAATGAAGTGGTCAAAACCGTGCGCGAAGCCTATGACCGCTATGATTTTCAAGCGGCGTACTTTGCGCTGTATGGGTTCTGTGCCACCGAACTGTCAAATATTTACTTTGATGTGCTCAAGGATCGGCTCTATACCTGTGCTCCGAAGTCATTTGAACGACGTTCAGCTCAGACGGGACTCTATGAAATCGTGCATCGGATGGCCCGGTTGCTGGCCCCGTTCATTGTGTTTACGGCAGATGAAATCTGGGAAAAAATGCCGCATCCAGAAGGCGCTGATGTCTCAATTCATGTCACTGAATTCCCGGATTATGACAAAAATTTGGCGGATCCGGCATTACTAACACGCTGGGAGAAGTTGCTGGAGGTTCGATCAACCGTCCTCAAAGCGCTTGAAACCGAACGTGTTTCCGGACACATTGGCTCATCACTTGAAGCCCAGGTGACGTTGGCGGTCAGCGGGGACATGGCAGAAATTCTGAACTCATATGGCGAAGATGCCCTGACGTTTTTCTTTATTGTGTCAGGGGTCAAGTTGACCGAAGCCGAAGGACCTGACGTGCAGGTAACTGTTTCGCTGGCAAATGGAATCAAGTGCGAACGGTGCTGGCACTATGAAACGACTGTGGGCCAGGATGAGCGGTTCCCAACCTTGTGCCATCGTTGCGCCACCAATGTCGAAGCCGGCTGGCTGAAGAATTGAGAATGAAGAATTGAGAATGAAGAATTGAGAATGAAGAATGAAGAAATCTTGGTGCTTGGTGCTTGGTGCTTAGTACCTGGTGCTTGGTGCTTAGGAATCAATACTTTCGAAGAAGAACCAAGAACCAAGAACCAAGAACCAAGAACCAAGAACCAAGA
>CAZXCE010000808.1:0-3551 GCA_964639175.1 uncultured Clostridia bacterium
ACTACTGACTACTGACTACTGACTACTGACTACTGACTACTGACTACTGACTCCTAACTGGAATAA
The DNA here is from genome assembly GCA_964639175.1 of uncultured Clostridia bacterium. GTDB lineage: Bacteria > Acidobacteriota > Blastocatellia > Chloracidobacteriales > Chloracidobacteriaceae > JACQXX01. The sequence goes on from CAZXCE010000808.1 coordinate 67, forward strand.
AAACTCATGAAAAGCATGACAGGCTTTGGCAGTGCAAAATGTGAACTGCAAGACTTTACCGTGAATGTTGATCTGCGAGCGGTCAACAGCCGGTTTCTCGATGTTGTGATGCGCCTTCCGGTCGAATTTTCGGGCCAGGACAACCGGGTAAAAAAGCAGGTTCAGTCAGTTCTCAGACGTGGTCGAGTTGAAGTTTCTGTTTCCGTTCAGCCAAACCGGGAAGTCAGTTATGACGTCAACCTTCCGCTGGTGCGTGGCTATGTTTCAGCCCTGCGCCGGGCCCAGGAGGCCACGGGTGTTGACGGCACGCTTGATTTGAGTTTGATTGCCCGGTTGCCAGGGGCGATTCAATCCGCCGCGCTTGGACCTGATCTGGTTGAGCAGCTTGCCACCGGGCTGACCACGGCGCTGGGGCAGGCACTGGAAAACCTGGAGCAAATGCGTCTGGCTGAAGGCACGGAGCTTGCCGCTGAATTGACGCTTCGATTAGAGCACATTGCCCGCCGGGTGACTGAAGTCGAAGCCATGGTGCCGCAAGTGGTTGAGGCGTATCAGCAAAAACTCGAACGCCGCATTGCTGAGTTACTCCGGGATAAAGGCGAAGTTGACCCGGTGCGATTGGCCCAGGAAGCCTCATTTTTAGCGGATCGCAGCGATGTGACCGAAGAAATCGCCCGGCTCAAAAGCCACCTGACCCAGTTTAACCAGCTTGTCGGAACTCAGGGCGAACTTGGAAAACAGATGGATTTTCTCACCCAGGAAATGAACCGCGAAGCAAATACCATTCTTTCAAAATCTGGCGACGTCCCCATTACTCAGGCGGCGTTAGCGATCAAGATGGAAGTCGAGAAAATTAAGGAACAGGTGCAAAATGTCGAATGAGGCTGATGTTCGAAAAATACCTGCCCGGCGCGGTGGATTGATTGTGATTTCGGCACCGTCTGGGGCTGGAAAAACGACCTTGCTGGCTCGATTGTTAAAATCGGTTGATAACCTGGGCTATTCTATTTCTTACACCACTCGCGCGCCACGCCCTGGGGAACAGCACGGGAAAGACTACTTTTTTGTTTCTGTGGATGAATTTTTGCGGATGCGCGAACGCGGAGAGTTTCTGGAATCGGCGCACGTTCACGGGAATTTTTACGGCACCAGTCGGCGAGTCATCGAAGACGAACTGGCCCGTGGCCGAGATATCGTTCTGGATATTGATGTGCAGGGCGCCTCGCTCATCAGTCAGGTTATGCCGCATTCGGCTCAGGTGTTTATTATGCCGCCTGGTTTTGACGTTTTGGCGCAACGGTTACGGTCACGTGGACTGGATAAACCTGAAGACATTGAACAACGCTTGCGCAATGCTCGCGACGAAGTTATACGTTTTCGGGAATTTCACTATGTGATCATCAATGATGATTTAGAAGCTGCCACCCAGTATTTGATTTCAATTGTTCACGCTGAACGCGTCCGATGGCGACGTTCAGAACATATCTTGAGAAACCTGGTTTCCACTTTTGAAGGAGTAGTAAAACGATGACTGAGAAAGACAAAAAATCGCTGCATTATGCCGACAGCAAATACCGTCTGATTTTGATCGCTGCCCGGCGCAGCAAACAAATTCAGAAAGGCGATTCTCCACGGTTGGTTTCCAATTCGCACAAACCGACCCGGGTTGCGTTAGAGGAAGTCCACAAGGGATTGATTCCGTTTGAAATCCTTCCGCCCCGAAAGGCAAAAGAAATCGAAGTCGAGTTTTAAGCGTGATCAGAAAGACTATGGGTCAGTACCACCTGCGCGAGCGGGTGGGTTTCGGAAATCAATGAGGCCCACCCACTGACACGGGTGATACTGACAAATCCTTTCACGCGGGTGGTACTGACAACTTCCTTATTTGTACCCGTGACCTGGCGAAATTCTTTATGAGCAAACCTGCAACTGTCCGTCCCCGCCCTATTGATCGTGTTCGAAAAGCGATTATTGCCCAATATCCACTCTTGTATTTGCTGAGTTGGGAAGAAGATCGTGTTGAACGGATGATTCAATCAATCGCCCGAGGGTTTAACCCGCCGCTCAATGTTTATATCTGGACGATTTCTCAGGGGTTACGGCTTGGTGAGGATCTGATTCCCGGTACGATGGACGCCCGGGGGGTGCTTGAATTCATCATCAAGACCCAGGATCGCGGTTTTTTTCTGCTCAAGGATTTTCACCGCGAAGTCGAAAATAACCCGTTGATTATCCGCGAATTGCGCGATGCCTATTATGCGCTGAAGGAAAAAGGCAAGTTTTTGTGCATTGTCTCGCCAATTTTGAGTATCCCTGACGAACTCAAAAAAGAAATTTATCTGGTCGAAGTGCTCTTGCCGGCGGAAGATGAAATCGGCCCGCTGGTGGACTATCTCACCACCCGCTATTTCAAAACAACCCTAGCGGATGAAGCTCTCAAGCGCAACCTTATCAATGGGTTAAAGGGGTTGACCTTTAGCGAGATCCAGCACGTCCTGAGTGGTATTTTTTACGGGAAACAGGCATTTTCTGACGAAGTGATCAACCAGGTGCTGGTTGAAAAAGAACAAATCACCAAAAAAGACGGCCTGCTCGAATTTATCTATCCCCGGTTTAAGGCTGAAGATTTAGGCGGGTATCATTCGCTCAAAAACTGGCTGGCCAGACGTGCCAATTTGTTTTCCAAAGAAGCTGAACAGGCCAGTGTTTCAAAGCCCAAGGGGTTGCTGATGATGGGGATTTCCGGCTGTGGAAAGAGCCTGGCGGTCAAAGTCATTTCCTCGATGTGGAATCTGCCGCTCTTTCGACTCGACATGAGCAATATTTTTTCAGGCGTCGGGTATGGGGCACCGGAAAACGCGTTTCGGCGCGCACTGGCTTCAGTCGAAGCGCTCTCCCCTTGCGTTTTGTGGATTGATGAAATTGAGACCGGTATCGTCGGTATCAAAGAAGGTGCCCAGGGTGGACCCTCGACCCGTATTTTTGCCACCTTTCTGACCTGGATGCAGGAAAAAGACGAACACGTTTTTGTGGCCGCCACGGCCAACCGAATTGATTTACTCCCAGCCGAATTCATCCGCAAAGGACGGTTTGACCAGGTCTTTTTTCTGGATTTGCCCAATGAAGAAGAACGCAAGCAGATTTTCACCATTCATTTGCTCCGCAAAGGGTGCAATATGATGGGGTTTGATCTGGTGACGCTCTCAAAAACCTCAGAAGGCTGGAACGGCGCCGAAATCGAACAGGCGGTTGAAGTTGCTTCCATCGAAGCTTTTAATCAGAAAGTACCCCTCAGTATGACCCATCTGATTAAGACGCTGAGTCAAACCATTCCACTGTCACGCACCATGACCGAACAAATCAAACACATCCGAAGCTGGGCACTGGCGCGGGCGATCAATGCCTCGTAGGTAGTACCTGGGGCTTGGTGCCTGGTGCTTAGGGGGCGTTAAAAAATAAGTTCCTTGGAGCACGGTCACCCTTGT
>CAZXCE010000809.1:0-3551 GCA_964639175.1 uncultured Clostridia bacterium
ACAACTTTTCAATGAGTGAGCCTCCACGTAACCAGACTGGCTTCATTGTGAAATCTATTGTACCGCTGTCAGGCGATTAAAGATTGTGAACCTGCGCCTTACCGGAAATCCCCATACATTCCAAAGGCAGCCCAGTAATAGGGTGACGCCCATTTCTTTTCCTTCATCACCTGCAATTGAGCCGCACGCAGGGCAGCGGCTGGACGCTGTTTTTCAACCAGAAGATTTCGGTAAAACGCGGTCCAAAAAGTCGTTGCCACGCGTTCGGTCACGGGCCACATTCCCACCATCAGCCGTGGCGCCCCGGCGTAGGCCAGCGCCCGATGCAAACCGTGGAGACCTCCTGATTGCGGCTGGGCACTCAAATTCGCCCGCAGGTTCCCAAAGACCACCAGATCGGCATTCAACTTGAGATGAAAGAAATCCGGCCCGAGCATAAACCCGTTCTGGGACTGCCCCGCCGGATTCACCATTGACAGCACCACACCTGAGGCTGCGGGTTGTTCGGTGCTCACCATCCCCTGCGTGGCAAAGTGGAGCACCCGAAATGGCGAAAGATCAGCCCCCAGCACGGTGTCCCGGCTGGCTTGCAGGTCATACCAGCCAATGCGTGAACCATCGGGCGCAACGTTGAGAATGGCTTTTCCTTCGTTTTTGGCCGTTTGCAGTCGCGGAACCGCCAGTTGGGGTCCGCTCAAGCCGACTTCGCGCAAAGTTTGAACTGCGCGGTAAAAGCTGACGCTCCGAAACTGACCACTGGCGGCTGGCTGGGCAGGTGGCGTGCCTTTGACTTTTCCAGCTCGCGAATCCGCCCGGTCATAGACTGGATCCGCCAGAACCGCCAGTGCTTTGGTTGCCGCTGGGCGATTGGCTGATACCTGTTGCAACCAGGCCAGCGCCGAAGCGGACGGCAACTGAACGACTTCGTGAGCGGCAATCAACGGCGCGTTTGTGCCGGGTTTGGGAAGCGCGCTCCAGGGAATGTATTCCAGGCATTCATCAGCCACGATGGCAAGGGTTGGCTGGGTTACCTTCTCTGCCAGTGACCCAAAGACGGCACGCGACAGGGACTCGCTGGTTTGCCCAAACTGTGGCGTTTGCGAAGCCGCCGGATGGCTGGCCTGTTCGAAAAACTGCCGCGCCAGCCCGGTGATTTCCGACCGGGACGGAAGCTGAACCGTATCAACCGAGGTGGCGGTCACCAGCCAGCCATAGGACCGTTCGCGCCCAAGGACAATTTCAAGCAGTGCCGCATTGGTTCCGCCAAGCCCGGATTGAATCTCTTTGAGCGAGCCGGCGCCGGATTGACTGAGCGCGGCAAACCGGGGGGATTTCTGTCGAAGCTGGCTTTCCAACTCGCGAAGCTCAGTTTCAAGCTGGGTGATTTCATTCGCCACTTCAATCGCTGGATTCTGATTTGAATACCCAAGTGCCAGCCGCTGCTGGTAATGGAGCTTGTCGCGCAATTTCCGACGCCCGGCTTTGAGTTTGTCAACCAGTGCCAGATCAAGCCCCTGTCGAACTTCGGTCTGGCTGCGGTCAAGCCACTCTAACCAGTTGCGTTGGACCCGGCGTTCATTGGCTTCAAACGCCTGACTGGCCAGGCCCACCGTCGGACGCGCCTGGTGAAGCTGCATTGTGACATCAATGTAGAGTTCAAAAACATCCTGGGCCGTCGGGGCATAGGCGGTTTGAAACACCGGTTTGGCAAAATCAACCGGCAGCCGTTCATACAAACCAAGCGCCTGTTCCAAAAGCGGTTTGGCGGCTTCACGCTGGCCTTGTTTGATTTTGACCTGCGCCAGCCAGTAGCCGGTGGCGGCTTCTGTCACGCGGTCGGCTGTCTCCTTGACCACGGTTTGACTTTGTTCCAGCGCCTGGGCCGCCGCCGGGAGTTCCCCCAGACTTGAATATGTCATTCCAAGCAAACTGAGCGCCTGGGCCTGGAGGTCACGGCGTTTTTGTTTCTCAGCCACTCGGGCGACGTTGGTAAAATCGGCTGAGGCTTCGCGAAAGTTGCCATTGGCGCCTTTTACGGTTCCGATCAACAACTGAACAGGTAATTCGTCACCGCTTTCTTTTGCCAGCGTGAAGGCTTCCTGTAAATAGCTCAGACTTTTCGCGCGCTCCCGATTTTCAAAGGCCAGGACCGCCAGTTTTGTCAGCGCGTCAACGGTTCCGGGGCGATCACTGGTGGCTTTACGGGCGACCAGTGCCTGCGTGAGCAGCTCACCGGCCCGGGTTTGTTCGCCAAGTTCACGATAGAGCCAGCTTAAACTGGTTAACACCTGCGATTCCCCGGCTTTATCGCCAATGCCTCGAAAAATTGATAGCGCATCCGTATATTGTTCGAGCGTTTTTGGAACGTCATCGAGCGCATGCGAAATACCTGCCAGATAACTCAAGGTTCTCGCTTCTCCCTGACGGTTTTGCTGTGCCCGCCAGCTTGCCAGGGCCAGGGTAAAAAAATCGAGCGCGGTTTTCGGCTGATCCACCCGGGCATAGAGCAATCCGATACTGGTCAGCGAAGTGGCTTCGCCAAACTGGTTTTGCTGTTCACGCCAGAGTTTGAGGGCTGCGGCCTGGGCTTCAATCGCTTTTTGTTTCTCGCCAATGTCGTCATAGGCATCGCTGAGCGAAATCAGGTTGCGAGCTTCCCCAGGTTTATCTTTGAGTGTTCGACACAATTCCAACGCCTGGGTATAGGCATCAATGGCCTGCTGACTGGCGCCAAGTCGGGCAAACACAAGCCCAATGGTTGAAATGGAAAGGGCTTCGCCACGCTGGTCTTTGAGCTTGCGGTAGGCAGAAAGGGCTTCCTGATACGGTTCAATTGATTTGATCAGAGATTCCTGAGTCCCTTTGCGGCGCTCAACTTCACCATCGGCAAAAGCCCGCTGGGCCTGCCCGCGAAGGTCTGTTTGGGCGGCAACCCTGGTGGGCCATGGGTGAATACTCATAACAGTGGATCCCCCCAGGACACCCAGGGCCACAAGAACAAGCAAGAAACGATACACCATGATTTTCACAAAAGTCGGAATGAAATGTGATTGGAGTACAATGTTGGATGGTTCGGAGGTTGGATGGAACGGGCCCAGTGTAGCCAGTTTTACCCAGGTTTCTCAAACCAATTTGGGATTCACGTTTCCGGATTCCGAACGCCTGATTCCAGGTTTCGGGTTCCAGGACCAGAAAGCCAAACACAGGTGAGCTGAAAAATGCCAGAGTCCAGGGTGAGAATTCCCCTTTTGCAATGCTTCTGATGAAATTACCTCTTTGGAAAAACAGCAGTTAAATCGCTCATAGAGAGCAGCTTGACGAGTAACTGACTCATTATTAAGAATTAGTACTATTTTTATAATGTTTTCGGCACACTGATTGCACACCACCTGAAAGGCCACTCTCAGGAAGGATGTCGCCTCATGGGCAACACTCTCACGTGCATCATTGCTGAGCATCTTTTCCCGGCAGCTTCTTTTTTTCAACTCAGGTTTTCAATTCCCTATGGTATTACGGTTCCTCTTTTTTTGTGTCTGGCTGGCCATTGGGTG
>CAZXCE010000810.1:0-3550 GCA_964639175.1 uncultured Clostridia bacterium
TGGATGTACAAGGGTGACCGTGCTCCAAGGAACTTATTTTTTAACGCCCCCTAAGTCCGGCGGGATAGGTTTTCAAAAGACATTAGCGGGGTTCACCATTGTCCAAAAGTGGAGCTTCCTCGCAATGGCAACCCACCCGCTCACGCGGGCGGTACTGACTTGACGTCATCCTTTTTTTGACGGCCCGGTTTTGTCTAGTTTACAGGCCGTAACCGACCTGCCTTAATAGGGAATTTTTTCATCCTTCATCCCTCATCCCTTCAAAGAACCCTGACCCCTGATTGGCTTTCTCCGGCCAACTTTATCGAGGTTTTCAATGATTTTTTGGATTGAATTGGTTTAGAGTTGGGTTACGTTACCCACACATTGCATTGCACGTCACCTGACCTGTTTTACTCCAAAAACCAAAATCAAAAACTCAGATGGAACCCCGATTTATGTCATTCAAGAACCAAAATCCATGCCAGGCACAAACGAATAAATCTTATAAAATAAAGATTTTTCAGAGCTTACGCTCCAAATCCCGATTCTTTCTCTTTCTATTGATGAGCTGCCTCTTGCTTGCCGGAGTCCAGTATCGCCATGAACCCAGGTTGCAGGCAGCAACTGGTGCTCAGGTGCGAGTTGCTCCAAAAAGTACTCAACGAAGTTCACACGTTCCAGCCTTAAGCCAGGAAGGCCCGATTGCTGAATCAGCCTTACAGCAGATGCAGTGGTTGATTGAAGCCAAGGCAAAACGAACGCCAGTTCAACGGAAAATAGATTCAAATTTGCTGTTTTTGCTTGAAACGAGTCAAGGAACGAATCAAACCCGGATTCCCAATCAGATGCTGAAACCAGCAGTTCAAACTGGCACCGATGGCCGGGTCGAAGTGGAAATCTGTAGCGAACTCTCTGACGCCGTGCTGCAGACAATTACTGCGATTGGTGGGCACATCAGCTATAAGTCCCCCAAATACAGAATGATCCAGGCCAAACTTCCGCTTGCCTCTCTGGAAAAAATTGCCGCATTCCCGGAAGTGTATTTTATCCAGCCCCGGCAGGAAGCTTTCACCCGGCGGGCACAGTCTCCAACCTCCAGCCAGATTCAAATCCAACCGGCAATTGATGGTAGTTTTGAAGCTCGATCCAAAAGAGTTCAGTCATTTTTAACCAGCGCGATTCCACAACTTGTTCAAACCCAGAATGAAGCGCTTCGTCAGCCATCGAAGGTCAACACCACCGAAGCCGATGTTGCCCATCGAGCCAGGCTGGCCCGAACGACCTTTAACGCTGATGGAACGGGGATCAAAGTTGGTGTGTTGTCAGACAGCGCCAGTTTTGCACAGTTGCGTAGCCTCCAACGAACCGGCGATTTACCTGCCAACGTGACCATTTTGCCCGGTCAGGAAGGCGAAGGGTCGGACGAAGGTCTGGCGATGCTTGAAATCATTCACGACATGGCGCCTGGAGCACAACTTTTCTTCGCTACGGCATTTAATGGAATCACCAGTTTTGGCGATAACATCCGGGCGTTGCGTGATGCCGGGTGTGACATCATTGTGGATGACGTGGGGTATTTTGCCGAAACCGTTTTTCAGGATGGCCAGGCGCCCAATGTCATTTCACGAACGAATGGCGGGGTACCGCTCCAGGCGGTGATTGATGTGTCACGAGACGGTGCGATTTATTTTTCATCGGCTGGAAACTCAGGGAATAAAAATGATGGCACCTCGGGGGCCTGGGAAGGTGACTTTGTGGACGGCGGTCCCATTGGGCGACCAATTCAGGGGGCTGGTTCGCTCCATGCTTTTGCTCCAGGGAAAAATTTCAATGTCATCACCGAATTGTCTGGTGGAAGCCGTGACTTCTTCACGCTCAACTGGTCAGACCCGATGGGCGGATCCGCCAACGACTATGACTTTTTCTTACTGGATGCCACGGGACGAAACATCCTTGGTTTTTCCACCAACCCCCAGGACGGCAGTCCAGGCAGCGACCCTTTTGAAATTATTCCGTTTAATGGTGGTTCAACCGTCAATACCGGAATCCGGCTGGTGGTGGTGAAGCGTCCAGGCGCGGCTATCCGGGCGCTCCACCTCAGTACCAATCGCGGAGAACTTGAAATCAGTACCTCGGGTCAGATTTATGGTCATGCCTGTGCTGGTGAGGCGTATGGTGTCGCCGCCGTGAATGTCGCCACGGCACAGGGTGGAATTTTTCGCGGAGGCGCTGCCAATCCGGTCGAGACCTTTAGCACTGACGGACTCCGGCGGTTGTTTTTTGATGAGGCCAGTAACCCCTTAACGCCTGGAAACCTTCTGTTTGCAACCAATGGCGGCGTCAACCGCCAAAAGCCGGATATTGCTGCGGCAGATGGAGTCAGTACCGCAACGGATGGATTTAATCCTTTTTTTGGTACTTCAGCGGCGGCTCCGCACGCGGCGGCGATTGCGGCACTGATTCAGTCAGCCGACAGGTCATTGAAGCCAACTGATATCCGAACCATTTTGCAGACTTCGGCACTTGATATCGAGGAACCTGGGCCACGTCCTGGCACTGGCGTTGATCGGGATTCAGGATTTGGTTTGATTGACACCTTTGTTGCACTGGCGCAGGTCAAAAAGCAGGCGGTCGTTCAGTTAAAAAATGCGACCTTCCGCGAAGCAGCCGGCGGAAATGGAAACGGGTTTGTGGAACCAGGTGAATCAGGTGAACTTGTGGTGACGGTTGAAAATGTCGGCGGTGGCCCGGCAACGGAGGTGATGTCTTCATTTTCGCTGGCGAGTCCTGTTCCAGGCGTGACCTTAAACGGAGGCAGTGCCATCAGTTACGGCACAGTAGCCCCATTTGAACAAAAGACGGCAACCGTGCCGGTGATTGTGGCCCTGTCGCCAACTGCCCCTTGCGGCGCCAAACTGGGGATCAATGTGTCGGCTTCATTTACCGGAGGCCCCTCGCCCAGCACCGACACCATTTCACTCCAGACCGGATTTGTGGTTGCCATTGACGGAACGCTTGGAAGTCCAATGTCTTCAAGCTTATTTACCAGCACGACCGGGATTCAGGTGAAAAAACGATTAGCCCGGTCTGGGACTGAATTTTCAACCTGCGAAACACCGAAACGTGGACAGCTTTTTGATGACGAAAAGGGGCAACGAAAATTTGATGCCTACACGCTTAAAAACCCAACCAGCAGCCCATTATGTGTAACGGTTGTGTTTTCAAGCACCTGCGGGAGTTCTGACTTGTTTTCAGCCGCTTATGCACCGGCCTATAATCCGAAAAAAGCGATTTCAAATTACCTTGGGGATGCAACGTTAAGTTCCCCAGGTCAGTCAGCGGAGCAGACCTATTCATTTACGGTTCCGGCCAACTCTGATTTTGTCATTCTGGCGGTCGCGGTGAACCGCGTCGGAGACAATGACGGAACAGGTTGTCCGTACAAAATTCGGATTTTGGGTGTGGGATGTGGCTCGCAATAGAAAAAACTGTGGAGTGCGGTGGCTTGACACCGCTTTTAAGTACCTTGTCAAAAGTTTCCTGAGATATTGAGTTTGGTAAGTGCTTG
>CAZXCE010000811.1:0-3547 GCA_964639175.1 uncultured Clostridia bacterium
ACTGACTACTGACTACTGACTACTGACTACTGACTGGGGAATACTATGAATCTTGAAACCGAAATCAAAGTCCGCGGACAAAACCCGGAAGCCACGCTCGCCCGGTTAACTGAGCAAGGATTTTCAATCACCGTGGTTCAACCCCGCCATTTTGAAGACAACTGGCTTCTGGATACCGCAACCTCCGAAATGCGTGCCAGACGTTCAGCTTTGAGGATCCGGCTGGCCGAAGGCAAAACTATCGTCACCTATAAAGGCTTGCCGCCAGCGCGGTTACGTCAGGAAACTTTGAAAGTGCGAGAAGAACTTGAAGTTGTGGTTGAGGATGCAGAGATGATGGTCAAGATTTTTGAACGGCTTGGCTTCCGATCCTTCTTCCGTTACCAGAAATATCGAACCTCCTACGAAATTGAGTCAGCATCACTGGGCATTTCACTGATTGCCACCTTTGATGAAACTCCACTTGGTTTTTTTCTGGAGCTTGAAGGACAGGCCGACGCCGTCCGCGCCACCATTGCCAGCCTCGGCTTTACACCAGACCAACTCTCGACTGACAGCTACATTGCGCTGCAAAGCGCCCACTGTACCGCCCAGGGGTTGCCGTTGCGGGATATGGTTTTTGCTCTGAGTGAAGCGTGAAATGTTTTTTTCCTTTTAAACTACCTGATGACTTCGCCCCCACGATTTGACTCTGTCACCGTTTCACAACTTCACTATTTTCAACTGATTTGAATTGCAGCCCCGTTGACGCCAGAAAGGGTTGAGCTACAGAGCGCGAGGATGGTTTGGGCAATCGTTTCGGGTTTTGTCCAGGTGGCAGGATTGGCATCTGGCATCGCGCGACGGTTGGCCGGGGTGTCAATCGTTCCGGGCAGAACCACATTCACATTGATTCCAAATGGGCCAAGTTCCAGGGCCAGCGTCTGGGTTAAAGCAACCAGGGCAGCTTTCGAGGCAGCATACACGCCAATCCCTGGAGCAACCTGGATGGCGCTCCGCGAAGCCACAGTGACAATGTGACCTGATTTCTGGGGCTGCATTGAGGCAGCGGCAGCCCGCAAAACCAAAAAAGCTGACTTGAAGTTCATCGCCACCATTTTGTCGAAGGTTTCAAGTGAGGTTTCGGCAACTGGCGATCCACCGGCAAAGCCTCCGACGAGGTGGACAGCATTATCCAATCGCTGGAAATCACGCTGAATCGCAGAAAACAGTTCGTTCACCGACACGTCATCGGTCACATTGGCAGGGAGCAAAGTCAGGTCAACGGATTGACCGTCAGTGAGTTGACGCAATTCATCGCGACCGCGTTCAGAACTCCAGGTCACAATGACGCGGTCTCCGCGCTGTAAAAAAGCCTGAGTGACTGCCTGGCCAAGCCCACCAGTGCCACCGGTGATCAAAGTGACAGGTCGATTCATACACGCCTCATTCTGGGAAAAAGAAGAAAGGACTTTACGCTACCACTGGCAGGTAAAGTCCTGATAATGAAAAAAATCAGCGAATCAATCGGGGGAAGAGAGCAATGAACTGAGCAAGGGATAAAAACGATTTCAGATATTTATGCAAGCATCACATTTTACAGAAAATGCGTTTTGCTCACGGCTCTGCCAGCCACAAACACAGGAATTTGAGAGGCAGTGTGAGCACTTACCAAATGTCAGACGTGCTACTTGGCTTCAGTTTTGGTGGCACCGCCCTGGGCGTCTTTTTCAGGATCTTCGTTGAGCGCTTTCTTGAAATTGCGAATTCCGGAGCCAATTCCAGACGCCAGATCAGGGATTTTCTTTGCACCAAACAAGATCACCACAATTGCCAAAATCAGCAGCAATTCAGTCGTTCCAAGAGAACCAAACATATAAAACTCCTTTTGTTTATCGGGAAAAATGATTCTAGTCTGAGGGATAGGGAGTGTCAATTCAGACTGTTGTGGGGTGTTCCTCGAAAATCCCACTGGTTTCTAAAATAATCCGGTTACAACCAGTTTACTGGAAGAAAAGGTTTTTTGAGTGTGCCAGCGTGTACGGCTTGATTGGAGACTGAAGATGCCCCAAAAGACGGTAAAAATTACAGGTCAGGTCTATCAACTCATCCTTCAGCTTGCCCTTGGTGAATATCCACGCGAAAGTTGTGCGCTGATTGGAGGAAATCAGGGGCTCTTTTCAAGCTGGTATCCACTCCACAATGTAGCTGAACTTCCAGAGCGTCAGTACGCCGCTCCACCCGAAGCCTTATTTCAAGCCATGCGTCAGATGCGGGAACGCCATGAGACGGAATTGGGAATTTTTCACTCGCACCCGTCATCAGCAGCCTATCCTTCGCAAACAGATATTGAACTCGCCTTTTATCCTGACGCAACTTACTTTATTCTAGCAGTTCGCCCTTCCCCATTACTGCGCGCCTTCCATATCGTGCACGAATGTGTTGAACCCATCGAAATCCAAATCCTTGCCGCTCCTTGATTTGGTCCATGCGGTTCACTCCCACAGGGTCGAGAGTTTTATTCCATTAGAAAAATAAGCGAAGGAAACCCACCTATGACCACTCTGTATGAGAAGGCCCTGGAGGCCGCCCAGTTCTTATCGTTGCAAGTTGATCGCACACCTGATGCACTTGTCATCTTAGGCTCTGGCTTAGGAATTTTTGCCGATGCCCTCGAAGGCGCTAAACATGTTGCTTATCACGCAGTTCCACATTTTCCGGTTTCAACCGTTGAAGGTCACCGTGGTCAATTTGCGATTGGATATTGTGGCAATGCCTTGTTATTGGTGATGCAAGGCCGCTTTCACTACTATGAAGGCTATGACCTGGAACTGGTCACGCTCCCCATTCGAGTCGCCAAACTGATGGGGATTCAGCGAATGGTTGTGACCAATTCGGCTGGTGGCTTAAACACCAATTTTCAACCGGGCGATTTGATGCTCATCGAAGACCATATCAACGGCCTCGGTGCCAACCCGTTGCGTGGGCACAATGATTCCCGGTTTGGTCATCGCTTTCCGGATATGACCAACGCCTATGACCCACTGTATCGAAAAATTGCCACTGAAGAATCAGAAAAAATGGGGATGCAGCTTCAAAGCGGGGTCTATATTGCGCTCAGCGGACCGTGCTTTGAAACTCCGGCGGAAATTCGCATGTTTCAACGACTTGGCGTAGATGCGGCTGGAATGTCAACGGTGCCGGAAGTCATTGTCGCCCGGCATATGGGAATGCGAGTCCTTGGAATGTCGTGTATTTCAAATCTGGCGGCGGGAACCACCGGGCAACCACTCAATCACGAAGAAGTGCTTGAAACTGGGTTGCTCGTCAGCAAGAAATTTACCGAACTGCTGCAACGAACCATCCCCCGGATCTGCCAGGAAGGATAAAATGAGAAGTGCGAATGAACTTACGGTTCGCTCAAATTAAGCGGGGATTTTGAAAGAGTTCATTCAGCTCCTTTGGACCTGGTACGACTTTATTAGCTCTCCTGAGGTGTTACTTAACTATAGAATTTCAGGTGCGACACGAAGTCGCAGATTTGATTGTTACACCCGAAAGGGAAAGT
>CAZXCE010000812.1:0-3533 GCA_964639175.1 uncultured Clostridia bacterium
CTGTCCCGGAACCCTGGTTATTCAATACATACACCGAATATTGCGGCGGGTTAAAATTTTTTGTTTTCAGGTCATAGGGATGATAGAGGGCAAATTCGACCAGTGCCGCATTGGCTGGAATCAATTTTTGGATGGACTCTAAAGTAATCGGTGTGGTTTGGACTTTAAATTCAACACTGCGGGCACTGATCTGAGCTTCAAGCTGTTCGGCCTGTTCGTTGAGTGCGTTTAACGTGGCCAGATAATGTTGACGGCTGTCCTTGCCTGGCCCCCGGAGCGTTAAAACCGAAATCTGTGATCGCAGCCGAAACAACTCATCCAGCATTTTTCGGTCTTCGGGGGTCGCACGCTGACGAACAATCTCTATCGCATTGGTTGCGGCATCGAGCGCCCGTCCTTTGCGGCGAAGCAGCACGGTCAATGCCGATTGTGCCGCTTCAACACTTTTTGGAGCAAATTGTTGATTGATCGAGAGGGCAGTATCAACTTCGTTTTGGGTGAGTTTCAGGTACGACACTTTCTGACTTTCAGAGCCCGTTCCCAGATTCTTGAGCAAATCCCGTTCGCGAATTTCACTACATTGCGACTGATAGCGAATGGCTTCTTTCACCTGGTTACGGCCTACAGAGTTCAGCGTCAAGCTATTGAGACAGCTTGCCCGCTGTGGATGATCTGGCCCCAGGGTGGTTTCAATCATCGCCAGCGCACGCGTGAGGTGGGCTTCTGACCTGGCCAAATCACCCGTGGCCTGATACACATTTCCAAGATTCAAAAGGCTACGTGCAATGTCGGGATGATCTGTGCCAAAGGCTTTTTCCTGAATGGTCAGCGCCTGCCGATTGAGTATTTCTGCTTGAACCAAATCACCTTTCAGATACATCAGATTGGCTATGGCACCCAAACTGATGGCCACATCGGGGTGCTCTTTGCCAAAGTTTTTTTCGCGAATTGCCTGTCCACGCCGAAGCAGGGGTTCGGCTCCCAGATACTGGTGTTGTAACACCAATACTATCGCCAGATTGTTCAACACCGAAGCAACTGATGGATGGTCAGGACCGAAGGCTTGCTCAATAATGGCCAGCGAGCGTCGATGCAGGACTTCAGCCTGCTGAAAGTCCCCTTTGTACCGATAGAGTGTTGCCAGATTATTGAGCGTACGGGCAACCTCTGGATGAACTGGGCCAAGCCTTTTTTCAAGAATTACAAGTGCCCGCTGATATAGAGGTTCTGCCTGGGCAAAATCCCCTTGCGCCATACAAAGTCCAGCCAGGTTGTTATAGCCATTGGCAGTTTCCGGATGGTCAACGCCAAAGGCTGTTTCAAAAATCGTCAACGACCGCTGGAACAACTTTTCAGCTTGTGGATAGTCACCCAGTTCACGGTATAGCTCCGCCAAATTATTGATGCTGGCGGCTGTTTCCGGATGAGTGTTCCCCTGTGATTTTTCGCTGATGGTGAGCGAACGTTGATAGAGGGCCTCGGCTTTTTTAAATTCGCCCATGTCTTTGTACAGACCGGCCAGGTTACTCAGTGTCGCTGAAACCCCTGGATGCTCAGGGCCTAATGCCGTTTCATCAATCTTCAATGACCGCTCAAAAAGTGATTCAGCTTTCGCATATTCACCGGTGGTCCGGTACAGTAACGCCAGATTGTTCAGGGTCGAGGCAACGGATGGATGATCTTTGCCCAAAAGATGCTCATTCATCGTCAATGCCCGCTGGTAGAGCGCCTCAGCCTGAGCAAAGTCGCCTTTGGTACTGTACAAAGCCGCACCATCATTAAGAACTTTTGCAATGAGTGAATGCTCTGGACCCAGGCTCTTCTCAAGGCTGGCGAGTGAGCGTCGAAAGAGTGGTTCAGCCTGGTCGTACTTGCCCGTAATTCGCAGCACCGAAGCCAGTTCATTGAGACTCACAGCCGTTTCCGGGTGATTGGGCCCCAATATTTTCTCACGTAGCCCAATCACCTGCTGGTACAGTTTGAGCGAACGATCATAGTTGCCCATCGCCAGACAAAGCCCGGCTAGATTGTTCAGACAGGTGATGGTTTGTGGATGTTCGAGGCCAAGCGTTTTTTCCCAAATCTCAAGTGTCCGCTGGAGCAACTGTTCAGCCTGATCGGTTTTTCCCATCGCCCGGTACAGCATTCCCAAATTATTGAGCATGGCACCGGTTTGCGGATGCTCAGGCCCAAGCGCTTTCTCAATAATTGAGGAAGATCGCTGATAGTACCTGAGCGCTGTTTCAAAATTGCCTTTGTTCTTATAGAGCTGGCCCAGATTGTTGAGCGTGATCGCCGTATCAAGGTGCTCTGGACCGGCGACTTTTTCACAAATCGCCAGTGCCTTTTGATAATAGGATTCAGCTTTCGAAATCTCATCCGTCGAAGCAAACACATCCGCCAGATTATTGTAGGCAGCGGCGGTGTCCATATGTTCCAACCCAAAATTCTGCTCAGCCAGGGTTACCGCTTGTTGCAAAACCGCCTGGGCGCTCGCGTAGTTTCCAGCCTGACTGAGCGCGGCACCTTCATTCAAAAGCCGATTCAATTCATTCCCGGCCTGAACCTGGTGGGCTCTTTTTTGGTCGTGTGGCGTTGCCCGGCGCAAAGGTTCACAGGTGATTTGATATTTGCCCGGCTCGGCAGCCGGGTCAGGGGCTTTGATCTCAAGAGTGTAGGTGCCTGATTGGCTCACAATTAGCACGACTGGTTCCGGGCCGTCAGGACCATTTGGGCTATCAACTTCAGTTACTCGCGTTCCATCTGGTCCGAGTAACCGGACTACGACATCAATTCCCTGCTGCTCAACACTCAAATCAAGGAATTGCCGGGCTTTTAAACGAATCTGGAAACGGTTGACCTCTCCGCCTTTGAGTTCGTGGTCAATAATCTTGCCTGGTACCAGGGTGGGTACCTCGGAATTGTGTTTTTGAAATAGAGGAAGTGATGGCCTGAGAGAATGAGCTTTGGGCTCGACTCCACCTGGCCCGAAAATCAATACTGCCGTCAGTGCGGCGTGCTTTACGATTGCCCGCATTGAAACTCCTATCTGAATCCAATTGTGAAGAATGGATTATGAGCCAGTGAACGACTTGTCCCACTTTGGGCTGAGGGTGTCGGGCTAAAGACTGGGGGAAATACAATTCTTTCAGAAACTTAGCCTTCCCATAAATAAAAGAGGTCTATTCCAAAATGGTATTACTCCAGTTCGTTTGGGCTCTGATCATCCAAGAGGTTCGATCAATTGCAATACCTATGTTGAATCGTGGTGCGGGGTTACACCATCCAACCATACCAAATCCTGAGCCGATTTGGGCAATTTTTCTCTGAATTGTTCTGGAATGAAAGAGTTGAGATGGGCTTGCAGATAAATAAAGGACGAAAGGGGCACATTGGATGCCAGGGAAATTTTCAGCTTAATGACTTCAGCTCTTCGCCCCAGTCCTCTGCCCTAAAGCTTTTTTCATTCGCCCGACAGGATAAGTACCTTACCGAAAATTTCCAGACATTTTAACCACGGAAAACACGGAAAA
>CAZXCE010000813.1:0-3527 GCA_964639175.1 uncultured Clostridia bacterium
ACCCGGAACCCGGAACCCGGAACCCGGAACCCGGAACCCGGAACCCGGAACCTGGTGTTTCCGC
The DNA here is from genome assembly GCA_964639175.1 of uncultured Clostridia bacterium. Lineage (GTDB taxonomy): Bacteria > Acidobacteriota > Blastocatellia > Chloracidobacteriales > Chloracidobacteriaceae > JACQXX01. Next base: position 65 of record CAZXCE010000813.1, read on the forward strand.
CAGGCACTCAAAAATCCAGTTCACCAGCCGGTTTTCAACGGAAAAGCCTTGAGTTTCCTGGATTTATCAGTATAGTGGGGTCTCGAATTTTACCTTCCAACCATCCCCTAAGGAGCATCCGTGGAACGAAAGATCCTCATATTGACCTCTGACACCGGTGGAGGTCACACCAGTGCTGCGCGAGCTTTGGAAGCCGGGCTTGGGCACGTCGTAGACGGTGTTTCATTCCTCGTGCATATTGCCCACGCGCTTGAAGAAAGCCACTCGCTGACACGCCGCATGGCCGGGTTATACAACGTACTGCTGCGTTCACAGCAAAAGTACGTCAAGCATTATCACTGGTTTGTCAATCGGTTCCACCCAGACCGCTGGCCTTTTGTTTACAAACACGGAAAAAAATATCTTTCCGGCCTCGTTGACCGGCATTGCCCCAATGTCATTGTGTCGGTCCATCCGATGGTTCAATACTGCCTGAGCCGGATGCTCGAAGAACTCAAGCTTGCCGATAAAATCCCGCTTGTGACGGTGGTAACTGACCCCTGTGGCAACTCGTGGAGTGGCTGGCGCGGTGATCACGTCAATCTCTATATCGTGGCCCACGAATGGGCCAAACAGGAACTGATTTCCTTTGGAATTCCGGAAGATAAAATTCGAATCTGCGGAATGCCCATTCATCCAAAATTCCAGGATGTCAGCGAGCGCGACCCGGCAATTGCCCGACTGGAGCTTGGCCTCAATCCTGAAAAATTCACGGTCTTTGTCAACGCGGGCTGGGTTGGCGGCGGGAACATTCCCCAAATTTACAGCACCTTGATTGAAGCTGACCTTGACCTGCAAATGATTTTTCTGGCCGGGCGCAATGAAAAGCTTGAGAAAGAAGCCAAAGCCATGGCTCGCAATGCCAGCTTCCCAATTTCTGTGATTGGGTATACTGACAAGATGGATCATTTGATGAGTGCGTCAAGCCTGATGATTTCCAAGCTAGGCGGCCTGACCACGTTTGAAGCCCTGGCCTCACAGTTACCGATTATTGCCGATGGGTTAACCCCACCAATGCCGCAGGAAGCCGGAACCGGCAATTTGCTTGAAGAATACAACGCGGGCGTGATGCTCCGACGACTGGATGATATCGTCCCCATTGTGCGGCGATTGCTCCACGACACCGACGAATATCTGGCGATGAAACAGGCCGCGGCGGCCCTTGGCATTCCAGATGCCACCAAACGAATCGTGAACGAAATCTCAAACTTGATCCCATCCCAAACACCAGCACCAGCCGTCGAGTTGATTCAAGGCTAGCAAGAATCAAAGCTAATTTTGAGAGAGCCACTCTGTGTTGCAAGAACAGGAGTGGCTCTTTTTGGTTTTGCCTTACACTGTTTTGCAATAAACCCTTCGCATTATGAAAAAGCTAAGCTATTGAAAAAAGTGTATTTCCCTCAGCCCTTAGCCCAATCCCCTCAGCCCCAAATGGCATTACTTTGAACCGGGGCAATATTTCAACTCCGGGATACCGCCAGCCTTCCAAACCTGATACATCAAGCTTCCCAGGTTTCCCATCGGATCCAGATTGAGCGATTCAGCCGTGTTGAAGTTCGCGGTCAGTGTTTCTAAAAATGAAGTTAAGGTCTGGTTAAGCTGTTGCTGCAACGCCTTCAGTTCAGGCCCGGCCTCAGATTCAGGGCGAACAGGAAATGTCTCGATCCGAGCAACTTTCAAAATCTCTTCAATTTGTGAAAATCGCTCCCAATGCGTCCACCGATCAAGCGCGATTTCAGTGGCATCGCCATGCTTGAGTTGATAGGCCGGGTTGACTTGCAGGTGGTTTCCTTCCGTTGCGCCTTCTCCCTGACACACAATTGCCTGAATCAACGAATCAGCACATTTTCTGGCTTGATGTGAGTTCCCGGAAATGGTGACGCTGAACTGATAATCTTCCAGGATCCAGTCCCGACGCCGACGATGAATCACCGTCTGAAAGTCGTCTTTTTGCTTGAGATCAGTCACGGTTGGACTCCCCTGCTGTGGATACAGATCTTCCCACATGACGTCCACCCCGTGTTGCAGGGCATAGTAGAACTCGCCGATTGACCGGTACTGATCTCGGGGCTGGGTGCTGAGCGGAGGTGACGGAAACCGTGGCAGGTAATGCTCAATCCAGGTCAGTAACCCAATTGAATCCATGCCAAGTGGTGCCAACCGAACCCGGTCTTTTAATTCCGATGGAACAGCAATATAAGGAACCGAATCAGAATCATACCTTGGAAAAAAGCTCCCATTTTCCCCAACGAAATCAACCGTGGCGCCAATGGCATTGCACAAATTGGCGGCAAGTTCGATATGGAGCATTTCCTGGAATGCAATTGATACAATGCTGTTAAAGGCAAACTGAGCGGCCTGCTGAGGTCTATCTTGAAACCAGTTATAATCTGGCAATCCATCGGGCAAAACCGGGTAGTTCACCGCCGTTAATTCCGGGCGACCGGTGGCAGGATCTGGAACCACGTTGATTGAATAGGCGACGGACAAATACAGTGGGATGGTCCATAATTCAAGGCGGGCAGCCCCGGCACAATGGTTTCTGACAAGATCAACCGTCCATTCACGGATGCTGGTTGTGGTGGAATCACTCATGAACTCAAGCTCCTTTTCAGAAGAAAAACAGAAATACTGCGCTCCAAAACGCCTGAATGATCGGAAATCAGTGACCTTCGGCAGGTAAGGGAGAGGTCACAAAGGCTGGCAAGTAGAGTACACTCTCAGACATTCTATCTCTCATTTCATTTCTGCCAACAGGCTGTTTCATGCTTTTCTCATTTTTTCATTCTGATCAAGACCGGACCGTCGAGATTGAATCCATGTTGGAGAATCAAAACAACCTGAAAAGTGCGCTTGATGCGGTTGTTTTGGAATGGATTCCGTATGTTGCCACCGGGTTATGTGTTTTTTACTATTTGGTGGCCATATTGCACTGGTGCTTTGTCCCTCCACCCTCTTCCCGATATCTGTCGGCGGTCGCCCTGGTATCAGGCATCCTTCTTTCAATAATCCTTGAAGCTCACCGCCGGAAGGCCATTCCGCTTGCCTGGAGCCAGGTTCTCGGGTTTGGAATCTTCCTGCTTCCGGTTTTCAATAGTCTGCTCCATCTCTGGTTTGTCCCAGAAGCCAAACACACCACAAACCTGATACTGACTCTGGTTGGAAGCGGCTGTTTGCTGCTTTCAATGCGGGATTACTGGGTGCTGGCTGGGCTTTCGCTCGCCGGGTGGTGTTTTATTGCCATCCAGTCCCCACCCGGCCCTGATTGGGGGCATTTTGCGTTCACTCTATGTAGCGCCGTAATTATCGGCTTTGTCGTCCAGGCCGCCCGACTGCGAACCTATCAGCGATTGGAGTTACTCAGACTGAAAAGCGAAGTGCGCAAAAAAGAACTTGAAGTTGCGACCACTCAGGCCGAACAGGC
>CAZXCE010000814.1:0-3514 GCA_964639175.1 uncultured Clostridia bacterium
CCATACGTACCAGAATAAGGGGTTTCACTCTGGACGGGCGTCCGGTAATCACACCTGCCCTGCAAGTCTCACTGCCAGTGACGGCAGGCAGGTTTGATACCGCACAAAAAATGTAAAAATCTCCGCGCAAACCCTTGATCGAAATTTCCAGTCAGATTACGATTCAGCTCCTTGCAGTTTCAGACCTTACCCATTAGCCAAATCCAAAAAACCGACGGAGCATTGTATGTTCAAACCCCGCTTTGGATATTTGGCACTGATTGCCATTGCATTGCAATTGTGTGGCAACTCCCTTTTAGCACAATCAGTTCCAGGTGAAATACCAGGACTTCAAAGAACGAGAAAACCCGCCAATAAAGTAAACCTGGGGCCGACCACCGGGATGGGAGCTGACAAACAGGGGCGGATTTATATTGTCAGCAACACAAGAAATCGAGTCTATCGCTATGATCCGGCCAAAGATGCGGTTTCGGTCGTGGCCGGAAACGGTCAGCTTGTTACGTCCGGCGATGGTGGTCCGGCCAGGGAAGCAGGCCTCAAATATATAACGGATGTCACGGTTGACCGTGAGGGGACTGTGTATATTGCCCAAATCCTCGATGGAGTTATCCGCAAAGTTGATGCCGAAACCCAGATTATCACCACCATTGCTGGCGGTGGAACCAAACTCCCCGAGGATGGCCTGCTGGCCACAGATGCCTCTTTTTGTTGCACGGATGGCCTGCTCATCAATCTGGAGGGCAATCTTGTGTTTGTGACTCAAAACACAATCTGGGAAATGAATGTGGTCACCCAACGGCTCACCAAAATCGCCAGTGTATCGCCCAGTTCAGAGCCGATAGATGGCGTCCTGGCGACCGAGACCAGTATTTTCGGAACCAAAGTCACCCAGACATCAGATGGGAGTTATCTGATTACTGAATACACTCGCAACCAAATTCGAAGAATTGACGGCCAGACGGGCCTGGTTTCGACGATTGCGGGAATAAACTCTGGTCAGATTGGCGGGTTTGCGGGTGATGGCGGATTGGCTGAAAGTGCGATTTTGGCCGGGCCATCTGGCATTACAGTTGATAAAGACGGCACCATTTATTTCATTGACTCGCGCAATAACCGCATTCGCCGGATTGACCCAAAAACCAAGCGCATTAAAACGATTGCGGGAAGCGGATCGCGAAAGTTTTCTGGTGATGGCGGACCGGCAACTCTGGCGGGGCTGGGTTTTGAATACCCGGCAAACTATAACCTCATCAACAATTCGGATCTTGTAGCTGATGGACTTGGGAATCTCTACGTGGCGGATACCTTTAATAACTGTGTCCGTAAGATCAACCTGGTCACGGGCGTGATCACGACAGCAGCGGGGATTCCACTCTAATGGCGTCAAGCCGCTGGACCTCAAAGCGGCGTCAAGCCGTCGCACTCCACAACCAAAACGAAAGCGGCGTCAAGCCGCCGCACTCCGAAAAAAATTCCCGTTCCGGAAATTTTCCGGAACGGGAAAATTGGGGATCTCAAACGGTTGTCTCACGCAGCCGAGAGTTGGGTTTTCTGAGCGGGCAACAACTCCAGAGCGTGAAGGGCCTCTTCGAGTTGCTTCCAGCGTTGTTCCAGGCTGCCGGTATACCCGACCGACATCCGCACCAGTCCGGGGAGAATCCCCGCCCGGCGAAGTTCGTCGTCCGTCAATTCGCTTGACGTCGTGGTGGCCGGGCAGGTCATCAGCGTGTCGAAATACCCCAGACTTACGGCCATAAATCCAAAACCCTTCTCATTTTGCAGGTACTCAAGCAACCGGTTGGCCTGCTGCGAGGTACCCAAATCAAGACACACCAGCCCGCCACATCCATATTCTTCGTTATGCAGATCCTGCATCAATTGATAATTGGGATGCGATGCCAGCCCTGGGTAAATCACTGAAAACCCAAGTGATTGCAACCGCTCGGCAAAAACCTGGGCCCGCTGGCAGTGTTCGCGCATCCGCAACCCAAGGTGTGGGAGCCGGAGACTGATTTCGTGGGCAACTTTTGGATCCATCGTCGGCCCAAGCAGCATCAATGATCCCATGTGCAGGTCCATCAGTGTGTGGATAAAGTCCAGCGGCCCGCAAATCGCTCCGGCAATAAAATCTGACGCACCGTTGATAAATTTGGTCAGACTGTGAACCACAATGTCGGCTCCGAGTCGGATCGGGGACAGAAGAAGCGGACAAAAGGTGTTGTCCACCACGAGTTTGGCACCGTGGCGATGGGCAATTTCTGCCAGACGTGGAATATCAGCCACCCGAAGTGTTGGATTTGACATCGTCTCGACAAAAATCAACTTCGTCTGTGGAGTCATGGCGGCTTCAACCGCGGCCACATCGTCAGTATTTACAAATGAAACACCAAGTCCCATTTTGGCGGGGAGGAATTCTTTCAAGAGGGCAAACGTGCCGCCGTACACGGTATCACTCGATACAATGTGGTCACCTTGCGACGTCAGTTGCAACATGGTGGCGGCAATTGCGCTCATCCCGCTGGAGGTGCAATAGGCAGCTTCAGCACCTTCGAGCGCCGCAATTTGTTTAGCCAGCACGCTAACGGTCGGATTGTAATGCCGCCCATACAAATAACAGCCGCCATTTTCGGGCCCTTGCTGTCCTTTAAAGATGGCTGGCAGCGTGGCAGCCTTCATCACGGTAAAGGTTGAACTGGCTTCGATTGAAAGGTTGACACCACCGTGTTCTCCGAATTCGTGGCGGAGATCGGCCAAAGATTCGATGGGATGAAACTGGGTCATCACGTGAATCCTCCAAATTGTAAAATGAGTGAAGGGAAGCGAAAGAAATTCTGAGGCAACTGATGGAAATTACTATATATTCAGAAAAACACTTTGTATACCGAATTGAATTCAGAAAAATATGGAAAATCCAGAGCTAGACCGAATTGACTTCAGAATTTTGGCCGAATTACAGAACAATGCACGGTTGTCGAACAAAGAACTCGCGGCCATTGTGGATTTAGCGCCTTCAACCTGCCTGGAACGGGTCAAGCGGTTACGGTCGATTGGGGTTCTGCGCGGGGCTCACGAACAGGTCGCCCCAGCCGCCTTGGGCATTGGATTACAGGCATTGATTGCCGTCCGGCTCAAGCGCCATTCCCGGGAAACTGTTGAGAGCTTTCAGGCGCATATCCTTGGTTTACGGGAGGTTGTGGCGGTATATCATCTGGCCGGCGCCACCGATTTTCTGATTCATGTGGCGGTCAAAGACGACAAACACCTGCGCAATCTGCTGCTTGATTCATTCACGACTCGCGAAGAAGTCAATCAAACAGAAACCTCACTGATCTTTGATCATCGGTGGAAACCCAAAATGCCGAATTTTGTTGAGGAGGGGTGAAGGCTTCGGGTTCCGGGTTCCGAGTCCGGTCATTCCCAAAGATTTTTCGATTCCCAAAATAGCAACCTGAAGTGCCCCCATCACCCCGAACACAATGAACCGTCAGCATCATTTTTGAACCACAGAGGGCAC
>CAZXCE010000815.1:0-3510 GCA_964639175.1 uncultured Clostridia bacterium
GGTGGTACTGACCAAGCCCACCCGCTCACGCAGGTGGTACTGACCAAACCCACCCACTCACACAGGTGGTACTGATGGAGGATTTCAATTGACACCGGAACGCTGGCAACAGGTCAAAGAACTGGTCGCTGAGGCATTATCGGTTGAAACGCAGGAGCGGTCCCGCTTTCTGGCCAGGGTGTGCTCGACGGATCCGGCGCTCTATCAGGAAGTCCATCAACTGCTCGCCCTTGAAAACGAAGTGGATGCTTTTCTGGAATCATCCCCGGTCGTTGAACTGGATTCAAAAGCCAAAACCCTTGATTCTCCATCAGTTACATTGCAGCCAAAGGCTGAATCAGATTCACTCGCCATTGGCACCACACTGCTCGAAAAATACACCATTCTGAAGTTGATTGGGCAGGGTGGAATGGCCAGGGTGTATCAGGCCCGCCATATTGATCTTGGTATTTTCGTGGCCGTCAAAGTCCTCAAGAGTGCCTTTACCCAGGATCCAAGCCTGTTTGAACGCTTCAAACGTGAAGCACAAACCGCCGCCAGCCTCGACCATCCCAATTCGGTGCGGGTTTTTGATTATGGGGTTCAAGGAACCGCCTGCTACCTCGTCATGGAGTACCTGGAGGGCGAGTCGCTTCGGCAACGGTTAAAAGCCCGACGGCGAATATCCCTTGATGAAGTACTGGTTTTTTTGGAACAGGTGTGCCCGGCGCTGGGCTATGTCCATCGCAAAGGTGTGATCCATCGTGACTTAAAGCCCGACAATATTTTCTTTGCTCACCAGGATGGCAAAGAAATTGTCAAAATCCTCGACTTCGGAATTGCCAAACCAAGCACCATTGCCGAAACCCTGACCAACCCAGATTTGATTTGCGGAACGCCACATTACATGTCGCCAGAACAATGTGTTGGCGACCACATCACGCTGAGTTCAGACCTGTATTCGCTGGGAGTCATTCTTTATGAAATGCTGGCTGGCGTGCGTCCGTTTGAAGCTGACGCAACCCTGACCGTGATGTATGCCCACGTCAACCTGCCGGTGCCCGAACTTTCTCAACGCTGCCCTGAAATTCCTCAATCGGTGTCAAATCTGGTCGCCCGGCTGATGTCCAAAAAGCAACATGATCGTTTTTCATCAGCGGATGAATTTCTGCAGGCAATTCGGTCGGCCATTCAAAATCGGGAACTGGAATCCACCCAGCCATATTTATCTCCGGCTGGGAAACTGGAAACTCTTCCAGCACTTGAACTTAAAACAATTCCACCAGCACCAGGCCAGACACAAATCGTTCAACCCGTGGAAATGGCAGCAGTGCTGACGACTGCCAGGCAGCAGCCTGGAATTCTGTCAGTGCTGGCCTATGGACTGGTGACGGTAGTGCTTGGTTTGAGTGTGGGTTGGGTCGCCTGGTTTGGGTTTCAACCAGTCGCTCCGGTCACTTCACAACTGCCTGGAGTATCACAACCAGCCAGACCTGAGCGACGACAACCGCCAGCCGACCTCTTTGTTTTGATTCCAGGTGGGAAGGTGACGATTGGCCGAAATGCTGACGAATGCCGGGGCAATCCCGATTGCCAGATTTCAGAAGACGAAACGCCAGCCCATCAGGTCAATCTGGCACCGTTTTTCCTGAGCCGCTATGAAGTTACCAACCAGGAATATCTGGAATTTGTCCAGGCGACACAGACCGCCCCTCCGCCAGTGTGGAAAGGCTCGCGCTTTCCATCTGGTCAAGCCGATTGGCCAGTGACAGACATCACCTGGGAACAGGCAACGGCGTACTGTGTCTGGCGAGCTGGGCGTGACGGTCTTCCCTACCGTCTGCCAACTGAGGAAGAATGGGAATATGCGGCTCGTGGCACCGATAACCGACTTTTTTCCTGGGGAAATGAGTGGAATCCAGAGTTTGCCAACGTAGCCAAACGCCCCCAAAATCAACAACTTCCACTTCCAGTAACCACTCAGAATGTGGATATCAGTCCATTTGGTATTGTTGGAATGACTGGGAATGTAAAGGAATGGACGGCTTCGAGCTTTTCAGTTTATCCGGGTGGAAGCTACGTTCCGACCCAATCAGACCAAACTTGCAAAGTGATTCGAGGAGGCAGTTTTAAAAATATTCCGGATGCTTCGCGAACATCATTTCGCACCTGGGATTTACCAACCTTCCAGGCCCCTAACCTTGGTTTTCGTCTTGCTGTTACCAATCATGAAATCAGCCATTAAAATTGGCTGTCTGTTTCTGGGTCTTGTGCTCAGTCAGACAGTATTGGGCATCCAAAAGAAAAGTCCCGAAGTCACAGACCTGCCACCTCGTCGCACCCCGCCGGTTCCAGCCAAAACGGTGGCGGGAACCCTGGTTTTGTTTACCGACCCGCCTGAGTCAGATGTGTTTCTCAACCAAAAATCACAAGGGAAAACCACGGCTGCTGGAAACTTCAACCAACCGCTTTCCTTAAAACCAGGAAGCTATGTGCTTGAAGTCAAACACCCTGACTATGAACCGCTCCAGCAATCGGTCACGATTCGTCCGGGATCGGTGACCCCGCTACGGGTGGCGCTACGCCCACGTTTTGGCATCATCCAGCTTGTTTTTTCACAGCCCTTCCCCAACGGAACCATCAAACTCGACGGAAACGAAGTCTCCGCCAGTGACCTCACTCGCACCTCAGAAACTGAAATCCGAATCAAAACACCGATTGGCCATCATCGGCTAGAAATCCTGGGGGCTGAATATCTTCCCTTCTCCGGCGAAATCACACTCCGTGGCGCAACGCCACAAAGTCTTCCCGTGATTCTGGAGCGGGCAGTGGCCGCACTCCTGATTAAAACCCAGGAAGGCACACGGGTTTATGTCAACGGTCAGGAAACTGGGATTGTCCCAGCAACCGGAGCGCTACGCGTTTCGACGCTTCTTGTTGATCAACCAAACACCGTGCGGCTGGAACATTTTGGATATGAAAAATTCGAGCAACTGATTCGCGGGCAGGCTGGAAAAACGGTGGAACTCGAAACACGATTGCTTCCCCTGCCGACCACAACTGAATTTGCCGACAATTTTCAAGGCGGCCTTCAGTTTTGGGAGGCGCCGTCGGAATGGAAAGCTGAAACCGGAATGCTCACCGTGCCGACCACGTCGCGGATTGGCGTGGTCAAAGAAAAACGGTTTTGTGAAAGCGAAGTCTTTTTTGGATTGCGCCTCACCAATGACCGTGGGGCAGCCTGGGTGGTGCGGGCTCAAGATGAAAAGAATTACTATCTGTTTTGTCTCAATGGCCCAGGTGGCATATTTCCCAACAAGTTCCAAACCTATGTTTGCCGCGATGGAAAGCTGGACCTGACCAAACCCGTAACAGCGCCACTTCCGATCCTGCCACCGCTCAAACCCGGCGAAACGTACCGGGTACACATCAAAATCAGCGGCAACACGATCCAACACTGGATCACCCCGAGCAAGACCGGCGAAGAAATTTCAATTGGTTTTTTTCAAGATGCCCAAAATGCGTTTCCCT
>CAZXCE010000816.1:0-3509 GCA_964639175.1 uncultured Clostridia bacterium
GGGGGCTCACCGGTTGTGAATCAACCAGAACCTGTTCAATGCGAACTGGAATGACCTGCACATTGAGGTGAATTTGTGCCGGATCAATCATGGCGACACCTTTGATGGTCGGAAACCATAATTTGCCATCGTGCGTCTTCCAGCCGGCTGGTGTCACACCACCATTACACTCACTGCTGCGCAATCCATCCGCTTTGCTAAACACCGTACATTCAAGCAGTTTCAGTTCCTGCCTGGCAAATTGCTCAAGCTGGCTTTTCTGAATCCGGAAAATTCCTTTGTTGCTGCTCATCCAGAAGCAATTTTGATTGTCTTCCAGGATTTGATACACCGTGTCGTCAAAGAGGCCATCCCGGCTGGTAAAGGTCGTAAACTTTCCGTTGTGGTACCGATTTAACCCGCCGCCGGCGGTTCCAATCCACAAACTGCCTTGTGTGTCGTGATACAGCGAGACCACAAAATTATTTGAAAGACCGTCTTGAGTTGTATAAACCCGGATTTTCCCATCTTTGAATTGATTGAGCCCACCGCCGTCAGTTCCAACCCAGAGCGTATGGTCGCTGTCTTCACAAATGGTCCAGACAACGTTGTTGGAAAGTCCCTCCTGCTGGGTAAAGCGGGTGATACGCCCATTTTCAATGTGGTTTAACCCCGTGTTGGTGCCGACCCAGAGGGTTGAGTCGTGAGCCTGAAAAATCGACCAGATAAAATTGCTGGTCAGTCCATTGGCGGTGCTCAGGTGGCTTTGAATTTTGCCATCTTTAAAGTAGTTGAGACCGCTTCCGCTGGTGCCAACCCACACCCCGCCATCTATCGTGGCACAAATTGAAGAAACATCATTGCTTGAGAGTCCGTCGCGTGTGGTATAGGTGGTGATGACCTTCCCATCTTTGAGGCAATTGACGCCACCGCCGCTGGTGGCAATCCAGAGTGTGTTCTGGTTGTCTTCGCACAGTGAAATAATATCGCTGTTGGAAAGTCCTTCTGCGGTGGAAAACACGGTGAATTTGGTATCACAAAACCGATTGAGCCCTCCGCCATCAGTTCCAATCCAGAGACTCCCTTCAGCATCTTCAGCCAGTGCCAGAACCCGTTCATCTGTCAGTCCCTCGCCACTGCTGTAGGTAGTTAATTGCCCAAAATTCAATCGGTTAAGCCCATTTCCCGTACCAATCCAGAGATTACCGCGTCGGTCTTCATACACCACAATCACGGAATCATCCGAGAGTCCGTTGTGGGTGGTGTAGGTGGTGACTTCGTCTCCGGCAAAACAAAACAGCCCTTTCCCATCTGTTCCCACCCACAACCGACGGGCCTGATCGCTGTAGATGGTGCGAATAGACGCATCCGTAAATGTTTCCCTTGACGCAAAAAATCGCAACTGATCATTGTGCAAAAACGTCAGCACCCCACTGGTAAAGCCAACCCACAGGTTGCCATCGCGGTCCTGGGCAACGGCACTGATGCGTTCATCAAAGCTGCCCGTTGGGGAGATAAACACCTTAAACCGGCCATTGGTCAGGCGGTTGAGCCCCCGGTCAGTTCCGATCCATAAATTTCCCTGTTGATCTTCACACAGCACACGGATGACTTCGTTTGAGAGCCCATCTTGACGGGTATAGGTCGAAAATTTTCCCTGGTCAAGGCACACCAGGCCGCCCCCATAGGTGCCAATCCAGAGCCGACCGAGGCGGTCTTCGCACAGTGAGAGAATAAAATGGTTGGTAAAGGCTGGGGTGTTGGATTTATCAAAAACCGTGAACTTGACCCCATCAAAGCGAACGAGTCCTTCCTGCGTCCCAAGCCATAGATAGCCGTCGCGAGTCTGCAAAATGGCGGTGACTGAATTTTGAGGGAGGCCCTGTTCCGTTTGCCACGCATCATGGCCATACTGAGTGACACGTTTGGCCGGGTCGAGCGCCGTAACCGGATTAAAGGCCGAAACGACACACGGCAGCAAAAAGGAAAGAAACAAGCGTGCGAACCAGAACCACGAAACGCGGCAGGTCATGACAGTTTCTTTGAAGCGTGAGGTGAACGTGTGGGGATGAAGAACCGGACTGAAGGCTGGGAAATAGCGGCGGTTGGACTTGAACCAACGACCTACGGGTTATGAATCCGTCGCTCTGACCACCTGAGCTACGCCGCCATAGGATTTTCAAAGTAAAAGAGCATACGGACCTGAGCCGAATCTGTCAAGCATCTGCTGAAGACCGGTAATAGTTGTGGTATGGTAGCAGCGCTCAAACTGGCATTCGCCCAGTTTTCAAAAGCTGAATCGCTCAAAATCAGAAGTTGGCAGTCAGCTTTTCATTCAACCAAATATTTTTCAACTCAGAAGGAGTCTCTTGTGGAAGCGGTACTGGCTCTTGAAGATGGTCGTGTATTTCGTGGGCGCCATTTTGGCGCCGTCGGCGAAACCGCCGGGGAAGTGGTGTTTAACACATCCATGACAGGCTATCAGGAACTGTTGACAGATCCTTCATATGCCGGTCAGTTGGTGGTGATGACCTATCCCCACATCGGCAATTACGGCATTAACCGGGAAGATATGGAATCGCGACGCCCATTTCTCCAGGCGTTGATCGTCAAGGAACTCTCCCCGGTTGTGAGCAACTGGCGGGCGACTGAAACGCTGGACGAATACCTGCGCCGGACGGGTATCCTTGGTATCGAAGGGATTGACACCCGGGCGCTGGTTCGACATCTGCGTGAACGCGGTGCCATGCGCGGTGTGCTTTCCACCACTGAAACCAATGCCGAAACGCTGGTCCAACGAGCGGCCAGTTCGCCAGGTATGGTCGGTCGAGCCCTGGCCTGCGAAGTCTCCTGCACCAAATCCTATGAGTGGAAAAGCTCGCACCTTTTTGGTGAAGAGCCCCTGTTTCCAGCTCCAGACGGTGAACCATTTCAGGTCGTGGCTTTTGACTTTGGCATCAAATTTAATATTTTGAGGCACTTAACAAAGATTGGATGTCGGGTGACGGTGGTTCCGGCGACCACCACTTTTGAAGAAGTCCAGCAACTGAACCCGGACGGTGTGTTTTTATCAAATGGACCTGGCGACCCCGAACCGCTCCACGAAATTGCGGCTGAAGTGCGCAAACTGGCTGAAATCTATCCAACTTTTGGTATTTGTCTTGGTCACCAATTGCTGGCTCTGGCGTTTGGCGCCAAAACCTACAAATTGAAATATGGCCATCGTGGCGGAAACCATCCGGTCAAGAATCTGGTCACCGGGCGGGTTGAGATTACAGCTCAAAATCACGGGTTTGCGGTTGAACCCGAATCAATGCCCGCCGATTTTGAAACCACCCATATCAATCTCAATGACCAGACGTTGGAAGGCATGCGACACCGTCACCTGCCGGTCTATAGCGTCCAGTATCACCCCGAAGCTTCCCCCGGTCCGCATGATGCCTCATATTTATTTGATGATTTCACCCGCCTGATGCAGCAGCAGCGGGCATCGCGCACGTCAAACGTCGGATGTGAAGCTTAGAATACCG
>CAZXCE010000817.1:0-3507 GCA_964639175.1 uncultured Clostridia bacterium
GTGGGCGATTGGTCCTGGTTCAGGTTTCCAAGCAGTCGGATGTCTGCCGTTTCACCAAGAACAGCCAGATCATCGTGTGACAGGCTGGAACTTTTGATCCGCACAAGTTGACTGGTGTCAGTTCCGGCGTCGGCAAAGTGCGTGGCGTTCCACTGGGATAATCGAACCGGGGCTCGCAAGACTTTGGTCGCCGCGATAATTCCTGAAGGGGCTGACACAGTGGTTTTCACCCCATCTTGACCATCGTTCACCATGTCATAGTCCAGTGGGGCTGATTGACGCAGGGCTGCCGGCATCTCGCGTGAGAGCACCTGAACCTGGCCATCGGTTGATAGCACCGCCACATCGGTCAGGTCATCGGCTTCGAAATCACCCAGGGCCAGCGATTTAATCTCAAAATCGAATGTCCGCTGGTTGATTCGCAATGGTTCAACTCGTTTGTCACTCACGGAAAGTTTTCGGTCGCGGCCTTGGGCAACGAGCAGCGTGTTTCCAGCCGCAACGGCAATGTCAGTAAAAGGACTTCCGCCCAGTTCGCCAACGGCAATGGCTGTGGCCGGCGCCGGCAATGTGAGCACTTCCGGTTCATGGCGTAAGGCACCGTCTGGACCTTCAAACACCAACAAACTTGCGGTTGCGGTATCGGTAACTGACACAAGCACATCGGCCAAACCATCCTGGCGATTGACATCCCCCACGGTCAACGCCGTCACCGGGCCGGCAACCTCAACCGTCGTGGTATTCCCAAAATCGCCCTTTCCATTTCCTGGCAGCCAGTGCAACTGGTTTTCACCTCGCGCCGCCGTTACCAGATCAAAGGTGCCGTCTCCGTTAAAATCTCCGGCGCCGAGAAAATCCGGACGATTTGGAAGGTCAATGACGACACCAGTTTCCAGCAGCGGCGATTCGGTAAACGTCCCTTCAGATTTGAGTTTCTGGGTTCTGGCATCGCTTGGGGCAAAGGTTTCTGGATTCCCTCGAAACACCATAACGGTGCCACCAGTCGCTGTTTCATAGCCGACAATCACATCTTTCATCCCGTCGGAGTCAAAATCGCCGCCCGCCAGTGCTTTCGGCGTACCTTGAAACTGACTCAATCGGGTCTCAAGTGCCGGCGTGAGTTCGAGTTCCTGTCCCTGACGAAAATGAAAAGCTGGATGATGATCGGGGGCTTCAATGGTAACGATCTTTGATAATTGGGTTTGTGATAAACGAGAAGCTTGATAATTGGCTTGAATGGTTGTGCCGGTTCTGAAATATCCGGCCCAGGTCAGGCAGGCGGCCAGCATCACGACAACTGCCAGATGATTGTGACGAAATCCCTGTTTCTTCATTTTGATACGCTCTCCTCTTGCAGAATCAACACGTTGCAGTAAAGAGGTTGTATCAGAAAAACCGCAAGACCCAAGAAATTTGCAACCAGCGGTCAAAAGGCGCCACCAATGGCCGAAATCTGCGTTTGACGGCTGGCGCTCAGGAATAAACCCAAAATAACTTCATCATCTGAAACGAATGTGTGAGAAGACCGAAACTCACCACAGAGGACACAGAGGAACACAGAGGTTTTGAAGTGGTTGATTTCCTCTGTGCTCCTCTGTGTCCTCTGTGGTAAAAAATTCAGTTCAAAGTCTTCCGCCCCAATAAGGCTACCCCGATGCCACCCAAAATCAGCACTGCCGCAACTACCAATCGGAGGGAAATCTGTTCGGAAAGAACCACGACACCGCCCGCCGCCGCCAGCACCGGCACCGCCAGTTGCACGGTTGCCGCTCGCGTGGCAGTCAAATATTTCAACGCGGCGTACCAGATGACATACCCAACTCCAGAAGCCAATGAACCAGAAAGCAGTGCCAGCACCACACCTTTGGGCGTGATAAATACCTGAGACCACATCAGAGCATTGACCAGTACGGCCAGTGGCACGCCATACACAAAATTACTGGTCGTGTCAGCCAGCGGTGTTTTTGAACCACGTCCTCTGAGCGAATACACCCCCCAGGCAACGCCGGCCAGAGCCATCAGTCCCGACCGAACCAGTGGCGGCGCGGTCAATCCTGGAAAGACCAGATACACCAGTCCGCCAATCGCGGCCATCAACCCAACCCATTCGAGCGAGTGCGGGCGTTCGCCGGACCGCAACGCCAGACCAATCATTGTGGTCTGAACCGCTCCAAACAAAATCAAGGCACCAGTTCCAGCCGTCAACCCCGTGTAAGCAAATGAAAAACAAATCGCGTAGCCAAAGAGAAAACCAGCCGACGGCCAGTTCCACTTCGGAAGTGTGAACGTTCGCGGTGGAAGCGTCGCCGACATCACCCACAGCAGTACGGCTCCTGACATCAGCCGAATCGTGGTAAAGCTCGCCGCATCAATTGCTTGCGCTCCAAGTGCCAGCCGGCACAGCACTGAATTGGCCGCAAATGCCATCAGGGCCGTTGCGGTCAGCACCAGTGCTTTGATGGGGTGGTTTGGTTCCATGGAAATCAGGGTTCAGGGTTTGAAAACCAGGGTTCAGGGTTTTCAAAAGAAAAAGCCATTTTGAAATTGTGAAGTACAGATGTCAGCAAGAAGGTTCAGTCCTGAAAAGTGCGTGTCATTGGTGTGGCGTTCCAGTCCACGGAAGCAGAGCCAAAGGGAATAAAAGGAAACTGATTCGATACCCCTGAACCCTAAACCCTGAACCCTGAACCCTGAACCCTGAATCCTATATCCTCACTTCCCTTTCACCAGCGGATTCTCCAGATAATCCATCACCATTCCCGACATCGCTTTGACGCCAATCGGGAGGCAATCTTCGTCCACATCAAAATCTGGCGTGTGAATCATCGCCGTGATGCCGCGCTTCTGGTTACCGACGCCGAGAAAGTAGAAAAAGCCCGGAATTGTGTTTGAGAAATAGGCAAAGTCTTCAGCGCCCATCTGGGGACGCGGACTGACGACATTTTCAGCCCCGACAATGCGCCGCATGGTCGGAAGCATCTGATTGACCAGATCAGCATTGTTGATGAGCACCGGGCACATTTTTTCGATGTCCATCTCATAGGACGCACCATAGGTCTCGGTCACGCCTTTGAGCGTCTGGTGCATCATCTGGATGGCGCTTTCGCGGACCTGTTCGTTGAGCGCCCGGAGCGTGCCTTCAAGCTGCACTTCGTCAGCCACGATGTTGAACCGGTTCCCGCCGTGAAAGCTACCAATTGTCAACACCAGCGGTTCCTGGGTGTCAATTCGACGGCTGCGGATGGTTTGAAGCTGCGTAATCGCTGACGAAGCCACCACAATCGCGTCAATCCCGCCGTGTGGGTAGGCACCGTGGACTTTCTTGCCGCGAATCGTGATGAAAAACCGGTCCGCGCTCGCCATGGTGGCCGTCTCGTTGTAGGAAAGCTTGCCGACTTCAATCGTCGGCATACAGTGCAGCCCGAAAATCACATCTGGGCGCGGATTTTCAAGCGCCCCCTCGGCCAGCATCTGCGCGACGACGAGGCCGGTCTCGATCGTCTTTCC
>CAZXCE010000818.1:0-3505 GCA_964639175.1 uncultured Clostridia bacterium
GTGCGACGTTGAAAGCTAAGTGTGCGAAAGGAGATGTTTTAGGAGTGGAGAACGGAAAACCCGTTCTCTCAGTGGATTCCGTTCCACTGTCCCCACGTAAAAGGGTGCTTCACCCCGGTCACACTGGAAGTAAGTAATGAACCCAGTGGAACGCAGACCACGCACGTACCGGAATCTGGCAGCCTCAAGCCGGAGGAGGGCTAGGGGAAGTTCAGAAGGGACAGCAACCGCGAATTGCCATCAACGTCTCGTCACGTAGAAAGAGTGAAATGAGGCTGAAACACTCTCACCAAAAGGTACATGGGTGGATGTGTGGTTGAATTGTCCACACATCAACGGAACATAACCCATCGGGATATAGGCAAGTCTCCTCCCTGAACGCAGCTCGACACTTGGAACAACGGTAAACCCTTCAGGTTCTCTCCACGCCCAGCAGAGTAAGTTGACCGTAAGGAAAGCCGAATTACCTGGAGGGCAGCAGATGTCGGAAAAAGCGAACGCTCTTGGTAATGCAAGAGATAGGGAGAGCCGGGCTCCCGCACCGCCAGGTGGCTGACTTCCGACAGGTTCTCGACGGTAACCCAAAGTAAAGGAACTGAACTGACGTGCAAGATAGGGTCATCACTGACATCGGAGCGCCAGAATCGCTGCAAGACTGGAAAGCCATTGACTGGCAACAGGTCCGAAAGCGGGTGAAGAACTTGAGACAGCGGATTTACCGTGCAACTCAAAAGGGAGAGTGGAAGCAGGTCCGAAACTTGCAGAAACTAATGATGCGAAGTCATGCAAACCTGCTGCTGTCAACGCGGCAAGTCACCCAGGAAAACGCAGGCAAAAAGACGGCGGGGATCGATGGGCACACCGCCGTCACGCCATCGGAACGGGTACAACTGGTCAATGAAATGCGGGGATATACGCCGTGGACGGTGCGACCGGCCAGACGGATTTACATTCCAAAAACAACGGGAAAACTCCGACCGTTGGGAATCCCGACCATCAAAGACCGTATGCTGCAAGCAGTGGTGAAAAAAAATGCGCTGGAACCGGAATGGGAAGCCAAATTTGAGGCTAACAGCTACGGATTCCGTCCCGGAAGGAGTTGCCATGACGCAGTGGCGCAATGCTGGTTACGACTGAACGGCAATTGCCGCGACACATGGATTCTGGACGCGGACATCAAAGGTGCATTCGATCACATCTGCCATGAATTCATCCTCACCGCCCTGGGAAACAGCCCTGGGCGTGAACTGGTGAAACAATGGCTGAAAGCAGGGTATGTCGAGGCGGAAGTCTGGCAGGAAACAACCAGCGGAACACCCCAAGGCGGGGTCATCAGTCCGCTGTTGGCAAATGTCGCATTGGACGGGATGGAACAATGGTTGGCCCAGCACCGGACAACGCGGAACTGCCAAAACAGCGAATCAAATGACCGACACCGTGTTCCGAAATTCGGATTCACCCGCTATGCGGATGATTTCGTGATAACGGCCAAATCCAAAGCAGACCTGACCGCCATCCTCCCGGAAATCAGCGACTGGCTCAAACAACGGGGGTTGAGTCTGAATGAAGAGAAAACCCATCTTCGGCAAGGGACGGAAGGGTTCAACTTTCTCGGATTCAACATTCGACAATATCAAGGCAAATGCCTTACCAAACCTCAAAAGGAAAAGATTCAAGCCAAACTGAAACAACTGAAGGAATGGTTGAAGAGTCACCAGAATGCAGGACCGGAAGCGATCATTCGGGTGATGAATCCAATCCTGCGAGGATGGGCAAATTACTACAAACACGCGGTGAGCAGCAGGGTGTTTGCAGCGTTTGACTCCCAGGTCGTGCAAATGCTGTTGAGATGGGCCAGGCGCAAACATTCCACCAAAGGGATGAGATGGATCGTCGCCCGCTATTTCGGAAGAATTGGCGGGAATCGGTGGGTGTTCAAAGCCAAAACGGTGAATCGTCAAGGAAAACCGGGGGAAGTCTATCTGTACCGGATGACAATGACGAAAATCACCCGACACATCAAAGTGAAAGGTGGTGTCTCACCGGATGATCCAACTCTTACCAAATATTGGACAGAGCGGAATGCAAGGTATGGTAAAACCTACTTTGTACCTGGCTCAAAGCTCTACCGAGTGGCCGAAAGCCAAAAGTGGAGTTGTCCAGTTTGTCAGGGAATGCTGTTTAGTGGGGAGCGCATCCACATCCACCATGTAAAAAGAGTCGCTGACGGTGGGAAGGAAGAAAAAGGAAACTTACAAATCCTGCACGCCGAATGTCACCGGCATCTCCATGGGGAATGTGCCCGAATGAAATGCGGAGGGCTTGAGCCGTATGATGAGTAATTATCAAGTACGGTTCTTAGGGGAGAGGGGTAAGGCGACTTACACCCTCTTACCCGATAAAACGGAAGCGACATCTTGGCTCAAAGACATACCGAGTCAGGTATTGCGGAATGCGGCGTATCGGTGGCGGGAAGCCTACCAGCGATACGTGGTGGGCCTGGCGGAGAGACCGGTCAGGAAACGGAAAGGCAATCAGGATTCGGTCTGGCTGACGAGCGAATTATTTGAGTTGAAACCGAAAACGGATGACCAAACTGGAGAAGTGATTGGGCACACATTGGTGGTTGGAACAAAGACCAATCAGATTGGAGAACTAAGTTTTGACGCCCGGCGGGAGTTTCAATCACCAAATTCAATTACGGTGTCACGTCGAAACGGTGACTATTTCGTGTCATTCAATTATGAGGATGGCCAGGAACTGGTAACGGAGGAAGAACTCCAGGCTGAATACAGCCAGATGGACGCGCCAAGCCTGGAACCCATCACGGTTGGACTGGATCGCGGAGTCGTGATTCCAGTCTACCCGTCGGAAGGTGAACCGTTTGAATTTTCCTCCGAACAAAAGCACACGTTTGACCACTGTGACCGACAAATCAACCGCCAGCAAAAGAGATTGTCGCGACAGGTCAAAGGGTCTCGCCGTCGGGAACGGACCAAACGAAAACTGGCCCGGTATCACGCCCGGAAAGCTGATGTCCGGCGGGATTTTGCCCATCAGACCAGCCATCGGCTGGCGACCTCTGACCACCAGATATTTGTGGTTGAGGATCTCAAAATCAAAAACATGACCGCCAGCCCATCCCCGCAACCAAAATCTGATGGGAATGGCTATGAACCTAACGGCGCGGCAGCCAAAGCTGGACTCAACCGGAGTATTTTGGCGGCGGCCTGGGGAATGGTAGTGACATTTCTGAAATACAAGGCGCTTCGGCGTCGAAAACTGGTGATCAACGTTTCACCCCACCACTCCTCGCAAGAATGTGCCAGGTGCGGCCACATTCATCCCGCCAACCGCGTGAGCCAAAGTCGGTTTCATTGTCAGCGGTGCGGACACGTTGCGAATGCCGACCACAACGGCGCCCAGGTGGTGAAAAAACGTGGGATTGCAGCCTTGAAGACCAAATCGGCGGGTGCGAGTCCGCCGTCATCACCCGCCGGGACGC
>CAZXCE010000819.1:0-3499 GCA_964639175.1 uncultured Clostridia bacterium
TCAATTTTACGGTGGTAGCTCAAAAAGCCTCGCAAACGACCGGCTCTCCGAACTGCAGCCCTTCGGGAAGCTCAACCCAATTCACACAATCCCTCGTCTCACTCGGAGGTACTCAAAAAACTTACACGTAAAAGGGCCCGTCATTTCGCCGCAATCGCAAAATCCGGTACCGATTGGGGTTGTGCCGCCGCTGGGGTTTGTTTCCCATTGGTCAGTTCTTGCACCCGCCCGATGATATAGCTCGTCAACGAACTCACTGTAATCGTTCCGTTTCTGCTGGCACTCGCTTTACCATTTAAGCCTTCGACCAGCGCTTTGACAAAGACACTTGACGTCCCTGATTCTTCAGTCGTTTGGGTTGACGAAGTAATCATCACGCCGCCACTATCGGCACCTGCCATTTCAGTCGCGACTCCGGCCAGATCAGCCGTTCCGCGTTTGATTTTCGTCCCAAGTGCCGCGTCGTTATGGCTGGTGTCAACCAGAAACAGGACTTTACACGGCAGGACTTCGATCACGTTTTTCACATCTGAAAACGGCACGCCGGTTGTCGCCAGCTTGTCGAGCCGGGCATCAAACGGCAGGAAGAAATACCGCTGGAGTGGATCATTTAAACTATGACCGGCCAGAAAAACCACGGCGATGTCTCCGGTAGTGGTGTTTTGTTTGAGCCACTGCAATCCTTGACGAATAGTCTCGCCGGTTGCGGCTTCGTTGGTCAAAACTTTGGTGTGGACTTCGCGATAATATCCGCCTTCCTGGTGCATCAGCGTTTCGGCAAAGGCGCCGGCATCTTTGGCAGCGTTTGCCAGTTTCCAGTTCTTGCTTGGATAGTCGCTCACCCCGACCGAGAGCATCCATAACCGTGGCTTGACAACCTCTGCCGTCACTGGTGCCACGACATCGTTCCCTTTCCAGTTTACCTGGATCGAGACTGGCTGGCTCGGAGCAAACCGGTTTTCAGCAATCAGCGAAACTTCACAATTGCGGGCTGGAACCGGAATCTGGATTTCCCGATTGATGGTGGCCGCTCCAGGTTGAAGTTCCGAAATCGGTTCAATCACCACCGGACGCCCATCCACCAGCGCTTTGACTCGGGTCACTGGTTCACCAGACGGCATCCGGACACTGTAACGAAGCCCAACAGTTCCGGAAGTTGCTGGAATTGAGTCATTTCCAGCCAATAGCTCAACAACTGGCGGGCGAAACTTCAACGGATCAACCGAACGTGCCATCTGGCCACCATCTGAAAAAACTTCTTTGACGGCGGCGACTTCATCCAGCGTGCGAACAATTGCATTGACGACATCAGGCCGGTAATAGACCGTTCGGAACTGTCCAATGGGATAAAATTCACCTTCGACATCACATCCAGAACTGACCTGCCAGCCAAGCAGGGTGTCACTCCCCGGAGTCGCGTCATAAAATCCCGACGGTGTCCAGGCAATCCACCGTGACCGGTCAGAATGTGGATAAAATGCCAGCAGTTCGGTTCCATCAGTTGCCCGATACCAGCGGATGGTGCCGTCACTGAGCGCCGTGAGCACCAGTTTCCCATTTCCACTGACATTGACCGCCCAGACCACGCCCGGCGTCGGTGTTTGCCACTCCACTTTGCCATCTTTTGCATAACAGGTCAGCGCCCATTCGCTGCCAAGCAAAAACTGATTTCCATTTGGGGTAATGGCCAGTGACCGCGACCGGTCATTGAGTTTGAGTTCGAGCGGAACGCCATTTAATTTCGGCGTCGTCGTGTCTTTCCAATCGGTGACAGGCAGTCCAGGGGCCGTCATTCGTGGCCCAACCAACTTGGAGGCCGAGATGCCAGGTGTCAGTTCCCGGCTCGTCAGATCATAGACGGCTGGAAGTTGTCCTCGCTGCCCAAAACTGAATTGCACCACGGTTCCAGTCGCATTGGTCTGAAATCCGTCCCAGTTGCTGCGAAAATCAGCCGTTTCGCCCGTGACCCGACGGACACATTCTCCCTGGCTTGAAACAACGCCCCAGGCCGGGTCAAAGGCGCCGAACGCCACGCTGTTTGGTCCCAATGCGGCCAGATCCAGAATCGTATTCCCACAGGTGGGCACATCCACCCAGCTTCCGCGTCCCCGTTCGGACCAGCATCGAAGCCAGAACTTGCCGCCCTTGTTCCATTTCCCACCGGCAAACAACTGTAGCCCGTCGTTGGACCAGGCGACCCGCCCCAGATTTCCGTTGGTCACACCGCTGATGTCCGGGTTATAGAGCAATGCCAGATCATTGGCCGCCAGCACATCCACCCGTGTTGAATCAGTGTACCCAACTGCCAGTCGTTTGCAGTCAGGTGAAAATTTGACGCTAAAGGGCCGTTTTCCTCCCGGTGCTTCAGCTTTGGTCACCAGTTTCAGCTTGTCGTCATAGAGTCGAATCAAACCGTCATCACAACTCGTCACCAGCCAGCCGCTTCGGTCAAAATCAACACAGTTGCCGCTCCCACTATAGTCCATATCCCGGACCAGGCGGGCGCCATCGCTCATTCGGTAGACTCGCAAACCGCTCCCGCTCCCCATCAGTACCGCCAGCCGGTCGCCATTGTGCGAAAACGCCAGATGATGCACGACATCTGGCAACCCGGTTACCCGCGTGACCAGCTTTCCGGTGACACGTTCAAACAAATACACCGAATGCCGGGTTTCCCAGGAATACCCGGTCCAGCCACCGACGGCAATCAGTTCGCCATCAGGTGAAATTGCCACAGCATAGACCCGGCCTTCGTTTTCCTCGCCAATCGGCACCTGAAGCACCCGCAGGAGCCGCCCGGTTGCCAGTTCCCAAACTCGGGCGGTTTTATCATCCGAACCGGTCACCAGATAGCGGTTTTGGGCATCCACACTGATTCGACGAATGGCCGCCGTGTGCATTCCAGTTTCAAGTCGAAGTACAGACTGGGGTTGAACTGGTTGCTGTGCCCAGCCCAGTTCGCTGCTTCCAGTCAACAGAAACACGGCAACGCACGCCACTCGTGCGACCTGCAAAATATGCCAGGAACGAAGCGTCATAAGCTGCCTCCTGTGTGTCGTGATGCATTCGCCTGTCAGGAGCGCGAATGTCAAAAGCCTGGTCCAGGAGCCAACGGCAAGCACTTTTGAATGAAGTATTCAAAAGGTGGCTCAAAACAAATTGTGTTAACAAACAAGGTAAAATTGGTTGCGATTGGCGGGAGGGAGGCAATCAGAGGTGATTTTCCCTCACACCGTTTTGATGGCAGGTAGTGGGTGAGCGGAAATCATACTCCAAAAAAATCGAGAAAATTGTAAAAATTTTCAATTGATTGAATTTAACACCAATTGATCCCCGAAGGGGATACCTGCATCAGCCGTGGGTCAGCGTCAGCGCCACCCACGGCCCTAAAAAAATCGAGAAAATTGTAAAAATTTTCAATTGATTGAATTTAACACCAATTGATCCCCGAAGGGGATACCTGCATCAGCCGTGGGTCAGCGTCAGCGCCACCCACGGC
>CAZXCE010000820.1:0-3480 GCA_964639175.1 uncultured Clostridia bacterium
TTTCCACCGATTGCTTGGGTTCGTCTGTTTGCTGGCAGGTCTTGTGCCAGGAATTACAGCCGTGTCTCTTCTGATCGGAAAACCGCTCAGTGCCGCCCCACCATCTCTGGTTTCTCAACCAACAAACCAGCTCAGCCCCACACCGCCGCCACCGTTCCGACAATTGATTCTCCGGTGATGGCGGCCCGATCAGGTTCGCCTCATCACCTGGGATTTCCTCATATTTATCCGGTACTTGCTGCTCTGTTGCAATCAGAAAGTTGACCAGCTTCTAAATCGCCCGGATATATACTGTCGCTACTTTATCGAGTAGCTTCAGCTTCCCGACATTGGCGGCTTTCAGTTTGAAGTTGGTGATCGCCCAGTTCATCGTTCCCTCGGTTCAGATCGGTTTTGATCAACTTAGTTTCGAACTAAATATAACTCAGTAATATCACTCTTGCAGCTATATTTCGACTCAGCTCACAGTTTGCAACACTTCATAAATTTTATGATTTGAGAACAGTTTTATATAAACTCAATGATTGGTTTCGATACCTGATCAAAAAATTGCTTGAGCGTGTAATTTGGTGAGTGGTTAATTTCTTTCCCAGAATCGCTGGTTTCTTTAGTCCCTTGAGGACTCTAATCAATCTGGGTGTACTCGTGGGATTCGCGCCACGGTTATCAAACGACGTCCTTGCAGGACTAAAACCCCTGTCCTGATGTGTAGGGCTTCGCACCTGACTACCAAAAGATGCAGGTACCGGGTTCCTTTCGGATTCGGGATTCCAGTCCAAAATCAACGATGGATCAGAAAACAAAACGGCCTGCCACCGTGGCAGGCCATTTTGTTGAAAAACCAAAACAAGAAACGAGTGATCAGAACGGCTCACTTTCGGGTTTCGAAAACCCGGAACCCGGAACCCGGAACCCGGAACCCGGAACCCTATTCCAGCGTGGATTCGCTTTCCTGCGGCGAGACATACTGGATTTCAACCCGCCGGGGCAGAGAGCGGTCACGTTCGAGCGATTGTGGTGCCGTGACTGGTTCACCATCCGGATGTGGCAGGTGATCTCCGGTAAAGTGGAGCAGCACCGCCGTGATGTTGTCGTCACCGCCAGCTTCGTTGGCGGCATAGATGAGTTTGCGAACCCCAAGCCGCAGATCATGGCTGACTTCGGTAATGAGTTTCTGCATCTGGTCTTTGCGGACTTTGCCCGAGAGTCCATCGCTGCACAGCAGGACCAGATCGCCCTGACACAGATTGATGACCTGGACGGCGACTTCAACCCAGGCATTGGCGCCGAGGGCCTGCATGATGACATTGCGATAGGGGTGAAATTCGGCTTCTTCTTCGGTAATGGACCCCATTTCAATCAACTGGGCCACCAGCGATTGATCACGGGTCAGTTGAACCATATGGCCATTGCGGATCAGATAGGCCCGCGAGTCACCGACCTGGGCCAGGGTCAGGTTGTTTCCTTGAATCCCGGCTGCGGTAAAGGTGGCGCCCATGCCGGAAAATTCCGGGGCTTCTTCAGCCGCCATGGCGATTTGAATATTGGCTTGTTCGATGGCGAGTCGGAGCCGCTCGTGAAAGGGATAAATTCTGAGATCGGGGTGGGCACAGGCTTCCGACATAATCCAGCCTGACCAGGCAACTGCCAGCTTACTGGCAACTTCACCCGCAGCCGCGCCGCCCATTCCATCCGAAACAGCACATAACAGGCCGCTTTCTGCTGGGGTAATGGTGAAAGGATTATTTTCGGGAGGATCGGAATCTGCAGTCCAGGTAAATCCGGTCTCAAGGTCTATCACTAAAAAATTATCTTCATTTCCACTTCGAACCCGACCAACGTCGGTCAACGCCGAGATTTTAACTGCGAGCTGACTGGTTGGGTGAACTGAACGGTCTGTCATAATCGGAATCTCCAATGTGCTGCTCGGCAAGGTGGTTTACTCCTTTGTGTCAAAATAACTGTTCTTGAATGCAGTGTAAAATACTGAATGCTATTTCAATGTATATTTAAGGATTTGGTTGAAATTTAAGTTTTGATCGTACGCTCAAAACCTGTTTGGGTTTGCCCGGTTTGCCTCAACTCACCAAAAAAGTGCGTGAGGGAAGTCACCTGAAATCAATCAGGTGGTCAAATTGTTCGACATCAAACGCCCTCAACTTCCGGTTTTTCGGTCCGGCTGGCCATCCAATCGGCAGGTACTGGTGGCATAGCTTTGATACGCCAGAAATTTCCGGGATTTTGCCGGGTCATCTCCCTGTTCAAGGTCGTGCTCCAGTTGGTCGAGGGCTTTTAGTTGTGCGCGTAATCGAAAATCATTACCGACATTTGTCAAAAGCGTGGCGGTCATCTGGATGGCGCTCAAAATTAACTGCTGGGCTTCCACATAGCGCTCAGCATCAATATGCCGCATGGCCTCGCGTTTGATCCGGGCAATTGTCAGCAATCCAACCAGTTTCCGAACCTCTGAATGGGCCGATTTTTCCGAAATGAGCCCAATCGGGAGAAACAATGTCTGATTCACGCTATGACGGTCTCCGGTCGCCTGGGCCTGCCAGTTTAATCGGATGGAAACCGTCTGGGGCCGGGCACTGGCTTTCACATTGGCAGCAATTGCCAGCACGATTTGGAGCGGGTGACCGGTACGCAAATTTGGAAGTCGAACCTCCTGTTTGTGAACTGGTGTGAAGTCGTTGAGGATTTCACGTACTTCTATCCCGGCACTCGTCATAAAACCAAGCCGGGTGGAATGACCAATCTGGGAAATCATGTTGTCAACTTCAGCCGTCAGCACCGGTTCAAGATCAGTCGTCCGCACCACGTGAAACGCATTGCCGCTGCCGGCCTCAGCCATTGGAATCAGCAGGTCTTCCTGAAAGTCAAACCCAATCCCAATCGTTGACGTCGTGATTCCGCGCTGGGTCAACTCTGAGGTGTGGTTGAGAATCGTTTCAGGACAGGTTTCTCCGACATTGGCGATCCCATCGGTTAAAAGAATGACCCGGTTGATCGAACTCGACGTTGCGCCATGGCTGACTTCAAGTCCACCACGCACCCAGGCTTCGTGGAGTGCCGTGCGACTGCCGCCATAGATTTCAGCCACGGCGGCCTTGAGTGCCTGCCTGTCGGTCACCAGGGTGCTCGGCACCAGAACCTGAACCCGCGTGTCAAATGTCACCAGGCTCAGGCGGTCAGTTGGCAGCAGCCGATCAATGAACGAGCAGGCGGCCTGCTTGGCCTGATTGAGCTTATCAACCCCCATACTCCCTGACCGATCCAGAACAAGACTGATGTTCAACGGCGGTCGGTACGATTCCTTCCCACGCTCAGGCGGTGTGATCTGGACCAGCACATAAAAAGTCTGGTCAGACCTGGCTGGAATCACCGGATATTCAGAAATCAGTTCCAGTTTGGGAAGGTGTTCCATAATTGGGTTCCGGGTTCCGGGTTCCGGGTTCCGGGTTCCGGGTTCCGGGTTCC
>CAZXCE010000821.1:0-3465 GCA_964639175.1 uncultured Clostridia bacterium
GATGTACAAGGGTGACCGTGCTCCAAGGAACTTATTTTTTAACGCCCCCTTAGTGAACTCCTGACTCCTGACTCCTGATTCCTGACTGAGATGATTTCCGTCGGGTTTCAGCAAAAAAACCGGCGGCGTTGGCCATCTGCGTCACAAATAAAAGCAGCGTCAAGACACAGGCCCTGGAGAGTGGAACCCGCGTAAACGGGTAAAACACCAGTTTCAGGTAAAAAATTGGGGGTTCGACTCGGATCCGTTGAAGATTGAGATTGGATCTGACCCGATGATACCGAAAGGCGCCGCGCCCATATTGAAAGTGTTGTCGCCAAAATTGGGAAAAGGTCAGTTGATGATAATGATAAATAATGGCTTCAGGGGCATACACCATTTGAAACCCGTGACGCTCCCACCGATGCGAGACTTCGCGGTCCTCTCCGGCTGACCGAAAAAAGTTGACATCATCAAACCCTTTGATTTCAGTAAATTGCTGGCGTGAAACCACCATATTATTAGAGGTAAAAAATCCTCCCGAGCGGTGTTGCAGATGGTAATACTCATACAGGTAATCCTGGAGCAACTGGCTCGTTGTCGAAAAAAGATTGGTTGTCAGGCCATTGACGACATATCCACCGACCATCGCCGAAGGGGTTAGCTTGATCCGTTCGGCAATCGCGTGCAGCCAATTGGGCGCCGGTTTGCAATCATCATCTGTAAAACACAGGTATTGGCCTCTGGCCCGTTCCATTCCGGTATTGCGGGCCCGGGCTGGTCCTCCACGTTTTTGGGCGACACAGGTTAAATTGAGTCTATCGGCAAATTGCAAAGCCACCGCTTCAATTGGCGGATCACTTTCATCATCAACCACAATCACCTCAAACTGGTTAGATGGGAAATCAAGACGGGTCAGAGATTCCAGGCATTGAGAAAGTTGGTGTGGCCGGGCATGTGTGGCGATAATGATGGAAAATTCCATTTGGAAAACCAAAAAAGAGTACAGTCAGTCGTCAAGTGTTGGGGATTGAGAGATCTTGTCAAGTGTATCTAGTTCTATTTAAGTCATTTAAGTACCTTACCGAAAATTTCCAGACATTTTAACCACGGAAAACACGGAAAACACGGAAGAAAATCAAGCACTTACCAAACCCAATATCTCAGGAAACTTTTGACAAGGTACTTAGAAACATCTTTAAAAAAAATTCGACGGATTCAACTATCCGGGTTTTGACGACTGGCTACTGACTTATCACCTATTGACGACTGACCCATTTCACATAAAGCGATGCCGGTTAAACTCCAGATCCGCCAGAATTGGGTTTGCCTGTCCAGGGCCAAATCCATAGCCAATCATTTCGCCAAACCCATCAACCCACAATAACATCGCCATTGCCGGGAAAACTCTGATCGAAAACTGATTGAGATTTCCAGAGTCTTTCAGAAACCGGCAAATCTTCAAAAAGCGAACCAGCGGAATCAAGGGTGACAGGACAAAATAGAGACCGCGATGAAGTGGCGACATGGTTTTGGTCCGAGCGGCAGCAAACAAACGCCCACCATAAAATCTGAGCGGGAGTGAAGCCCCGACCACAGCAAAATTCAAGTGGAGAATCTGAGCTTTCGGTTCAAGATAGAGCTGGAAACCACGTCGGTGCAGGTCCCAGTGCAGAATGCTCTCCGCATCCAGAAACCGCTCCAGTTGATCGCCATAGTCGAGCAGCACTTCGCGCTTGTATGAACAATTGTGGCCTGGCAGATGCGACACAGGTCTGGCAGTTGGAATGTTAAACCATTCACTATATTCAATTAAAAAGTTGACCCAACTGGTGATCGTTTGGGGATTGGCATTTTTTAACGTTGGGCCAACGGCAGCCCAGGGTTGTCGGTGAGCTTCAATCAGCGCCGTGGCCCAGCCGTGACAGGGAAACACATGGTCTTCGACAAAGACAACAACCGGAGCTTTGGCGGCTCGAACCCCCGCGGCTCGACCTTTCGGCGTGGCATCCAGCACCCCGACCTCAACAACTTGAAAACTGTGGAAGGCGGTCACGTCATCGGGGTTGAGGTTTAGCCGTTCGCGTGATGGAGCAACCAGAATCAGTTCAATCTGGTTGCAGACCTCCTGTTTGGTGAGGTGGCGAACAACCTTGCGAATTGATTCAAACGAATCGGGTGTGATGAGAATGGCTGACAACGCAGGAAGAGCAGGCATAACGTTCAATCGGAAGGGAGAGCAACTTCTGAAACCGGAACCATTTGATGGCTTGCCGCTGAAGCTTCAGCCGCAATGATAACCTTCAAACTGGTAAATCCATCTGAGAAGTCGGGAAAATCCGAGGTTTGACGGCGGATTGCTTGAATAAAAAGACTCAGTGCGTGCTGGTATGATGGTTCAAACCCAGGGTGAAGCAGTTTTTGGAGAATATAAGGCGTGCGACCAATCAGTTGACGGCTTTGTTTTAGCTGTTTGAGTCGGTACGAATCAAGCCGGGCCTCCCGAAAGTTGATATCAAACGATTGGTACCGATCAACGCTGAGTTTTCCCTGACGTCCATACAGTTCAAAGCGATCTTCATCCACGGCACTTTGCGAAAAAAACGATTCAACGGTGAGGCCGTTTTCCAGGCCCATCACCAGCGTCGCCGTATCGGCTTCGGCCCGAATAGACCGGACAGTGGCTGAGACCTGCTGAATTTCCTGCTCAAAGAAATACCGAACCAGGTCAACGTGGTGCGATGCCAGATCGAGCAACACGCCGCCACCAAGCTGCCGGGATTGCCGCCACTCTGGCAAGGGGTGGCTTGAGGTCGAAAAGACACTTCGGACCTGAACAAGATCTCCAATTTTTCCCAGAGAAAGCAGCCTTTTTAGTTTCTGATAGAGTGGATGGAACCGATAGTTATATCCAATCATTCCGATGAGACCTGACTGTTTCCAGGCCGCAAGCACCTGTGCTCCTTCTGCCAGACTGGTTGCCAGTGGTTTTTCAAGATAGACGTGTTTGCCTTGAGTGAGGGCTTGAATCGTTGCCTGGGCGTGGAGATGCGTTGGTAAACAAATCAACACCGCATCAATTTCAGTCAGGGCCAGGAGTTCTCGATAGTCTGAAAACGACTTTGTACCCGGATGGCGCGATTCGACGATGGCGCGTTGACCGGCATCAGATTCAGCCAGGGCCGCCAGCTTCACATTCGGAAGGCGGGCAATATTCGGTAAATGAACCAGTTGGGCGATAGTGCCACACCCGATGAGCCCAAGGTTGATGGTGGATTGAGATGACATATGTGGGGTTGGGTTCCGGGTTCCGGGTTCAGGGTTCCGGGTTCCGGGTTCCGGGTTCCGGGTTCCGGGTTTTCGAATTTTGGTCTTTTTTACAGGCCGTAAACGACCTGCCTCAATTCAACCACCGCTCCGCGGCGAAAACCAGGATATGTTGACAGGTGACATGGTGATTTCTTTCATCCCTCATCCCTCCTCCCT
>CAZXCE010000822.1:0-3460 GCA_964639175.1 uncultured Clostridia bacterium
CAAGGTCTCCGGTGCGATACCGGGTTCCGGGTTCCGGGTTCCGGGTTCCAGGTTCCACGTGGTGAAGTCTCAATATATCCTCGGAATTTCCAATCGGGTTTTCACCTTCTTGAATTTTCAGTTGATCAATAAACTCTGATTCAGAAACCCGGAACCCGGAACCCGGAACCCGGAACCCGGCTTGAAAGCGCTCTGCCGTCAGTTCCGGTCGGTTCAGGTAGCCACGGGCGACACCGGCGCCTCCGACATAGAGTTCACCTTTGACTCCGATGGGTACGGGGAGGCCGTGGCGATCCAGCACAAATACCTGCAGGTCAGGAATTGGCACACCAATCGGGCTGGTCTGGCCACATTCGGCATCCGCTTTGGTCAACGGATGGAAGGTGACGTGAACCGTCGTTTCCGTGATGCCATACATATTGATCAGGCGTGGATGCGCGTCTCCGTGGCGTTCAAACCAGTCGAGCAAGGTGCCTGGTTCCAGCTTTTCACCTCCAAAAATGACATATCGGAGGGCCAGTTCAGCCAGTTCAGTTTGATCAACCCGCATCAGTTGCCGGAAGGCCGATGGTGTCTGGTTGAGGACGGTAACTTGCTCTCGTTGTAGGAGCTTATAGAAATCTTCCGCCGAGCGTGACGTCCAGTAATCCACCACCACGAGTTTCCCGCCATAGAGCAACGCCCCCCACACTTCCCAGACCGAAAAATCAAATGCGACCGAATGAAACAGCGTCCAGACATCATTTTGATCAAAGTTGAACCAGTGATTTGTCGCGTCAAACAACCGCACCGCATTGGCGTGGGTGACGACCACGCCTTTGGGTTTGCCGGTCGAACCGGAGGTGTAAATCACGTAAGCTGGGGCTGAGGGCTGAGGGCTGAGGGCTGAGGGTTTAAAATCACCCGAGACGGGCACCAGTTTATCAAGGCAAACGACGATGGGAGATGGGATCTGCAGGGGCGCTGCACCATCGTCTGGTTTTGGAGACGTGGTACTGCGCCCTGCTGCACCATCGTCTGGTTTTGGAGACGTGGTACTGCGCCCGCTGGTAATCCGTTCAGTTAGATGCGATTGGGTGACGACAACCGGCGATTGGGCGTCATCGAGAATAAAAGCAATCCGTTCCTGGGGATAGGTTGGATCAATCGGAACGTAAGCGGCACCGGATTTCAAAATTCCCAGAATCCCCACCACCATTTCCAGTGACCGTTCAACACACAGGGCAACCAGCGTTTCCGGACCGACACCAAGCTGGTTCAGGTGGAGTGCCAGTGTGTCGGCTCGTTCGTTGAGTTCGCGATAGGTCAACTGGGCTTCGCCAAATACAACGGCGACAGCCTCTGATGTTCGCTCAACCTGTGCTTCAAACCGATGATGGAGGCACTCTATGACAGGGAACGCCTGAAAATCAGGATTTCCTGACAGCAGCAGTGATTGTTCGGCTTCTGTCAGAATTGGCAGGCTCGCGATGGGTTGTTCAAGATGGTGCGTACTGGCCAAAAGCAGATTCCGGAAATGATCAAGCATCCGCCTGATGGTGCTTTCATCAAACAGAGTTGCGTTATATTCAATATTTCCAACCAGTTCGCGACCTGTGTCACGCAGCCCGAGTGTCAAATCAAATTTCACCGGGCCGCCAAACTGGGCGCCATCAGCCTGTCCAATCGGTGTAATCCCCAGTTCCGTGCTCAACTGCACTTCCTGTGGCACATTTTGGAGGACAAACATCACCTGGAAAATCGGGGTGTAGCTCAAATCACGCACCGGATGCAGGGCTTCGACCAGTTTCTCAAACGGAACATCCTGATGGGCATAGGCGGTGAGCGCCGTTTCCCGAACCTGTCGGAGCAATTGGCGGAACGTCACGGTTGGCGAAAAATCAGCGCGCATCACCAGGGTGTTGACGAAAAAGCCAATCAGAGGTTCAAGTTCCTTGCGGGTCCGCCCGGCAATCGGTGTCCCCACCACAACGGTTTCCTGCTGTGAATAGCGATGCAGCAACGCCTGAAATGCCGCCAGCAGCGTCATATAGAG
The DNA here is from genome assembly GCA_964639175.1 of uncultured Clostridia bacterium. Lineage (GTDB taxonomy): Bacteria > Acidobacteriota > Blastocatellia > Chloracidobacteriales > Chloracidobacteriaceae > JACQXX01. Next base: position 2,036 of record CAZXCE010000822.1, read on the forward strand.
CGTGACACCTTCCTGCTGACTGATGGTTTTCAGTTGTTCACTCAGGTCTGCCGGCAGCGAAAAGGCAACATTTCCACCTTTGAACGATTGCACTGCCGGACGGGGCCGATCCGTCGGAAGTTCAATCACCGGAGGCACATCGCTCAACTGAGCACGCCAGTAGGCAATTTGCCGTTCAAGTCGTTCGCCCTGCAACCACGCACGTTGCCAGGCGGCAAAGTCGGCATATTGAACTGGAAGTTCAGAGAGCGGTGAGGGCAGTTCATTGGAAAAGGCGCGATAGAGTGCGGCCAGCTCGCGTACCAGAATGCTGCTTGACCAGCCATCGGAAATGATGTGGTGCAGCGTCACCATCAACACATGGTCGTTTTCACCGAGTTGAAAGACCTTGACCCGCAGCAACGGCCCTCGGGAAAGGTCAAATGGGGCACGAGCTTCAGCTACAAATTCAGCCGTTACTTTTGACTTCTGGTATTCGGCATTGCCAAGAATTCGTTTCTTTGTAATGAAATTCTCAGCAATGTTCGAATGAATCTTCTGGGCGGGTTTGCCATCAATGGTGTGGAAGGTCGTGCGCAGGACTTCGTGACGGCTGGTCAGTTCGATCAATGCCTGTTCGAGGGCCGTGATATTGAGTGGACCGGTGATTCGAAAGGCCGCTGGCAGATTGTACGCAGTGCTGGTCGGTTCAAATTCGTGCAAAAACCAGAGGCGTTCCTGGGCAAACGAGAGCGGCAAGGTGTGTTCTCGCGAAGTGCGAGTCAACGGTACTTCGCTGACCTGCTCACCACTGCTGGCCTGGCGGAGCCGGGCCGCATCAATCACCGCTGCAAACCCGGACAGCGTTGGAAATTCAAAAAGCTGTCGGAGGGGAACTTCGACCGCAAACGTATCTCTCACCCGTGAAATGAGTTGCGTGGCCGTTAATGAATGCCCGCCGAGTGCAAAGAAATGACTGTTTCCGCCTACGGTTTGAAGCTTGAGAACCTGGGCATACAAACCCGCCAGCAGTTCCTCGGTGGGAGTGGAAAGCGGGGTAACTGCATCAGATGAAACCCCTGTTAAATCAAATTGGGGCAGGCGCTTCCGGTCAATTTTTCCATTCGGAGTCAGCGGAAATGCCTCCAGCACCATCATGGCCGACGGCACCATAAATGCTGGCACGGTTGTTTCCAAATATTCGGACAAGGTTTGGCTGAGGGTTGCTGATTCGACTTCGGGTTTCGCGGTGACATAGGCAACCAGATGTTTGTTCCCCTGCTCATCTTCACGAACCATAACCACTGATTCAGCAACAAGTTGGTGACGATTGAGCGTGTTTTCGATTTCGCCCGGCTCAACCCGGAAGCCACGAATTTTGACCTGTGAATCCACCCGTCCCAGAAATTCTAAATTCCCATCCGGCAGCCAGCGGACGAGATCCCC
>CAZXCE010000823.1:0-3444 GCA_964639175.1 uncultured Clostridia bacterium
GGGCATCAATGACCTGACCAACAAACTGCGGTCCGATCAGGCCGAGCGAAGCCAGTACATCTTTTTCTTCAATCGTGGTGCCGGTAAAGGCAATCACCTGGTCAAACGCCGATTGGGCATCGCGCATACTGCCACGACCGGCTGACGCAATCCGGAGCAGGGCATCCTGGGAAATGGTGATGTGTTCGGCTTGACCAATCAGGCGGAGGCGTTCGGCAATTTTTTCAGTACTGATGGTTCGAAATTCAAACTGCTGGCACCGTGAAAGGATCGTTTCAGGCACTTTGTGCAGTTCGGTGGTCGCCATGATGAAAATCACGTGCGATGGCGGCTCCTCAAGTGTCTTGAGGAGCGCATTAAACGCACTGATTGACAGCATGTGAACTTCGTCAATGATGAAGATTTTGTATCGGTCGCGGGCAGGCCGATTGGCCACCGTGCTGATGATGACATCCCGAATATTGTCAACGCCGGTGTGGGAGGCGGCGTCAATTTCAAGCACGTCAATTGAGTTCCCATTGGTGACTTCCAGACAGGATGAACACTGGCCACAGGGCGTGGCGGTTGGTCCAGTCTGGCAATTGAGGGCTTTGGCCAGCAGGCGGGCCGTGGTCGTTTTGCCAACGCCGCGTGGACCGGCAAATAAAAAAGCATGGTGCAATCGGTTCCCGATGATTGCGTTGCGGAGCGTCCGGGTAATGGCTTCCTGTCCGGTAACTTCTTCAAATGCCTGGGGCCGCCATTTGCGGGCAATGACCTGATAGGACATAAATTCTGCGCCTCAGCGTGAATGGTCGAGGATGAGTCGTGGAGTTACGTTGAACACCGCAAAATACTGCAACTGGGGATATTTTGAAACTGAATTTGCAACTGGGGGAATCACGAGGAGGGAAATTTTGCCCCGAAAAAGGGCCAGGCCCTCAAGTTACCCCACACACTCCATAAGACTTACTACCGTTGCTGTCTTCCGACCCTGGCGGAGTTCGCAAGCTTACAGACGTGCAGGACCTGAGGGCCTGATACGTACTCACTCTATTAAGTTATGAGCAAGTCGCGCACTATACGTCGAAACCGAAGAACCTGTCAACTAAAAATTTTTCGTTCTTCAGTCAGTGTGCGCTTAACTTTTAAGCAACCACTTTACTCTCAGCGTTTAGCCCGAGATTAAAAACTCATCAATCGGGCACTGACGCGACTGAAAGCGCTGATTGCGTCAAAATATTGAGGATTCTCAAAGAGATTTTTCGCGATGTTGAGCTGTGACCAGTCAATGGCGGTTGGCGACTCTAACCCAAGGCTCAACCACAGTCCGCGAATGATAAATGCCACACCAATCACGCCCCAAATGCCGATAAATGCCAGTAAAAACAGTGATGCAATTGCGTTAGCCATAAAAAACCTTCCTTATAATTATTCTTTCAAGTTCGAAGTTGGAGGTGTTGCGTTTCGAGATACAGCTATACACGTGCAACTGATATGCCAGTTCCATAAAAATGAAGCCGATTTTACGGATATGCAACAGGTTTTTCTTTTAAAATATTCTGCTGTAAGGATTTACTTGGGGGAAATGGATAAGCCCGGCCTGGATGATCAGAGGGGGCAATCAGTGAAAAGGACAGTTATTTTTTCAAGTATGGTGTGGAATTCTTTCAAGGCCGGGAAATTTTTTTACAGCAGTATGGTGAAAATCCATTCTGAGTTGTCTGATTCAAATGCTGTCTGGTTAAAAAGTAGGCGTTTTCCTATCAGGGTTAAAATAGTTTCTATCCTGGTACTGTGATGGAGGGTTGAAAAAATCTCGGCTGTTTTTGAATGAGATTTGATACACTTTGACGGCACTGCATCAGGTATCTCCCCTGACATCGCACGCCACTCACATTTTCAGCATCTTCAGTGTTTTTTGTTGGATGGGGAGTTTTCAAACCAAACTACATTGCAATCGTGTGTGCGAGGAGCAGCATGAAAATTATCTTCACGCATTTGAACGGAAGTCGGGAAGGCCAGGTTGAAGAATATACCTTGCCCGTGATCAATGTTGGCCGCGGTGTGGAAAGTGATATTCGGATTGGTGATGCAACCCCCACTGACCGGGTCGCTTCACGACAGCATGCTGAGTTCCGGCGCGAAGGAAATCACCTTATCCTCTATGATTTAGGAAGTCGGAATGGTACCTATGTCAATGGTCAGCGCGTGAACGGACAACTTGAACTTGCCACGCATGATTTGATCGAGTTGGGCATTGGCGGCCCGGCCATGCGAGTCCAGGTGATTGTTTCAGAAACCGAAGAGATCGATTTTCTGCAAAATTCGCGCTATTTCGGAAGCCTGAATCAGGAGCACCTGTCCATGGTGTTGTCGGCTGGCACCCTTGAGGTGTATCCGGCTGACAGCTATCTGTTTCGTGTTGGTCAGGCGTGCGAATATTTGTATGTGATTAAGTCAGGCGTTGTCGAAGTCTGGCGCGATACTAATGAAAATGGTGAACTCGACCTGACGACCTATCTCGGGAGTGGCGATGTTTTGGGCGCCTCGTCAATTTTACTCGAAGGGGCCACGCATCATTCAGCCGCCCGGATTCCGGAAGGTGCCGTGATGTTACGGCTCACCCAGTCTGTTTTCCGGACGCTGATTTTAACCATTCCAGAGTTTGCACTGGCGGTGTGCACAGCGCTGGCACGCCAACTCGACAGCACCTATAAGAAGCTGCAAACCCATTCATATAAACGGTTACAAGGCAATCTCAACTTCTTTGATCTGGCGACGGTCATTCAAACACTGATTCAGTCTCGCCAGACAGGCGTCTTGAGCGTGACAGCACTTGAAGTGGGTTTTGCGCATTCCGGGTTGTGGGCGTCATCTGATGACATCGAAATGCCGGCTGCCACGATTCATCTGGTCAATGGCAAAGTGGTTTATACCCGGTGTGGTGTTCTCAACGGGGAAGAAGCGTTTTATCAGCTTTTTCAGTCTGAGTACCATGGCAGTTTTACTTTTCAAGAAGGGGCGCCGCCTGATTCAGGTTCACCACAGGGAACGATTCATCTTCCAGGATTTAATCTCCTGCTTGAAGCCGTACGGATGCAGGATGAGTTACGCCAGTTCAAGCTCAAGCACTCAGACCCACACGTGAAGTATATTCCGGCAACTCAGTCACTCACCTGGACGGAATCCATGTATGACAAAGCCGCTCATGTGATTTGGGAGCGGTTAAAGCGTGGGGCTTCCATCGCCAACCTGCAGGGCGAGGTTCCGTACTGTGATTTTGTAATTTATTTTGTGATTGATGTCCTTTTGGAGAAAGGACTTCTGGGTGTCAGCGGTGAGGGAAGCCGATCATAAGTACCTTACCGAAAATTTCCAGACATTTTAACCACGGAAACCACGGAAACCACGGAAGAAAATCAAGCACTTACCAAACTCAATATCTCAGGAAACTTTTGACAA
>CAZXCE010000824.1:0-3440 GCA_964639175.1 uncultured Clostridia bacterium
GTCAGTAGTCAGTAGTTCACTAAGTTTATTTAACTGAATGACTTGACTGTTTTCTAATACAACCACTTCATTCCAAAATGGTATAAGACGGTATGAGGTATTGGTTGATGGTTTGTGAAATCTGAGCATTGAACTCGAAAGAGGAAAGTCCAACGCTCAGGTTGGCAAAAAGAAATTTGTTGGAGTTTGAATTCAGGTAAGTATTTGTAAGTAGTCAAACTACTGAAAGATATGGCTTTAGCTGACTACTGACTACTGACTACTGACTACAAACTGGTATTATTTCTTTTTCTGGAACTGATCAATGCCTTCTTCTTTCCAAACTTTCAGAGTTGCCTGATCCTTTGGGTCAATCTTGACGCCAATGGCATTGACCGGAATATCGTGTTTTTTCTGAATTTCAATCCAATTTTTTTTCACTAATGGGTTCAAAGGCATACGGTGAAGATCCTCCATGAAAAAATAAAATAAACTTGTACAGTTCCTCTGTACCGGGTCGAGCCCCAATTGGCTCAAACTCTCTGCAAAATAGTTGAATCAAAAAGAGAAAGCTGTTTTTCGAGACGTTCCACATTACAATTTTCTGATACATCAGGACCGACAACCGCGATGGTTGCCTGACGCAGGGCATCCACCAGCACCGTTTGCCCAAGCCGTTGCAGTGCCGGCAGATCAACGGCCATCAGGTGAGCCGCGATTTCATCGGTTGGAATATGGCGTCCAAAGTACAATTCCTGGGTGGCCAGACGGCTCATGCGGGTATCAGTGTTTTCGCCAGAAATGAGGTGTTGCCCGCGCAAATGCGTCTGGGCAATCAGGAGTTCTTCGTCGGTGACAGGTGTTTCCCAGGTGAAGAGTTCGGTTAATTCGGCCAGGGTCAGTTCGAGCACCATCTGTAAATATTCAGGCGAGGTGCTGCCTTCAATGACGAGCATGCCATCTTCGAGAAAGGCCAGATATTCAGAGCCCAGGTAGTACACCAGGCCAAGTTCTTCGCGAATGCGCCGAAACAACCGCGAACTGATGCCGCCGCCAAGCACTTTATCGAGCACGTGCAGCGCATAACGGTCTGGATGGGTATATGGAAACGTCCGTAAGCCGATGCAGAAATAAGCCTGGGACACCGGTGAGTTTTCAGTCACGATGCTCATTTTCGGGGCAGGCGGGGCGACGGTGGGTGTTGAGCCGTCTCCGAGCATCCGCCAGAAGGCATCGCGAACCTGAGCGACAAAATCGTCGTGATCAAGCTGACCTGCCGCTGCCACAATCAGATTGGTGGGCAGGTAATGTTGATGCGCAAAATAAATCACATCTTCACGCGTCAGTGTTTTAACGGCCTCAGTGTATCCCGCCACCGGGCGTCCCAGCGGATGATCTGGCCAGGCTGTTGCTCTGAGCAACTGGCGGACGCGTTGATCAGGATTGTCACGGGCGGCTTCGATTTCACAGATGACAGCTTCTTTTTCTTTTTCAAGACTGTCCTGGGGAAAGATCGAATTGAGCAAAATATCGCCAAAGAGATCAAGTACATAGGTACTGTATTCGGCCAGTACCGTTGCTGAATAATAGGTGTAATCCTGGGTTGTAAACCCGCCCATATAGCCGCCCGCACCATCCATCAACCGTGCAATCTGGAGCGCGCTTCGGCTGCTTGTCCCTTGAAACATCAGGTGTTCGGTCAGGTGCGCCAGCCCGCATTGGCTGGGCATTTCGGTACGTGGACCAGCATTGAGCACAACTCCAATCGAAGTTGACCGAACCTCAGGAATCGTTTCGGTGATAATGCGAACCCCATTTTCGAGCGTTGTTTTCCGATACATGGTGGTTGGTTTCTCCAGTGCAAATCCAGATGTGGCGTTCATAAAGGCCTATCCGAAAACTCAAGGAACGGTCAGTACCACTGATGCAGGTGATACTGACACCTCCCTGGTTTGGGCTGAGGTCATACGCCATCTCTCTGGTCTTCAAAGGACAACGTCGGTACTGACTCAAAGTTGACCCGTGAAAAGGGGTGATGGTGTGCCTGTAACAGTTGTGCAAACGGCAGCGGTTTGGAAAACAGTGAGCCTTGAACCAGGGTGATGCCAGAGTTCAGGATCGTGTGTAAGTCGGCGGCCTCGTCCACTCCCTGGGCAATGAGTTGAACGCCGGTTTTTTGAGCCAGATAGGACATTGATTCCAAAATGGCTTGCCGGTAGGTGTCCCAACACACACCTTTCACAAAATGGCTGTCAATTCTGAAAAAGTCAGGCTGGTAGTCGAGCATCATTCGAAAATTGGATTGCCCAGAGCCAATGTCATCGAGGGCAATCCGAATCCCCATCCGCCGAAATCCTTCAAGCACATCAAGAAAACAGGCGCCGTTCCACTGGCAACCGGGCTCGATAATTTTGACAATCAGCCTGGACGGAGTCAGTGAGCAGCGCTCAATCCGGGCGCGCAGAAAATCCAGAAAATTGAGATCTTTGGCAAGTGTGGCGGCGTGAACATTGATCAAGCACACCGGTGACCAGTCCAACTGACTGACACTGGACAAGGCTAACTCAGTACAGGCGCGGTCAACCTCTGATTCCTTATGTTTGCGTTGAGCGTAAGCCCGTAACACTTCAGGGCGTTCCAGGTTGGTGCCCGGGGGGCCATAGCTGAGGCACTCAAGCGAGTGAAACTGTGGAAACTGAGTCTCAGGTTGAACCTCAAAGATTCCATCAGCCGCGACTGACAGCCCGCCGGGACGAAGGATTGAGTCAAAGAGTGACGGGATTCCCATGGGTATCTCCAAGGAGTGCGACAACCGACTGTAAAATCTCGGCCAGTGGTTTGGGTTTGTGCAAAAAGAGGTCGACGCCACGTTTGTGCGCTTCCAGTTCAAGTTCGGGAGAGCCATAGCCTGTCATCACGAGAATGCGCATCCACGGGCAGTTTTCGCGTGTAAACCGAATGAGTTCCAGACCTTCCAGCCCCTGGGCCCCAGTCAGGCATAAATCGGTCACCAGAACCGAATAAGAACCCGTGATCAGCAGGGCTTCGGCTTCTTCCAGTTCCTGGGCGTAATCCACCTGAATCCCGCAGGTTTCAAAGTAGTTACTCACAGCAAACAGAATGGTTTCTTCATCGTCCACAACAAGGATTTTATTTGAACCCATGGGTTTAGTCTGGAACGAGAACCGATCTCAAAAGTGGGTATCTAAGGGGATGGTATTCAGGAGTGCCGTTTGGTCGTGACTTTCTCAAGGGCAAGCTGTGTGCCACAATCAGCGGACTGGCCGCTTTGAGTCATAAGATCTTTAAATATAAAGGTTTGTCAGGACTGAACCTGGTGGGGCAGCCTTGATGCTCAGGCCGCATTTTCCGATTTCCGGAGAGCAGAGTTCGATTTCCGGAGAATGAAGAATGAAGAATGAAGGATAAAACCAGCCCCAGCCCCCAACCCCATATGCGCC
>CAZXCE010000825.1:0-3435 GCA_964639175.1 uncultured Clostridia bacterium
GTGGGTCAGCGTCAGCGCCACCCACGGCTGGTGATGTTCCCCCGATCCCAACCTGGAACGGGTTGATTGCCGGTCAGGCTATCCATAAAAATGAATCCCTCAACTTATATCACCGGTTTTCCGACGGGGCGAAGGCGGGGATGTTCCCGTGGGTGGCGCTGTCGCTGACCCACGGCTGTTTGGAGGTATCCCGTGCCGGGATGCGCGCCAGGTTGAATGTTTCGGAAGCATCCCAAATTTGAGTGAACAGTAAGTTACATAACTGGAATAACTGGACTTTCCAGAACCATGAACTCTGAACCTAAATGACTATGTTGTGCTCGTCCTTTTGGAATTGGCTGGTTATACATCCACTGGCACTGGCTTCAGGGGCAGGCGTTGTCAGCGCCTGCCTTTTGGTTTTGAGCTTTCCTCCGTTTGATGTGTGGTGGCTGGCAGCCATTGCTATCTTGCCCTTGATTGGGGCCGCTCAAGTCATCCACAAACCGGTGCCGTGCTTTTTTGGCGGATGGATTGCTGGAACGGGGGTTTATTACGGAGGCTGCTGGTGGATTTCGCACTCGATGATTGTGTATGGCGGAATCCACGTCCTGGCAGCCCATGGATTGACGCTTGTCATTGCAGCCATCCTGGGGTTTTTCACTGGTTTGTTTGCCGGCGGAGTTGCCGTTGCCAGCCGGCTCCGGCCCTGGCTGGGACTGGTGGCGGCACCCTGGATGTGGGTTGTGGGCGAGTATCTGCGCATTCACCTGGCCGATATGGGGTGGATTTCACTTGGGTACACGCTGGCGCTGCATCCCACGCTGATTCAACTTGCTCGATTTACTGGGATTTATGGCCTGAGTTTTGGGCTGGTGGCCTTCGCTGCGCTTGGCTGGTGGGCATTACAGGGACGACATCAGGCTATGATCGCAACCATCTGTGCGCTGGTCGCGATTGGCCTGGTCTGGGTTGATGGTCGAAACACCATTGAGACGACCCGTCGTCTCCGGCAGACACGCGAACAGATTGACATTGTGGCGGTACAGCCCATGGTACCGGTTTTATTTGACTCTGATGCTGAGTTTATCCAGGCGTTTCAACGTCAGGTTGATCTTTCCCAGCAGGGAATGAAGCACGTGTCATCTCCGACCCGATTGATCGTGTGGCCAGAATCCCAGTCGAGTTTTCTTTTAAATGATTCTGAGTCTTTTGAACTGAAAGCCATTCAGCACCTGGCTGCTGAGCAACAGGCAGGTGTGTTGTTTAACAGTGTTCGAACTGCCCCAGGCGGAAAATTTACCAACATTGCGGCAGTGGTTGATCCAACTGGTGCCGTGTCGAGTGAATATACCAAAGTCCATTTGCTGCCCTTTGGCGAGTATATGCCACTCCGCAGCCTGTTTGAGCAGGTTGGATTTACCCCGCTTGCGCTGGATGCCGTTCCTGCCGCTCATCCTGTTCCGACGCGATTCGGAGGAAAAACTTTTGGCACCACCATCTGTTTCGAAGCCGTTTTTCCCGATCTGGACGCTTCATTTCGCCGGCAAGGGGCTGGGGGACTGATCAACATTGCCAATGACGGCTGGTTTGGAAAAACGCACGGTACAGAGCAGCACTATCGTCACCTGGTGATTCGGGCGGTTGAAAATCAACTCGATACGGTGCGCGTGACCAACACCGGGATCAGTGTTTTTATCCTGGCCACCGGAGAAGTTGTTGACCGGACAAAGCAGCAAGAAGCAACGGTAAAAGTCTGGCCGCTTCGGTATGGCTTTGAGTCTGAAAGACTCACATTTTATGCCGCTCATGGCGATGTTCTGGCCATCATGGCTTGCCTGATATCAGCGCTCATCCTTTTGATTTCAATATACTTCGGCTGGAAATTAAACCCCTCTCCCGATACCACCCCAAGAAGCAAGACTTGACACATCTGCTATAATGCCTGGACTTTCGCACATATCCTATTCGACCACTCAAGCTGTAAGCATAAAACTTCTCAATACACATGATGAAACACCCGGTTTCTGGATGTTGCGTGATGATGTGTGCCAGGGAATCCAATCTGATTGGAAGTCTAAGGTAGAAGAAGCATGCTTATGGTGATCACGATGCTATGCCGATATAGGATATTGGCTAAGGCAGACAAGGAGGTTTTTCAATGGGCCGATTTGAACCACGGGTAACAAACCAACTTCCCGCATCAAAGGTAACGCGAGTTATCTCGGCTGTGATGATTTTGGCGCTGGCTGCACTTGGCTCTGGCTATGTGACCGCACTTGGTCAAAAGCAGGGAAAAAACAGCAAAAATCCGTCTCAAACCACCAACCGAAACACTGGCGCTTCTGCCAACCAAAACCGCAATTCTTCAAATAACTTGAACACCAATACCTTGATTCCACAGCCGGCTGAAGCCTTTACCGCAACGGCCTATTGCCTGAAAGGGCGAACGGCAACCGGAAAGCCAACTGAACGTGGAATGATTGCAGCGGATGTTCGAGTCCTGCCATTAGGGTCCGTGGTAAAGATCCACGCCGGGAAATATTCCGGCATTTACCACGTTGCCGATACTGGCAGTAAGATCAGGGGGAATAAAATAGATGTTTTCGTGCCATCCAAATCTGAGGCAGTAAAATTTGGGCGGCAAAAAATCAGAGTTGAGGTGCTTCAGCACGGGCGATCAGTCCGAAAGCCCCAAACTGGATACACCACCAGCTCACCAAAACGATAACATCTCGCTCCGCGTAAGCAGGATATTTCGCGAAAGTTTGTCATTCCTTCATTTTGTCCGGCTGTATTGAAAGTTGTTTTTGCTTGTGACTTTTTTATTTTTGTGATGGCCTCATTTTGACTTCATTTACAAGTCCTACCACTTTCAATCCCCACTTTTGCTCGTCCTGAGCTTCAATACAGCCGGATTCCTTTCCGTACCGTTATTTCTGAACCTGCCGCCAGAAACGCCGAGCTTGGTGGTTGGGTCAGCACCTGGCCAAATTCCGGCCCATACAGCGCCACCGCATCACACACCAGATTCCACTCACGAACCGACCAAACCCTCCAGGGTGGGTGCTCAACCCGATATTCCACACAGCCGCCATCAACCTGGGCCGCATATCCCCAATAGTGTTCAGTAATAAACTCAGCTTCTGATCCGGCCTGTAACGGACCTGGGGCGCCGCTGGCGATTGCTTTCATGGAGTGCCACTGACCTTGAAACCGCCACCCATACTCAACCGTGCCACCGGTTGTTGGAAAACAGTCGCCTTCGAGTTCCAGAGTGTGTCGCATCGGCAGCGACACGTAATTTTCGTTGTACACCCCCCGAGCGACCGCCGCGATGGCAAAGCGCGGCACAATTTCTTTAATGAAGGCCACCCCACGCCGCCAGCCTTCAGGGCCTTTGTGTCGCACATAAAACCGTAAATTTACTTCTTCAAAATTGCGGTGAAACGGAAT
>CAZXCE010000826.1:0-3434 GCA_964639175.1 uncultured Clostridia bacterium
ATAAAAACGTCATTCAATGCCAACGGAAAGGACACGGGTTTTCTTATCCTGGTGCTTATGATGGAGGGGACAGACACGATGGCGCCAGTCGCACTTTTCGCTCGGCTTCGAGGCAAAGCTGGCCGACATACCGTGCTTGCAAAATCGCGCCCGGACGTGATGAGGGCACGTCCAGCACTGGTGTGATTGTTCTGGTAACTGATGTCATTCCAATACTTTCAAAGTGTTTGGCAAGTGTTGTCAGGGTTGTGGCATGCGATGAAAACAGGGTTGCGCTCCCTGATTCAGCCAGTGATTGGAGCGTGTCAGTCAGCGCTTGAAGCCAGCCAGAAATTGGGGATTGAACGTCATCTGCAACCTCAATTCCAGGTTCAAATTCAACTTCCAATTCTGATTCAATGGCGCTCCCTGTTTCTTTCTTTGGAAGGTTGCGGGTCGGCTGGCTGGTGGTTTCGGTGAGCCCAAGATTGACAACTGTTGGGGAATCGCCATCTGGCAACCTGAGCAGGGAAATCGGCGAGAGCACCAAACGTGAGCGGTGCAGTTCCAGCCGAACCACAACGCCCCAACTGGCTGTGGTGGTTGGTGATAGTGCTTCAAGCTGGTTGATTCGCGGCTGATCCAGTTTTCGATAAGGAACCACGAGTGGAATTTCATCCCCTGTATCATCAAACAATTCCCAGAAAAGGGCCTGTTCGGTCTCATCAAACCAGCGTTCGCCCCAGCTTGCTGGTTGAATGACAACCAGACCGGCGTTCGGATTTGGCTCCGTCAGTCCCATCGGCCAGATGGTGGTTGCGTAGGCCCTGAGTTGATTCCAATTCGAAAACACCCTGGACCCAAACTGTAATTCTCTTGGGTTGGTCATCTTTTTGAGGACGGCTTGACTCTGAGAACTGCCCGAGAGTCGAAATTGTGAGTTCCGGCGGCTGTGGAAGAGCGCGAACCGATGCTGTGACGCCTGGGCTGGATTGAGCATACCCTGCCACGGACCTTCCTGCAGATACCGGGCCTGTGGGTCAAACTCGACACCTTGAAAACCCGGGCGAGCTTCGGACCAGGTGTGCCACTGGCCGGAAGCATTGTCCCAAAAGAGCACGGTCAACCCGGCATAGCCTGACGGAGTTTCCCAGGCGTAGGCGCCAACGCCGGTGAGATCCAGCGTGCCGACTTCGTGATAGACGGTCCGATGCTGGCCAATCAGGTCACTTCGGGAGTGGCTTTCATCTGTGTAGGCCAGTGCCCGGCACAAGGCATGGGTTTGGGCCAGGATCAAAAAAAAGCGATGCAGGTCGGCACGGGCGTTGCGCTGGAGTTGCAGGCCAACTTCACTTGAAAGGGTGCGCAACCCAAGCGCCAGTCGTGGCAGGTGAACCCCGGTCGCCGAGATGGCCAGTGTCGCCAGTCGTTGTTGGGTAGTTTCGGTCAGATGACACAATCCAATGGCGACAATTTCTTCAAGGAATTTCTGGGCAGCGCTCAGAATATCAGCCTGGCTGCGTGGTGTTTCATTCGATGCTTTGAGTGTTGGTGGTGACGAACCCATTTCATCGAGTGGTTTCCCATGACTTTGTTGGAAGAGCAGCACGGCCAGGACCCGGTGAAAGCACACTTCGCGCGCCTTGCAGGAACACAGCATCCCCGTGAGGCCCGTCTGCGAAAAATACCGGCAGGTCACATTGAAATCGGGAATCTGAAAAACCATCGCTCCCAGATGTGAAGTTTCGAGTTTGGGATTTGAAAGCAAGGCACTCCGCGCCTGTTTGAGAACTGTTTTCCCAGCCCAGCGGGTGAGCGCCTCCAGCGACACCGCCAGCAACTGATCGGTTGCCAGCGCAAAATCATCGCTTGTGGCTTCACTGGTGATTGTCGCTGGTGGCTGTACTGGCTCAGCTTGAGCCGGAGTCACTTCAGGCGCTGGAACGGGTGAATTTTTCACCCAAAAGCAAGCCATGAGGATGTGGCGGCAGATGTCAACGGCGGGGCAGGTACAGCGGGCTTTCTGGGGACCTTGTTCGGTCAGGGTCACGGTTGCTTCGGCAACCCGGAGAACAAGTTCCTGTTCGGTATCAGCCACCACGTCAGGCAGGACACCGCTTTGCAAATCCTTGCGCGCCCGCCGCACCAGTCCTTTATTGGCAAGGGCTTCAAAGGCGGCGTCATCAAAGGCAGCCAGGTGGGATTGAAGGATGGAAAGCATGGAAGGTGGTTTCGGGGTTCAGGGTTCAGCGTTGCCTGCGACTGGTCGTTTCGTTTGCACTATTGGTTCTTCGCTCAAAGAATTCATACAACCCTCTGGCCCGCATTTGCCGATGGGCTTGAACCGGAGACTTTTTTGACCGGGTGGCGGCACCCGTGGTTTTGTTGGCATCAAGCAAAATCGGCTGACCATTGTGAATGACGTAGTCAAATTTGCCGTAGTCAAATCCAAGTTTGTGCCGGAGCCCAACAATTTCAGGATGGGGCTCAATGTCCTCACTTCGGGTTTGGGTCTGGCTGTTGACGATTGGATGCCGTGAAAAACGTCGGGTGCAGTTGGCCTGGTCACCGAGAAAAATGTAGTTGCGGATACAATAAAACGCTCCATCCATTTCCGGTAGGAATTTTTCCACCACCAGGTCAGGGGAATTCCAGACTGCTTCAGGAACCGCCTGAAGGTTCTCAAGTCGCTGATAATCCATTGGGGAATCAATCCCGGTTTGAGAAGCCTCCGCTACTTTCCCCGCAAGCCGTCGTTCGGGAAAGCCACCGTAGTTCAAATCTGATTTGATCATGACCGGACCCGCATATGAGTCACCTGGGCGAACCAGATTTTTGCTGATGACTGATTTGCGAATGTCTTTGATTTCACCATTGAGTGTAACTGGGTACTGGCGACCAAATTCGATGTACTCATCTGGGACCACCGACAGGTCTACGTGAAGAATTGCCAGATCAGCCGGAACGAATTTGTTGACTCCGAACACAAACTGGACTCGATGGCCGTCTTCTTCCCATACTTCTGCCAGATAACTGATAGCCCATTGAAACCGATCCGCATTGCGGTCCTGTTCGTGCATCAGGATGGCAATCGTTTTGCCTGAAGTCCCAGACCAGAACCACTTCATTTTCGAAAACAATGGAAACTGCGGCATAAAATGAATGAAGAATGAAGAATGAAGAATGAAGAATTGAGAATGAAGAATGAAGAATGAAGAATTGAGAATTGAGAATTAGAAATTGATCGGTGCTTGGTGCTTGGTGCTTGGTTCTTCGCTCTTGGTTCTTGATGCTTGATTCCTGGTTCTTGGAAAATATTGCTTACAAAGCACTAAACATCCAGTACATTCTTCATTCTTCATTCTTCATTCGACATTATCGGAGTTAACCATTTGCCAAAAGTAGAGATTCCTCTCATTGGCAACCCACCCGCTCACGCGGGTGGTACTGACTTG
>CAZXCE010000827.1:0-3424 GCA_964639175.1 uncultured Clostridia bacterium
GCTCAATCGGATCCACAATGGCAAAATCACGGTGTATACCACCCGCGAAGGACTGGCCGATAATTCGCTTTTATCTTTGTTTGAAACTCGTGACGGGGTGCTGTGGATTGGTACCGGTCGAGGTGGTCTGTGCTCATTCAAAGACGACAAACTCGAAACGCTCAATGTGACCAGTGGTGTTTTGAGTGATCCAATCCTCTCCTTTTTGGAAGACCGGGACGGCAATTTCTGGATTGGGAGCGGGGGCAGCGGGCTCTTACGGTTTAGCAACGGTAAACTTTCGGTTTTCACCATGAAAGAAGACCTGCCCAACAATGTCGTTCGGGCATTATGGGAAGATCGCGAAGGCAATCTCTGGGCTGGAACCGATGGCGGGCTGGTGAGGTTTAAGGATGGGAAGCTCACCACCTTTGGCACCAAAGAAGGCTTATCAAGCAACGATACCCGGGCCATTTTTGAAGACAGCCAGCACCGGATATGGGTTGGCACGATTGGCGGTGGGCTCAATTGTTATGAAAACGGCGTCTGGCGGGCCTACACTACCCAGAATGGCCTGGGCCGCAATATTGTCCGGGCACTGTGTGAAGACAAAGAAGGCAATCTCTGGGTTGGAACGGATGTTGGCGGGTTATGTCGTTTTCGTGACGGCAAATTTACGGTGTACACCACGGCAAACGGGCTCAACCACAATACGATCCGCGCCTTGTGCGTTGATCACGAGGGAACCCTCTGGGTTGGCACGTATGGCGGCGGGATCAATCGGTATCGGGATGGGGTGTTTACTTCGATCACGACTGAAAACGGGCTGGCCCGCAATGTCATTTTTGCAATTTATGAGGCACACGATCATACGCTTTGGATCAGTACCTTTGGCGGCGGCGTGACCTGTGTGAAAGATGGGAAATATTCGACCCTGACCACCAAAGATGGGCTGGCGAGCGACCAGGTATGGTCATTTCATGAAGACGCTGATGGTGTGATGTGGATTGCAACGAATGCTGGTATCTCACGCTATCGGGATGGAAAGTTTACCAGCATCAATTCAAAAGATGGGTTGATCAATGATGCTGTTTTCCAAATTCTGGAAGACAATCTGGGTCGGCTGTGGGGAAGTGGCAGCCGCGGAGTGTTTTCTATCAACCGTCAGGCCCTCGCGGACTATTTGGACAAAAAAATCAGTCAGTTACCTATTCTTGCCTATGGGAAATCGGATGGAATGGCCAGCAGTCAATGTACAGCGGCGGCGTATCCCGCCGGGTTTAAGGCGCACGATGGCCGGTTGTGGTTTCCCACCACTGGCGGTGTCAGTATGGTCAATCCAGCCAGCATCAAGCTCAATGAAACCCCGCCGCCCGTCATCATTGAAAAATTTATTGTTGATTTGCAGCCAGTTGAGCGGGCTGACTCACTGGTGCTAAGCCCTGGAAAAAACAAGTTTGAATTCCATTTTGCCGGATTGAGTTTTGCCGCACCTGAAAAAGTCCGGTTTCAATACTGGCTGGAAGGCTATGATCGCGATTGGGTTGAGGCGGGTACTCTGACCCGGGCCTATTATACCAATCTGCCGCCGCGTGCTTATCAGTTTCGGGTCCGGGCCTGCAACAATGACGGTCTCTGGAATGAAACTGGAGATGTCCTGAAATTTACGCTCAAGCCATATTTCTATCAGACCACCTGGGCGTACCTCTTGTTTTTTGGATCAATTCTGGGGCTGGTGGTCGGAGGTGTCCGGCTCAGGCTCAACTCCCTCAAGCGTCATAATGAAGAACTGGAAGCCAAAGTCAGGGAACGCACCGCCCGCCTGGCAGAAACGATTGATCAACTCAAACACTCAGAGCATGAAATTCAACGCAAAGCGACTGAACTGGCGGAAACTGTTGAGAAACTTCAACTTTCCGAGCGTCAGGCCCTGACAGCCAAAGAAGATGCCATTCAATCTGAGAAAAAAGCCCTCGATGCCAACCGGGCAAAAAGTACGTTTCTGGCCAATATGAGCCACGAATTGCGCACACCGCTCAATGCCATTCTCGGATTTGTGCAGATTATGCAGCGCCGTCCGCTCCGTGATCATGAAGACCAGGAAAACCTGAGTATTATCCTGCGCAGTGGTGAACACCTGCTGGGACTGATCAACGATGTGCTTTCAATTTCAAAAATCGAAGTCGGGAAAATCACCCTTTCCGAACAGCCGTTTGACCTTCAAAAATTGCTCCAAACCCTGCAGGAGATGTTTCGGGTTCGCACACAGGCAAAAAATCTGATGTTGTGCTTTGAAGTTGATCCGTCTGTGCCGCAATTTGTGCATGGGGATGAAGGAAAGCTCCGGCAAATCCTGATCAACCTGCTGGGCAATGCCGTCAAATTTACCGAGTCGGGCGGGATTACGCTCCGGGCTCGATGGAGCGGAGGCATGACCCATTTTGAGGTTCAGGATACCGGTGTCGGGATTGCCTCTGAAGAGCTTTCAAAGCTCTTTGAACCGTTTGTCCAGACTCGGAGCGGCCAGAAATCGGCTGAAGGAACGGGCCTCGGGCTGGCCATTAGTTCTAATTTTGCCAGGTTGATGGGCGGAGAAATCACCGTCCGCAGCACCTATGGCAAAGGCTCGGTATTTTCTTTTGCCGTTGAACTGGAACGTGTGTCGGGCGAACTGGTGAGAAATGAAGAACGACGGGTGATCGGGCTGGCGCCAGGGAGCCCTCCGTATCGAGTCCTGGTGGTAGATGACAAATTCGAAAACCGGGCGCTTCTGCTCAAATTATTGATACCCATTGGTTTCCAGCTTCGCGAGGCCGTCAATGGAAAAGAGGCGGTTGAGATGGCCGCCGAGTGGAACCCGCATCTGATCTGGATGGATATTCGCATGCCGGTGATGGATGGCTATGAGGCAACACGGAAAATCCGTGAACAGGAACAGGAATCAAACCGAAAACTTGCCGCAACGAATGGGCAATTTCACCGAAAAATCATTGCCCTCTCAGCCAGCGTGTTTGAGCATGACCGGGAAGCGATTTTTGCTGCTGGATGCGATGACTTTCTCCCCAAGCCATTTCGTGAAAATGAAGCCTTTGACAAAATGGCTCACCACCTTGGAATCACCTATGTGTTTGACTCCGAAGGAGAGACGGCACCGTTATCAACCCCAGCTTCGGGTGAAATCAGGGTAGATGATCTGGCCCGGTTGCCGCTGGTTGAAATCCAGAAGCTCTCGCATGCCCTGACCATTGGTGACACTGAAGCCGCAACCCGGTTGATTGAAGCCATCCGCCATCTCAACCCGGAACTGGCAGTTGAATTGACCGCCATGGTCAGAAATTATCAGTTTGACGAGATCCTGGATCTGGTCGAACAGGTGGAGAAGAGTGAGTAGCGGGTTCCGGGTTCCGGGTTCCGGGTTCCGGGTTCCGGGTTCCGGGTTCCGGGT
>CAZXCE010000828.1:0-3408 GCA_964639175.1 uncultured Clostridia bacterium
GGTGAACACTCTCAGACAAAGGATTGATTTTTATGCGCAGGTACAACTCGTTTGTACAGTCAAAGCTTATGTCGGCAGAAGATGTGGCGGCACAACTTCCAGCCAAAAGCACGATTGGCACGAGTGGTTTTACCACTGCCTATCCCAAACTGATTCCTGGTGCTTTTGCCAAACGCATTGAAGAAGAATCAAAAGCCGGTAAGGAATTTTCATTCAATCTCTATACCGGTGCCTCCACTGGTGAAATGATGGATGGCGTTTTGGCGCGTACTGGCGCCATGAAAAAACGACTTCCCTTCCAATCCACACCAGACGTTCGAGACCGAGTCAACCGTGGGGACATTGAATTTCTCGACATGCACCTCAGCCACGTCCCACTCTATATCGAGCACGGTTTTCTGGAACCGATTGATGTGGCCATTGTCGAAGCCGTAGATGTGACCGAAGATGGGCGCATCTATCTCACGACGTCATCCGGGATGAGTCCGACCTTCATTCACTATGCCTGGAAGGTCTATATCGAACTCAACGAACACCATCCGCTTGAACTCAAAGGATTTCACGACATTTACATGCCGGAACTTCCGCCACACGGCAGGCCCATCCACATCACCAACGTGGATGACCGGATCGGAGTGCCTTACGTCTACTGCCCGCCTGAAAAAATAGCCGGCATCGTCCTCACCAACACCCCTGACGAACAGCACGACTTTAAACCAGCGGATGAAACCTGTATTCGAATTGCCAACCATGTGCTCGAATTTCTCCAGCACGAAATCCGCAAAGGCCGCATCCCCAAATCTTACCTTCCTTTTCAGTCTGGCGTCGGAAACGTGGCCAACGCGGTGCTTGCTCAAATGGCCCGGAGCAAACATGTTTCCCGGATTCAGATGTATACCGAGGTCATTCAGGATTCGATTTTTGATTTGCTGGATGCCGACAAGCTGGATTGTGCCTCAACCTGCGCACTAACCTTTTCACGTGCGGGTGAAGAGCGCTTTTATCGTGAAATCAACGAGTTACGGCAGAAATTCATCATCCGCCCGCAGGAAATTTCAAACAATCCGGAAGTCATCCGCCGCATGGGCATCATTTCGATGAATACGGCGCTTGAAGTTGATATTTTCGGAAACGTCAATTCCACCCACGTCATGGGCAGCAAGATGATGAACGGCATTGGCGGCAGCGGCGATTTTACCCGCAACGCCTATATCTCGATCTTTATGACTCCATCGGTGGCCAAACGTGGTGCGATTTCAGCCTTTGTGCCAATGGTGTCGCATACGGATCACACTGAACATTCAACCCAAATCGTTGTGTCTGAACAGGGTCTGGCTGATTTGCGCGGACTGGCGCCATATCGCCGGGCCCAAACCATCATTGACAAGTGTGTTCACCCGGACTATCGCGACGAATTGCGTGACTACCTTGAACTGGCCCGGCGTCAGGCTCCAGGCAAACATACCCCACTCGATCTCAGGCACGCTTTTGACTGGCATCTCCGATTGATGGAAACCGGGACCATGAAAAAACAGGGCTGAGGGATGAAGACATCGGGCTTGGGGTTCAGGGCTTGGGGCTGAGGGCTAAAGATTTTCGAGCTGAAGAACTGGTTTTCGTTCATCCCTCATCCCTCATCCCTCATCCCCTAGCCCTCAGCCCTGGTTTTTTCAGCCTGCCGTCTTCGCCGAGAGTGCCGTCAAATGTTCCTCATCAAAGGTTTCAAGTGATTCCAGGAGCAAATCGGCCTGACTGAGTTTGGTCTGGTCCACGATTGAATCGGGGATGCAGACACAGGTCAGCCCGGCACTCTTTGCGGATTGAACCCCCATTGGAGAGTCTTCAAATGCCAGACACCGCGCCGGATCAACATTGAGTTTCCGGGCGGTGGTCAGATACACCGCTGGATGAGGTTTGCCAAAGGTCTCGTGCTCGGCTGAGTGAAACAAGGTAATGTGGGGGAGCAATCCCAGCGTTTCCAGAGCGGCTTCGATAATCCGCACATATGACGAGGAAGCAACGGCCATTGGTAACTGCTTCTCAGCAAAGAAGTTAAAAATTCTTTCAACACCCGCCTTCGGTACCCCACGCTGCCGGATGCAAAAAATCATTTCCTCAACAATTTCCTGCTCAACAATCTGGAGCGACTTGCCCTTCCAGGGAAATCGGTCATACCAGTAGCGAACAAACTCATCAACCCGCAGGCCAATCGTCTGTTCGCAATCCTGGTGGGTAATCGGAAGGCCAAGCGCTCCGAAGACTTTGACTTCCGTATCCCGCCAGAGCGGTTCAGAGTCAATCAACAATCCATCAAGATCAAAAATTACAGCTTGAAACATAGTTTTTAAGCAACAGGAACTCTTTTGTTTCCTTTAAGGAATAGTTTGATATTGATACAGTTTAGACACTTTATTCGATCAAAACCCAACCAATACACAGTAATTTTCCGTTTACAAAGTGCAGTACTTTGTATTATACATTGCCGTGCGAAACGATAACCTGAAAAGTATCACACTCTATGTGACCGCAATTGAATATCAACAAATTCGCGCTGAGGCCGATCAGCGGGGGATTTCCATTTCACAATTGATGCGGTCGCTCATCAATGAACACAGCTCGCTGGCACTTCCTCCGTTACCCTCACGAGGCGCCCCTCGTGGAGATCGAAATGGAAAACGGAAATCCACAAAGAAAAATACTTCTGATTTGGAACCTACATAACTATGAATTACATCGGCTCAAAATTGAGCTTACTTCCCTTTCTTGAACAAGTCTTTCGGGAAATCTCGGATGGGACAGAACAGACGGTGTGCGATATGTTTGCCGGGACTGGAGCTGTGGGCCGACATTTCAAAAAATTAGGACTGAGGATCGTTGCCAATGATCTTCAATATTATGCCTATGTGCTCAATAAAGCATATCTGGAAATCAATCACGATCCAGCTTTTGAAAAGCTTCGCCAGCAGTTTGATGTTAACTCCCGACCAGCCGATTCCCTTTTTGATGAACCTCTAAAAGCGGTACTTGATTATGTCAATCGTCTTTCTGGTGCATCAGGGTTTATCGCTCAAAACTATTCACCTGATGGGAACCGCCTCTACTACACCAGGGAAAATGCAGAGAAAACTGATGCTATTCGACAAGCACTTGAGATCTGGAAGTCGGATCAGACAATCACAGAACAAGAATATTTCTATTTGCTCTGTTCCTTAATTGAAGCCATTGATCAAGTAGCCAACACCGCCTGTGTCTATGAAGCTTTTCTGAAGAAATTCAAAAAAACAGCCTTGAAACCATTAACACTCAAGCCTTTAGAGCTTGTAAATCATGTTTCAGGATGCGAAGTCCACAACCGTGATGCCAATGAATTGATTGAAGAGGTTGAATGCGACATTTTGTATCTGGATC